>NZ_ASWH01000001.1:667500-1005000 GCF_000407545.1 Enterococcus gilvus ATCC BAA-350 | reverse complement strand
GTCTACGACCACTTACTCATTCGCCCTATTCAGACTCGCTTTCGCTGCGGCTCCGTCTTTTCAACTTAACCTCGCAAGTAATCGTAACTCGCCGGTTCATTCTACAAAAGGCACGCTATCACCCATTAACGGGCTCTAACTTGTTGTAGGCACACGGTTTCAGGATCTATTTCACTCCCCTTCCGGGGTGCTTTTCACCTTTCCCTCACGGTACTGGTTCACTATCGGTCACTAGGGAGTATTTAGCCTTGGGAGATGGTCCTCCCGGATTCCGACGGAATTCCTCGTGTTCCGCCGTACTCAGGATCCTCCTAGGTGCCAGTCAAATTTTGTCTACGGGGCTTTTACCCTTTCTAGCAGACCTTTCCAGGTCCTTCGACTATCTCACTGAACTACCATATTGGAGTCCTACAACCCCAAGAGGCAAGCCTCTTGGTTTGGGCTTTTCCCGTTTCGCTCGCCGCTACTCAGGGAATCGATTTTTCTTTCTCTTCCTGCAGGTACTTAGATGTTTCAGTTCTCTGCGTCTACCTCTATTCAGCTATGTATTCACTGAAAAGTAACATCCTATAAAAGATGCTGGGTTTCCCCATTCGGAAATCTCCGGATCAAAGCTTACTTACAGCTCCCCGAAGCATATCGGTGTTAGTCCCGTCCTTCATCGGCTCCTAGTGCCAAGGCATCCACCGTGCGCCCTTATTCACTTAACCTTATCTTGACTTGCGTCAAGGGTCTTACTAATTTCCATGAGCGATCATGTTCCTTAGTAATAAATAAGCAATTGAACTTATTAAAAAACTCATTCAACGCGGTGTTCTCGGTTTGTTTAACATTTTGTTTCTGTATCCAGTTTTCAATGAACGATTTGAGAGTAGACCTCTCAAAACTGAACGAATAAAAGCAAGCCTGTGTAGTTTCCGTAACGTTCATCTAAGATGAACTATTTCCTTAGAAAGGAGGTGATCCAGCCGCACCTTCCGATACGGCTACCTTGTTACGACTTCACCCCAATCATCTATCCCACCTTAGGCGGCTGGCTCCAAAAGGTTACCTCACCGACTTCGGGTGTTACAAACTCTCGTGGTGTGACGGGCGGTGTGTACAAGGCCCGGGAACGTATTCACCGCGGCGTGCTGATCCGCGATTACTAGCGATTCCGGCTTCATGTAGGCGAGTTGCAGCCTACAATCCGAACTGAGAGAAGCTTTAAGAGATTAGCTTAGCCTCGCGACTTCGCGACTCGTTGTACTTCCCATTGTAGCACGTGTGTAGCCCAGGTCATAAGGGGCATGATGATTTGACGTCATCCCCACCTTCCTCCGGTTTGTCACCGGCAGTCTCGCTAGAGTGCCCAACTAAATGATGGCAACTAACAATAAGGGTTGCGCTCGTTGCGGGACTTAACCCAACATCTCACGACACGAGCTGACGACAACCATGCACCACCTGTCACTTTGCCCCCGAAGGGGAAGCTCTATCTCTAGAGTGGTCAAAGGATGTCAAGACCTGGTAAGGTTCTTCGCGTTGCTTCGAATTAAACCACATGCTCCACCGCTTGTGCGGGCCCCCGTCAATTCCTTTGAGTTTCAACCTTGCGGTCGTACTCCCCAGGCGGAGTGCTTAATGCGTTAGCTGCAGCACTGAAGGGCGGAAACCCTCCAACACTTAGCACTCATCGTTTACGGCGTGGACTACCAGGGTATCTAATCCTGTTTGCTCCCCACGCTTTCGAGCCTCAGCGTCAGTTACAGACCAGAGAGCCGCCTTCGCCACTGGTGTTCCTCCATATATCTACGCATTTCACCGCTACACATGGAATTCCACTCTCCTCTTCTGCACTCAAGTTTCCCAGTTTCCAATGACCCTCCCCGGTTGAGCCGGGGGCTTTCACATCAGACTTAAGAAACCGCCTGCGCTCGCTTTACGCCCAATAAATCCGGACAACGCTTGCCACCTACGTATTACCGCGGCTGCTGGCACGTAGTTAGCCGTGGCTTTCTGGTTAGATACCGTCAAGGGATGAACATTTTACTCTCATCCTTGTTCTTCTCTAACAACAGAGTTTTACGATCCGAAAACCTTCTTCACTCACGCGGCGTTGCTCGGTCAGACTTCCGTCCATTGCCGAAGATTCCCTACTGCTGCCTCCCGTAGGAGTTTGGGCCGTGTCTCAGTCCCAATGTGGCCGATCACCCTCTCAGGTCGGCTATGCATCGTTGCCTTGGTGAGCCGTTACCTCACCAACTAGCTAATGCACCGCGGGTCCATCCATCAGTGACGCAAAAGCGCCTTTCAAATAGAAACCATGCGGTTTCTATTGTTATACGGTATTAGCACCTGTTTCCAAGTGTTATCCCCTTCTGATGGGCAGGTTACCCACGTGTTACTCACCCGTTCGCCACTCCTTTTCTTTCGGTGGAGCAAGCTCCGGTGAAAGAAAAAGCGTTCGACTTGCATGTATTAGGCACGCCGCCAGCGTTCGTCCTGAGCCAGGATCAAACTCTCATATAAAGTGTTTGAAACAATCTTGCGATTGTTAAGCTCAATTGTAATAATTGACTTGCTAGCATATTGCTTGCTATGTTGTTTGCTTCTATAGAATAGAAGCGCCCTACACATTTGGTTTGTTTTATTCGTTCAGTTTTCAAAGGTCTACGTTGTTTGTCGCTTTGTTTCAGCAACTTTTATATCTTAACAGGTTACTGAGTGAATGTCAACAAATTTTTTCATTTAATTTTGAAAAAGTTTTGAAACTCAATTGACAACTTTGAAATAATAACACTTAAAAAAAAGCTTGTCAACAATTATTTTTCGTTGTTAAATCAACATGTTTCAGCAACGTTATTGATAATATCATACTGAAAAAATATGTCAAACATTTTTCAGTGCTTTTTCAAAAAAGTTTCAGGCGAACAGAAAATGGACTAGCTTTTCGCTAGTCCATTATTATTTCAATTCCGTAATGATCACTAATTATTCTTCCGTTTTTTCCATTAAAAGCAATGTTATAGCTTTCTATCTTAAATTCCCCAGAGGCAAAAATATAGTCGATCCGAAGGCTGTTCGTATTTTGACCCCACCCATCTATAGAAGTCTCCACTGTGTGCTCGCCTGTTCTTTCTTCGGCAGTATTAAAAGCATCGTGTATGTTTAAAGCACTTTTTCTGACTAAATCATATCCCTCATTGCTTTTCTTTGCATCATTATTAAAGTCCCCCATAATAATCAGCTTGTCTTGTTTTTCCATTAGGGCTTTTTCCAAAGTACGCCATTCGTAAGCAAAGGATTGCTCCAAGTTTTGCCACCAAGAGAAGTGTCCGCTTACTGCTGTAATTTTTTGAGAGCCAAATCTTGTTTCACCGATTATCGCTCTTCGCGTGTGGTAGTCTGACAGGTCCGCACTTTCGGAAAGCAACAGACTTTTTGCTTCTATAGGATTCTTTGATAACAAGCCTATCCCTTCATGATAGACATCGTAACCAATATGATTGTACGTCCAAGACCAGTAATAACGACAGTCTAATTCTTTTAAGCGTTCTGTTAAACAATAGAGGAAATTGTCTTCGTGCACTGTTTTTTGGTCAACAGTGGGTTGAAAATAATGATCTAGCTTAGCGGGAGAACTCGTTCGAAGTTGGTTCACTTCTTGTAAACCAATCAAATCATACTTCTCTTTAGCAATTTTTTTTGCCAATTCCTCAATTTGCTGCCTATCATCTTTTTCCATCCAGCTATGCGTGTTCAATGTTAGTACTTTGATTGCTCTCGCCTCACTTTAATAATCGAATGCTCCGATCGTTTCTCCTCGTGAAACGAGTCCTGTTTTATCATAATGGTAATTTTCGATCTTGTCACCATTAGTGAACACAACGATCATGGTCGTCCTCTTGCCTGCCTCTTGTATTTTCGCTAAATCTGCTGAAGCGACGATTTTTCCAGCTTTTATTTTTTCGCCTTCTTGCACTTTGATGTCGAATGCTTCTCCGCCTAGATCAACTGTATCGATACCCATGTGCAGCAGTACTTCGATTCCGTCCTCTGTCTGGATGCCGATCGCGTGTTTTGTTGGAAATACGGAAACGATCGTCCCGTTGACTGGACTGACGATCACACCATTCTCTGGAACGACTGCAAATCCTTCACCCATCATTTTTTGCGAGAAGACTTCATCTTCTACTCGATCGATTGGGATAAACTCCCCATTTGCTGGTGCTACGATCTTTGCCTGTTTTCCTAAAAATACTTGATTTTCTTCTATTGAATCCTGCATATTCTCTTGAAAATCACTTTTAGGAATTTGAACACCTGAATCTAAAAGGTCTTGAATATCTGATTTAAGGATATCCGCTTTAGGGCCATACACCGCCTGCACCCCGTTGTCTTTGACCAAAAGCCCCATTGCTCCGGCTTTTTTCCAGTCTTCCTCACTGCCTACTGCAGTTTTATCTGCTACTGTTACCCGCAGACGGGTCATGCAAGCATCCACATCGCTAATGTTTTGCGGACCGCCTAGTAAATTGATGATTTTGACGATTTGCGAATCTGCATTCGCTGATTCATTTGACGTTGTACCTGTTGCCTCTTCCGTGTCTACTTCATAATTGCCGTTTCTCCCTGGTGTCGCGTAGTTGAATTTCTTGATCATGAAGTTTGCGAAGAAGTATGTGAATACTCCAAAGGCGATACTCGTGATGACAAAGTTAAGCAAGTCGCTCCCTAACCCAGCCCGAATCGCCATCGGTACTCGCGTAAGCAGCTCGATATTCCCGAATGAATGAACACGCAAATGAATGATATCAGCCATTGCGAAAGCCGCACCTTGGATCACTGCGTAACATGCATACAATGGGACCGCAACAAACATGAACATGAATTCCAGCGGTTCTGTTACTCCTGTTAAAAATACGGCAACTGCTGCAGAAAGGAACATTGATTTGTACTTTTTCTTCTTATCAGGGTCCACATTACGATACATCGCCAATGTCAGTCCCATTAAGATACCGGTCGAACCAATCATCTGACCAACTTTGAAACGAGCGGGAGTCCATTGAGTCAGCACGTCTTGGTATTGAGACATATCTCCGCCGTTCTTCAAATTGACCAAATCAGTCGCCCATGCCAACCATAACGGGTCTTGACCAAACACTTGGCTTCCTGCTTGAGCACCCGTCAGAATCTCGTAGGTTCCGCCGAGTTGTGTATAATTCATCGGAATCGTCAGCATATGATGCAATCCGAATGGTAATAGCAGCCGTTCCAGTGTTCCATATAAAAATGGCGCTAAGATCGGTGCCGTATCTTGAGAGTTCGCGATCCATTTACCAAAGTCGTTGATCCCTGTCTGAATAACTGGCCAAATGATCGCTAAGACCAATGCTACGATCACAGAACGTAAGATGACGACGAAAGGAACAAATCGTTTGCCATTAAAGAAGGTCAAAACTTCTGGGAGTTTTCGGAAATTATAGTATTTATTGTACGCAGTCGCGCCTACAAACCCAGCGATTATACCGACAAACACGCCCATATTCAAAGCAGGAGCTTCTAGAACACTCGTAAAATAGCCATCCACCATGATTTTTTGTCCAAATAATGTTTGCGTTGTTGCCGTTGGATCAGCAAGCATATCAGACGTGACAGAGAAGATTGCGCCGGTGATTCGATTAATTAAAATAAATGATAGCCCTGCCGCGAATGCACCCCCTGCTCGTTCTTTTGCCCAGCTTCCGCCGATCGCTAAGGCAAATAGCAGATGCAAGTTTCCGATAATTGCCCAACCAACATTTTCAACAACGCCGCCGGTCGTAACGAGCCAACCGAGATTTTCATTGATCAATGGTAAAGACTTTCCGATACTGATCATTAGTCCTGCCGCTGGCATCACTGCGATCACTACCATCAAGGCCTTTCCGAACTTTTGCCAAAACTCAAAACTAAAAATCTTTTTGATTCCCTTCATCGTTGTTCCTCCTAAATAATCCGTTGCAGAATTTTACGCAATCGGTTTCGTTAATTTGCATTATATACTCACAATGGAAATTTGTAAACTCTTTCAAACAAATAAATGTTTACAGCCTTATTATTCGATACACGATTATCAATCAATTAAATCAATTAATGTTTGACTTACGCAACCGGTTGCGTGTATGATAAAGCTAAGAAACATTTAGCGTGTTTTTTATTCTTGCATCTGCGCTTTCCCAAAGGAAGAAGCATCGTCACCTGCTGCGTTAGAGTGATTTTGAAAGAAAAGAACACACCTAAAGGAAACTAGGAGGACTATTATGGAAAAAGTACAACGTATTTTTGAAATTGACCCTTGGAAGATTCGGACAACACAACTAGATAAGGAAAATCGTCGTTTGCAGGAATCATTGACCAGTATAGGCAATGGCTACATGGGCATGCGCGGAAATTTTGAAGAAAGCTACAGCGGCGACCATCACCAAGGAACCTACCTCGCAGGAATTTGGTATCCTGACAAAACCCGCGTTGGTTGGTGGAAAAATGGGTATCCCGAATATTTTGGAAAAGTCATCAATGCCATGGATTTTATTCAAATGAAACTTTTTGTTAATGATCATGAAATTGATTTAGCGACGACTGCATTTGAGGACTTCGACCTTGAATTGGATATGGAAAACGGTTTGCTCACCCGCTCTTTTGTCGCAATCGCAGGAGGTGCAACTGTTCGTTTCACTTTCGAACGTTTTCTAAGTATCGTTAAGCAGGAATTAGCGGTGATTCGTTTAACTGCTGAATGCTTAGCCGGCGACGCTCAGATAAGGGTTCTTTCCAAACTAGATAACAATGTTCAAAATGAAGACAGTAACTACGAAGAAATGTTTTGGCTAGAAAAGGAACGCGGTCACCAAATGGAGTGCAGCTTCTTGACGACACAGACCATTCCAAACGATTTTGGCATTGAGCAGTTTTCAGTAACCGGCGCCATGAAGCACGTTAGTTCTGCCGTTGGTGTTCAGCAAGACGATGCGTTAGAAGTTGCAGAAACATTTACCTATGACCTGAAACCCGATGAATCGATGCAATTAGAAAAAAGAGTCGTTATTCTGACCAGCCGTGACGTTCCTGAATCTGAGCAAAGTGAAAAAGCTCTTGCTTTGCTGGAGGCTTATGATGCTTCTTACGAGGAACTTTTAGCCGAACAAAACGCCGCTTGGGCAAAACGTTGGGCGCTAGCAGATGTTTCGATCGGCGGAGACGATGAAGCCCAACAAGGAATCCGCTTTAACATTTTCCAATTATTTTCTACTTATTATGGCGAGGACGATCGTCTAAACATCGGGCCAAAAGGGTTTACCGGAGAAAAATACGGCGGCGCTACCTATTGGGATACGGAAGCTTATGCTGTGCCGATGTATCTTGGAATCTCTGACCCAACGATCACTAAAAACTTGTTGAAGTACCGTCACAATCAATTGCCTCAAGCAAAACACAACGCACGTCAACAAGGTCTAAAAGGTGCGCTATACCCAATGGTCACATTCACTGGGGTAGAATGCCACAACGAATGGGAAATTACCTTTGAAGAAATCCATCGAAACGGTGCTATTGCTCATGCGATCTATAATTACACGACGTACACCGGAGACGAGAGCTACATTCAAAAAGAAGGATTGGAAGTTCTGACAGAGATCTCACGGTTCTGGGCAGATCGCGTCCACTACTCCAAACGCCAACAAAAATACATGATTCACGGCGTTACTGGTCCTAATGAATACGAAAACAATATAAACAATAACTGGTATACAAATTACCTAGCTACATGGGTTCTTTCCTATACTCTTGAAAATTATCAAAAATATCAAGCGCATGCGACAGTCACAATTACTCAAGAAGAGCAGACAAAGTGGCAAGACATTGTCCAAAATATGTACTTCCCTAAAGATGATGAGTTAGGCATTTTTGTTCAACACGATACCTTCTTAGATAAGGACCTATTGCCGACTTCTGCACTCGATCCAGCAGAGCGTCCATTGAACCAACATTGGTCCTGGGATAAGATTTTACGTTCTTGTTTTATCAAGCAAGCCGATGTGCTGCAAGGAATCTACTTCTTCGGGGACAGCTTCACAGATGAAGAGAAACGAAGAAATTTTGAGTTTTACGAACCAATGACTGTCCATGAGTCTTCCCTTTCTGCATCGGTCCATGCTATATTGGCTGCGGAATTGGGCTTGATCGACAAATCAATGGAAATGTACCAGCGAACTGCGCGCTTAGATCTGGACAATTACAATAATGATACAGATGACGGCCTCCACATCACTTCCATGACGGGCAGCTGGTTAGCCATCGTTCAGGGCTTTGCTCAAATGAAGACCAGCACAGGAACACTTAGCTTTGCGCCGTTGTTGCCAAAAGACTGGGATCACTATTCGTTCCACATCACCTATCGTGGAAGACTGCTCGCAGTCACTGTAACCCAGAAAGAGGTCCGCATTGACTTGAAAGATGGCTCTGCCTTCGCTATGATGCTGTATGGGCAAGAAATCACCTTGAAGGATTCAGTCAGCGTTCCTTTAGAACAGGAGGAACCAAATGTTTAAAGGTGTGTTGTTTGATCTAGACGGCGTTATCACAGATACTGCTGAGTATCATTATCTCGCTTGGAAGAAATTGGCTGATGATTTGGGCATCTCGATCGACAGGCAATTCAATGAAAAATTGAAAGGTGTCAGCCGAGAAGATTCTTTGCGGCTGATCTTAGCACATGGTCAGCGCGAAAAGGATATCTCTGAAGCAGAGTTTCAACGATTAGCAAAAATCAAAAATGACAATTATGTAGAAATGATTCAGGCCGTTTCGCCGAAAGACGTCTATCCTGGTATAGTAGACTTGTTAAAAGCATTAAAAGATGCCAATATAAAAATTTCTTTGGCTTCAGCCAGTAAAAATGGCCCCTTTTTATTAAAACAAATGGCCTTGACACCCTACTTTGATGGTATTGCGGATCCCTCGGCTGTCAAAGCAGGAAAACCAGCACCTGATATTTTCCAGTTGGCCGCGAAGGTCGTCGGACTTGCTCCTGAAGAATGTATCGGTATCGAGGATGCCCAAGCCGGTATCACTGCGATCAAGGCCAGCGGCGCCTTCCCTATTGGGGTCGGGTCAGCGGAACAGCTAGGGACAGATATTCCCGTAGTCGCTTCTACTGCCGAGTTGCGTTTGCCTTTTTTGAAACGGTTATGGGATAATTGATTTAAAAAAATAAGGATCTACTTGAAAAATTTATACTATTATTGAGAAAGGGAGATGATTTTCATGGTTACTACAGTTAAGGACGTGGCAAAAAAAGCAAAAGTCTCCCCTTCTACCGTTTCTCGTGTGATCAATGATCATCCGAGTATTTCAGATGAAACAAAACAACGTGTGCGAAAGATCATGGATGAGATGGGGTATTTTCCGAATGTCACTGCTCGAAATCTAGGCAAGCAGCGGGCAAATTCATTAGGCGTGATCCTTCCACCTTTGGATTCGCGTGAGCGTTTAGGAAATCCACTTTATCTGGAGCTGTTGAACGCGATAAATGAAACAGCAGCAGAATTCCAAGTAACTACAGCAGTTGCTTCAGCCAACAACAGTGAAACCTTGTTGGAAAACGTCATTCGAATGCATCGCCAAAAGCAGGTCGATGGCTTTATCTTGGCCTATTCCGAGAAGGACGATCCTGTAGCGGAGTACCTTTTTCAAAACCAGGTGCCCTTTACCCTGATCGGCCGGCCGGCTAAACGAGAGGCGGAGATCGTCTATGTTGATAACGATAACCAACTATTAGGAAAGCAGGCCACCGAACATTTGATTGAAAAAGGCCATAAGAACATCTTGTTCGTTTCAAACGTGACGCAAGAGGTCATTTTCTTTGAGCGATATTTCGGTTATCAGGAGGCGATGATGCTGCAAGGTCTGCCGACCAACCAGCCTTTGACGATGCTTCACCCTGAGGACTACACAAAATTTCCTGAGGTGATCAAAGAAACAGGCGCCACTGCCCTTGTTGTGATCGATGATATTTTTGCGTTAAGAATGATTCAATTAGCCACCTTGCACGGATACAATGTTCCTGACGATCTTTCCGTCATCAGCTTCAATAATTCAATTTTTGCGACGCTGGTCCATCCATACCTCACGACAATCGATATCGACATTTCCGATTTAGGGCGTTTGGGTACCGAAAAATTGATGGAGCAGATCAATCAGAAGCAATCCACTGGTGTACAATTGGTCGTGCCGCATCATTTGATCCAAAGAGAAACGGTTCGTACGATTTAAATTATCCTTAAATACACCCTGTCCAACTTGTGACAGGGTGTTCTTTTTGTATATACTTACGAAAAAATCAGAAAGAAAGTGGTCCGAATGATTCTATTTTTAGCCCTATGCGCTGGGCTCTTTCTGATCTATTGCCGATACTCCACCTATCAATTGACGGAAAAGCATTTTAAGATCAAAAAGAACGACGCACTCTCGATCAAACCCGGAATAAAAGAAGGCGTGACGATTGCTCAAATCAGCGACAGTCATTTTTCTCCCTTCTACTCACCTAAGCGTTTTGATAAGATCGTGACTAAACTCAATCAGGCAGAGCCGGACATCGTCTTGTTCACTGGCGATTTGATTGAAAATTACCAATACTGGCAAACACGTGACTGTGAAGCCATCAGTCAGCAGCTCGCAAAAATCCAAGCTCCAAGTGGAAAATTTGCCATACTGGGCAACCACGATTATCGTTCTGGCGGTCGCGAAGCAGTCAGCAAGATCTTGCGTGCCGGCGGATTTACTTTATTGAACAACCAAAGCACACTCACAGACCAAATCAGTTTAACCGGCATCGATGACGGGCAAGAAGGGCAGCCTGATTACGATACACAGCCGCAAAAAGCTGTTTTCTCTATCTTGATGATCCACGAGCCTGATCAAGTGCAGCAGCTGACAGATTTGAGTCGCTTCGATTTGATCCTGGCTGGACACAGTCACGGCGGACAGATTCGCTTTCCAATTGCGCCCTATAAAAATGTTGGGTCAAAAGTTTACGACCAAGGAATCTATCCCTTGACTCCACAGACAAGTTTGATCGTTAATACCGGTTTGGGGACGACTGGGCCGCCGCTGCGCTTCAGAGTCACTCCGGAGATTTTATACTTTCATTTATAACGAGTCATTGAAAGATCCTTTTGTTATACACAAAATCAGTCTAAGCAAAAAGAGTTTGAACGTTTCCTCATAAGGTGAACGTTCAAACTCTTTTTTATGCACGGATTTTTTGTTTGATATAAGGAATCATGAGTGGGACCAATGAAATGGCTACGATCAGCAGCATGATCAATGAGAAATGATCACTGACGATCGGAATATTTCCTAAGAAGTATCCTGCCAGACTGATTACCGTGCCCCAAACAATGGCGCCAAAAATATTAAAGCTCGAAAAAATTCCCCAGTTCATTTTACTCGAACCTGCAATGAACGGAATAAAGGTCCGAACAAACGGCATGAAACGCCCTAAAAAGATCGTCCACTTTCCCCGCTCGTTGAAAAAATTCTCTGCTTCTTTCACTTTGTCTTCTTTAATGAATCGTGAGATCGGACGATGATACAACGCTCGAACTCCCAGTGTGTGCCCAATCCAATAATTCATCATATCGCCTAAGATTGCTGCGATCACACAAACACCGATCACATACGGCAAATGCAAAACATTTCCTCCTAACGCAGTCAACGCACCCGCTGCAAAGAGAAACGAATCACCGGGTAAAAACGGAAAAATGACAACCCCTGTTTCAATAAAAACAATTGCAAATAAAATAGGATAGATCCCTAACCCATATTGATGAACCAAAGACACCATATGGGCATCGATATGCAAAATAAAATCGATCAAAGCCATTCAATAAACGCTCCTTCATAAAATAGTCTCTCTAATCATACGACTTTTCTCAAAAAAAGAAAGCGTCCGTTGCTCCTTTATAGAAAAAATCAAAAGTAGGCATAAAATGGTATAATAAACAAAAAGGGTAAAAGGAGTAGTTTATGAGCGTTCTTTCTCATATGAAAAGCATGCAGAAGGATATGTCTGCAGCCGAAAAAAAAATTTACTGCTTCATACGCGACAATAGCGAAAAAGCCGCAAGCATGACCGCTAACGAAATCGCAGAAGCTTCTGGATCAAGTGCCCCCACGGTGGTGCGCTTCTCAAAAAAAATGGGCTTCAATAGTCTGACTGATTTCAAGATCGAGCTTTCTGCCGAAACGATGCAAAAACGCAGTAAGAATACCTATAGCGATGTCGACCATGACGAATCTTTCCATAGCCTAAAAAGCAAATTGGCAAGCAACGCCCGCTTTACCATTGATGAGACAACCGCCTTGTTCAGTGAAGAAGAGTTCATTTCTGCCTGCAAATTGCTGGAGGAAAAAGCTTTCTGCTATGTTTTAGGTATTGGCGCCTCTAACTTGGCAGCAACCGACATCGTTCAGAAATGGAGCCGCCTAGGAAAGAATGTCATCAGCGAACCGGATTACAATACTATTTTGCCGCAGCTCGTGCTGCATCAAAAAGAAGCGGTGATTTGGCTGATTTCCAATTCCGGGCTGACTTCTGAATTGATCGCGCTGGCCGAAACGGCGAAGGATTTGGGTATCCCGATCATTACATTGACCCAGTTTGGACAAAATCCGTTGGCGAAGCTTTCGGATGTGAGCTTGCGAACCTCTCGTCCGACAGAAGCAACGTACCGCAGTGCAGCGACGGACTCGATCTTGGCACAGTTTATTACGATCGATCTTCTCTTTTATGTCTACATTAGTCGGAACCAAGAAAATGCCGAAAAAATTTATACAACAAGAGCCATCGTACAAGAATACCGAAAAAAATATTTTTGAAGAAAGGACATAGGGGCACACTTGCCTCCATGCCCTTTTTCTTTCGTTAGTCCGCTCGTTCTTTGATCCCTCTCCTTTTCCTACATAAAAAAACTCTCTTATGTGAGCGACGCATAATCTCACATAAGAGAGTGTATCAAACGATTCTATTATTTCGTTGTTGCTTTGAACACTTCTTCTGATGCCTTGACCGCACCAGTTTTTTCCAACACATGTGTGCCGACATCTGTCATGTTCGTAATCAGGACCATCATAGATGTGCCTTTACCAGCAGCTTTTACCGCTGTTAGATCAACTGTGGCCACTTGTGTGTCTGACGTCACTGTCTGACCCTCTGATACGAGAATCTCAAAAGGCTTGCCGTCTAATTCCACGGTATTGATCCCCATATGCAATAAGACTTCTAGACCGCTGTCCGTCGTGATCCCGATCGCATGTTTCGTAGGGAAGACTGTGGAGATTTTTCCTGAAACAGGGGAAAAGATCGCGCCGTCTGTTGGTTCAACAAAATAGCCTTCACCCATCATTTTTTCAGCAAATACGGGATCTGCCGCTTCTTCTAACGGATGAACAGAGCCATTTGCTACTGCTGTGAAAACATTTGTTACTTGTGCAGAAACAGGGGCAGTTGTTGCTTCTGTTGGTTCAACAACAGGGGCTTCCGCTAATTCTTGTTCTGCTAATTTGTCTTTTGGAATACCAAAGAAATACGTTGCGATAAAGCCGCCGACATACGCTGCCAACAATCCTAGGACATAGCCCCACCAGCGACCATTTGCAATCAATGGAATCAAAGCTGCCCCAGAAGGACCAATCGCGATCGAACCAACGCCGCCGATTGCGCCGATCACAGCACCACCGATACCGCCGCCGATACAAGCAGTGATGAATGGACGGCCTAATGGCAAGGTCACACCGTAGATCAACGGTTCGCCGATCCCCAAGATCCCAACAGGCAACGCGCCTTTGATCATCTCAGTCAATTCTTTGTCTTTACGCAATCTGATCCAAAGAGCAAACGCCGCACCTACTTGTCCAGCACCCGCCATGGCTAAGATTGGCAACAACATGGTCTTTCCAGTTTCATCGATCATTTGTACATGAATCGGTGTCAATATTTGATGCAGACCAAACATTACCATCGGCAGGAACAATGCCCCTAATACAAACCCTGAGAAGGCACCGCCCACTGCTAATACCCAGTTGATACCGCCAACCATGCCATTAGAAATGAAGCCGGCTAAAGGCATGATCAGGAAAATTTCCAGCAACCCGATGACGAGCAAGGAGAGCATGGGGGTTATGATGATATCCACGGCATCCGGTACGATTTGATGCAATTTCTTTTCAACGATCGACAGCAACCACACAGCAAAGATCACACCAATGATCCCGCCTTGTCCAGCAGCTAAAGCATCGCCAGTAAACAGGTTCTTGATTGGTGCTTCAGGATTCATTCCGGTCAATAGTACGACCGCTCCGATAACCCCGCCAAGTGTTGGGTTTGCTCCAAAGACTTGTGCTGCATTGACCCCTGTAAAGATTACTAAGTAGCTGAACATCCCATTTTTCAGAATGTTCAAGACATCTACAAACTGCTGCCAAGTAGCCGCATCCAACGTTCCAGCGGTGATCAGATTGGCCATGATCGCTGCCACACCTGCGACTAACCCTGAACCAACAAATGCCGGGATCATTGGAACGAAAATATTAGAAATATCTTTTAAGACTGCTTTGAAAGGCGATTTCTTTTGTTTGGCCTTCTGAGCGGCTTTCATTTCAGCGGCTTTGGCGTTGACTTTGTCTTTGCCTGAACCTTGAGGCAATTCTTCCCCAAGACTGACACCCGCCATATCAACCATTTCTTTGGCAACTTTGTTCACTTTTCCTGGCCCGATGATGACTTGCAGCTGTTCATCGTCGACTACCCCTAGAACACCAGGAATGCTTTTCAATTTTGATTGATCGACTTTGCTGTCATCTCTGACACTCATACGAACACGCGTCATACAATGAACGACGCTTTGGACGTTTTCCATACCGCCGGCGCCATCGTAGATCTCTTTTGCAATTTGGTTCAAGGTTAGTTCTTCTTTTGCCATTTTTCTTTCCCCCTAAATCGTCTTTTTAACAAATCCATCGGCTTGGATCAATTTTTCTGCTGCTTCTTCTTTTGTACTGTCTGTCAAGATCATCACGATCGCCAATTTCACATTTTGCGCTGCTTCGTCAAAATAGCGTGCGGCTGTTTCGTAGTCCGCATCTGTTGCCTGCATGATAATACGTTTTGACCGTTCAACCAATTTTTCATTGGTCGGTTTCACATCCACCATCAAGTTGTTGTAGACTTTTCCAATACCAATCATGCTGATCGTCGAGATCATGTTTAAAATCAATTTTTGCGCTGTGCCAGATTTCAAACGTGTAGAGCCTGTTAGAAATTCAGGTCCGCAATCGACTTCGATCGGTAATTCTGCATGCTTGCTGATCGCTGCATCTTTGTTACACGCCACTGTTCCAGTAGAAGCACCAATCGAACAGGCGTAATCCAATCCGCCGATGACATAAGGCGTACGTCCGCTAGCTGCGATTCCAATCACCATGTCTTTCGCTGTTAACTGTAAATCTTTTAGATCCTGTGCGCCAAGTTCTGCATCATCTTCTGCTCCTTCAACAGCCACTGTCATTGCCTGTTCACCACCTGCGATCAGACCAACGACCATTTCAGGTTCTACCCCAAACGTTGGCACGCACTCAGCAGCATCTAAGACACCTAACCGACCGCTCGTGCCGGCACCCATATAGATCAAGCGTCCGCCCTTTTTGAAGGAAGCGATCGTAGCGGATACTACTTTTTCAATTTGCGGCAGTTGTTCAGCCACGGCATCCGGTACCTTGTGGTCTTCTTGGTTCATTAGCTTCACGGCTTGTGCCACACTCATCTCATCCAAGCCAAAAGTTGTTTCATTGCGTCGTTCGGTCGTTAAATTTTCTAAATTGATCATTTCTATTCCACACTCTCTAAAATAAATTTCTGTCCTGCTTTTATCTGTTGGATCAATGGACGATCCTTTTCGATCACTTGCGCGACCACATTTACTTTTTCATCTGCGGGCAATGCATGTTTAACAAGTTGTATCTCGCCCATATAGCGCAGATAGTTCACATTGTCGATCGTTACGGCCCCTTCGCTACGTTCCCTCATTTGCAATGGGACGACGTGGGGGATTTTTTTAAAGCGTGCCTCCGCGCTTCGAATTACATCACGTGCTTCATCCTGCCGATTGACATGTTCTCCTAAAATATAAGCCACTTGTTCGTCGAGTGCTTCTACCTTAAGTTTTATCGTTTCTTCTTTAATATAGGAAGAAAATTGTCTTCGGACACCCTCCGATAACCCATTATCTCCGATATACACCTTATCCGTATCTCCACGAAGATCCAATGCAGCAGCCAAAGGATGAACGCCTCGGTGCTCTTCCAGTGTCGGTAAACCTTGATAGAGCGGCCCTCGCAACTGCGCATCGCCTGGTACAAAACCTTGGATCGTAAAGCCGTGAGATTTTAACCAGCCATTTTTTTCGTGGTACCAGCTTTTATCTAAAGCGGTTTCAGGTCTTGGATAGTAATTGTGCCATGCCTCTAAATGATCGATCTTCGCATTTGCTTCTCGTAATTCTTGAATATCCAGCTCAGTGATCGTCGAAGCATTTAATGCGATCGGCAGTTTTCTAGACAATTCAGCGATCTGCTGGTTGCTGATGTGGTAATCCATCCGCAAACCGGTCACACCGATTTCTGTAAGCTCTTCGACACGATCAAAAGAAAAGCCGGCACGTTTCAAAGCGTCACCTGAAATATCGACCATTAGTTCCAAGTCGTATTTTTTTGCGATCGCGCCAAGATCCGTCAAGCGCTTACGATACTGTGCTGCATCGTCTTCCGGGATATGTAACGAAGTGAATATACCAGTAAACCCATTTTGGGCCATTTCTGCAATGTAACTTGTTGTTTCCTTTGATAACTCTTCATTTAGGAATATCGAAAAACCAAACATTTGCTTCCTCCTTCTTTGACATAGTTAGAAAAATAGTTCGGGTCATACCAATGACTTATTTGCTGAACATAAAAGCCTTTAGCGATTGATTGCCTGACCGACTTAAAGGAACGTTTGTTGCTTTCATCACTCTGCTTGCCAGCGTTAGAATTATTTTTTAATGTAAAAGCCACGAAATGATTCCTCACCTGTACCAATTCGATCGATCATTCGATCAAAAGCAGCACCTTGTTAATGAAAACCATTTCAACATTACGAGCTGATTATAACTTCTATTGTCGATGATTGCAATACTATTTCATATATTTTTATTTTTTATGAAATATCATTTCTTATTTTATGAGCAGACATTCCGCTTTTTTTCTTCTTTTTAGGTATACTGGTCAATGGAACTTGAAAGGGGAATCATTGATATGAAAATCGCAATTGCTGGAGCGGGTGCAATGGGGAGTCGCATCGGGTTGATGCTCCATCAAACAGGCAATGAAGTGATATTGATTGATCGCTGGCCGGACCATATTAAGGCCATTCGCGAAAATGGATTGATTGGTGAGTTTGAAGATCACGAAGTAGTCGCTCACCTGCCGATATATTCACCAGAAGAAATCGTAGAGGATCACGCAAACGTTGATTTAGTCGTTGCATTGACAAAATCCATGCAGCTAGAGGCAATGTTTCAGGATATTCAGCCGATCATCGGGAAAGAGACTTTCGTCTTTTGTTTATTAAATGGGTTAGGCCATGAAGAGACTTTGTCGAAATTCGTACCGAGAGAAAATATTATCTTCGGTACCACTACTTGGACGGCCGGACTGTCTGGTCCCGGACATGCAAAGCTGGTGGGAAGCGGAAGTATCGAAATGGAAAATCTGGAGCCGAAGGGCAAAGCCTTCACGCTAGAGGTATTAGAAGTCTTTCAAAATGCTGGATTGAATCCTATCTATAGTAACAATGTTCGTTACTCGATCTGGAAGAAGGCTTGTATCAATGGAACACTGAATGGCTTATGTACGATCTTGGATTGCAACATCGCTGATTTTGGTTCCATGAGTGTTGCCAGAGGAATCATCGAAACAATCGTGGGCGAATTTGCCGCAGTTGCTTCAGCCGAAGGGATCGATCTTGATCAGGAGCAAGTCATTCAAGCGATCGAAGCTACCTATGATGTCAAAACGCAGGGATTGCATTTTCCTTCAATGTACCAAGACTTGATTCGCAATCACCGTAAAACAGAAATCGATTATATCAACGGTGCTGTTTGGCAAAAAGGAAAAATGTATCAGATTTCTACGCCGTACTGTGCTTTCTTGACGCAATTGATCCACGGAAAAGAAGAATTATTGAATGCAAAATAAAAAAAGCGCCTAGGCGCTTTTTTTATTAGGAATGATAGCTATTTTTTTCCAATAAAGAATGAAACGACTGCAACAACAATCACAGCGCCAATAATAGAAGGAACTAAAGCCATACCTGCTAAGCTAGGGCCCCAAGTGCCGAATAGTGCTTGACCAATGGCCGAACCTACCAAACCAGCGACAATATTAGCTATCCAGCCCATAGAACCGCCCTTTTTAGTAATTGCTCCTGCAATAACACCAATAAGTGCTCCGATGATTAATGTCCATAACCAACCCATTCTGTTCTCCCTCTTTCTATAGATAATAATTACATTATCATGTTACAAATAATCTTCATTTTTTCCTATCAATCTGCTCAAAATCTCATGTCCATTTCAGCCAAACATCTAAAAAAGTCTTGATACAACAGGTTTTTCGACTTTTTATCGCCTTACTTCAAAAATTTCTTGAGTGAGGAAAAATCTGACGGAAAAAATCCTCTTTTATCAGTAAATCACGATTTTCAATGCAACGATTTAACAAAAATTGTTTTAAGTCCGTTTTTGTTCATAAATCGGATAAATTGCTTTATAAAATAACTAAGACGTGCTTTTTTGAACAGTACAATGAAAATTAAATGAAATTATTTTCATGAAAATGGAATTGTCAGAATATTTTGGTATTATAGTCAGATATTTATCAGAATCTTTTGAATCTACAAACGATTCTGTTAATTTTAGAAATGAGGCATCTTTATGGAAAATAAATTACAGAAGCAAATGACTTCTCGCCACATTATGATGTTGGCACTAGGGGGAGCGATCGGCGCTGGGCTATTCAAAGGAAGCGGCGAAGCAATCGGCATTGCTGGTCCTTCCGTTATTCTGGCGTTTCTGCTAGGCGGCCTGGTCCTCTTCATTGTCATGAATGGTTTGGGACGTTTGGTCTTAAGCAGCGACAATGTCCAAGGCTTATCCGGTATTATCAAGCCCTTCCTCGGCGACCGCACCGCAGACTTTATCGATTGGCTGTATTGGTCCTTATGGATGGTCAATATTATCGCCGAAGCCGTAGCTGCCGCGAGTTTTATGCAATTATGGTTCCCACATGTTCCTTCATGGATCTTTGTGCTGATTCTGGCGCTGCTGACGACTTTGATCAACCTATACTCTGTGCGCTTATTCGCTGAAACAGAATATTGGTTAGCCTTTATCAAAATTGCCGTCATTATTCTATTGATTGTTTTCGGAGTTTATCTCGTCGGGCACGAAGTATGGAATATCGGACTGGTCGATACTGTCTCACGTATGAACAGCCACGGCGGCTTTGCTCCGCATGGATTAAAAGGTCTCGTGAACTCACTGCTGGTTGTGATCTATTCTTACGGCGGTTCTGAATTGATCGCCATCACTGTCAGTGAAACGGAAGATCCTAAGACAGCGATCCCCAAAGCGATCAAAGGTGTCATGGGACGGATCATCTCTTTTTATATCGTACCAATGATTCTCCTATTGATTATTTACCGTTGGGATACACTGGCTGCAACGACTGCAAGCCCATTCGTGATGGTCTTCCAAAAGATGCATATTCCATTTGCTACTGATATCGTAAACTTCGTCATCGTACTGGCACTGTTTTCTTCAATTAATTCAGGCGTCTATGCTTCTTCAAGAACGCTTTACTTCCGGGTAAAAGATCATTCAGGTTTTACTTCAAAATTAGCCGTACTGAATAAGCACCAAGTACCGCAGCGGACCGTATTATTTTGTACAGGAACACTTTATCTTGGCGTCATCCTCTCTTATTTCTTAGGAGACAAGCTATTCAATTATTTAGTCGGCTCATTGTCTTACTCTGTACTGTTAACGTGGATGCTGATCAGCGTGGCAGCCTTTGTATTAGCCTTGAAGAAAGGCACACGCACGGAACGCTTTTTCAGCGGATTGGTCATTCTCGTTTTAGGATTGATCTTCGTAGGAATCTTGATAAACAATCCTGTGGGGGTCACACTCTTTACTGCATGTATTTATCTAGCGATCCTTTTGAGTTATCGTAAAAAACAAGTGGATACAGCAACCGATCAGATCTAGTCACACCTGTCGAATCAATTTTAACAAATTGATTCGGCTTTTTTGTTGCTTAAAGCACCATTATGGAAAGCTAGCTTTACATAATGGAGATAATGCTTTATACTGATAATGTAAAGCACACTTTCCGTAAGGAGTATACAGATGAAAAATCGTTTAGAGGAAATCCGTAAAGAAAAGGGAATCAAGCAGGAAGACTTAGCCGCAGCTTTAGAAGTTTCTCGTCAGACAATCGGCTCGTTAGAAAACGAACGCTACAACCCTTCTATTCTATTGGCATTTAAAATTGCACACTATTTTGATGTGACCATCGAAGATATTTTCATTTATGAGGAGGAAAAATAATGAGAAAAACAAAAAACTTGGCTGTTGCCTTGCTTGGCCTGCTGTCGATCTTTGCAGGCCTCTATTTGATTCGAACGATTGACGAACCACAACACATCATGAGGACTCTTCCTTATTTATGTATCGGAATCGGCAGTGGCTTGTTCGGCAATGGGATTGCTGCATTCGTTAACAAAAAGGCGCTGGAAAAAGATCCCTTGCTAGCGAAAAAAGAAAAAATCAATTCAAAGGACGAACGCAATATGATGATCGAGAATATGGCAAAAGCGAAGGGCTTTGATTTAATGATTTATATTTACTCAGCGTTGTTATTAACCTTCGCATTGATGGGTGTTTCCTTCAACGTGATCATTCCTCTGGTCATCGCCTATCTATTCGTTGTCGGTTATTTTGTTTACCATCGCTTAAAAATCGAAAAGATTCTTTAATCCCACAAAATTTTTCCTTGAAGCAGAATGTTGAATTCTGCTTTTTTCTTTTCACCATTCATGAGATAAAAAAAAAGAGACGATTCAAACGATCGCCTCTTACAAGAAATTATTTTTCTTCGCTGCCCATGAATTTCGCAACAAATGCAGCAATTGCAGCACCTAAAGTTGGAGCTATTAGATAGACCCAATAATGAGACAGCGCACTGCCGCCAGCAAAGATCGCAGGACCTAAGCTGCGGGCAGCATTCAATGATCCGCCTGTTAAGTTAAGAGCGACGATGATCAAGAATGCTAAAGTGATCCCGATTGCCAATGGGGCCATTTGTGCATTCCCGTATTTTTCGCTCGTTACCATCAAAATGACGAATACGAACAAGAACGTGATCAATGTTTCTACACCAAATGCTTGTGCAGCAGAGATGTTTGGAAAATCTGTTTGTCCAAAACCATCGCTAGGTAAGTTTAACGCGTGAACATACACATATAAAATTGCTGAAGCAACGATTGCGCCTAATGCTTGGGCGATAATATAAAAAATGCCATCCTTCACGGTCAAACGTTTATTGATCATCATTGCCACTGAGACACCTGGGTTAAAGTTTCCTCCAGAGATTCCTCCCACTGCATACGCCATGATCGTGATCGCTAAACCGAATGCTAATCCAATCGTTAACGTACCACCTTTAGCAACAACTACTGTACCAGTTCCTAAAAAAACAAGCATAAAGGTACCTAGAAATTCTGCCAAATATTTTTTCATTTTTATTGCACTTCCTTCACAAATAATTGAGAGTTTAGTTTATTTAATTTCTCAACTTTTGTAAAGCGAATAGATAACACGTCTTATTTTCCTCTCTTTTTCTCTATTTGAAAGAACTTTTCTTCTAGATAAAGATTGTTATTTTGTGCAACCTAAAATCCTTTCATTCTCTTTCATTCAGGATTGAAAAATAAATGAAAGAAAAACCCTCCGAAGATTCGGAGGGTTTCATCATTAGACCAATTCGACTTCTACATCGATATTTCCTCGTGTAGCTTTTGAATATGGACAAAATTCGTGGGCTTCTTCCACGATCTTCAATGCTTCTTCTTTTTCAACACCTGGCAATGACGTTTCTAAGATCACACCAATTTGGTATCCGCCATCGTCTAGTTGATACAACGACACGCGTGCTTTTACTTCTGCATCAGATTCGATCTTGTGCTCTTTCAACATGTGATGCACGGCGCCATTAAAACATGAGGCATAGCCTGCTGCGAATAATTGTTCCGGATTTGTTCCTTCCGCGTGAATAGAAGGTGGCTCGATTTTCATTTTCATGCTGCCGTTTGGTGCTTGAACATCCCCAGTACGTCCGCCATGATTGATCATTGCTGTTTCATACATTTTTTTCAACATTCATCAGTCCTTTTCTTCTTCTTGACTAACAGTCTACGCGTTATCATTAGCCGATTCAATGATATTGCTCAGGAAAAAGATCGTTTGACAGAAAGACACCTTCCTTTTCTTGTTAAAACCTCGAGAAATGTGCAAACGATTACAAAGTGGCGTTTTTTTGCTATAATCAAATACGAAAGGGGGATTGATTTTGAAAAAAATTTTAGTTCTAAGTTTCTTCGTCCTCGTACTGATGTCTGGCTGCGGTAGTGATTCGCCCAACGGAGAATCCTCGGAAGCTTCAAGCAGCGGGGATGCAACGACAGAAAGCTCACTACGCCCTACCGATAATTCTTCAAGCGGCGCTCAAACAAGTGAGTCACCAACAAATAGTACAGAAAACAGTACGACTCAAACGACATCTTCAGAAGATGCCCTCGCGGATACCGTCTCAAGTAGTGAATTTGGCGGGTATGCGACATTTTACTTTAATGGCATGAACGTACCCGATTCAATAAATATCAATACGACGACCAATCAACTCACCTTCAACGTCAATACAGCCACGCAAGCGGTGTATAATTTCACGATGGAAAATGTTCCTGTTCGCCCTGTTCGCCTTTTTTCTGCCAATACAAATGTGATTCGTACAGTCAATGTCAGCACGAGACTAACTATCGGAAGTCAATTGTCTGGTTCGACGAATGCGAATAACCAATCAGGCACCCTTTATTTATTCCACAATGCCAATGGCGGACTCTCCTTGGCTACACCAAATTACGCTGGAAACGTTCCTGCTGACCAAACAGACGTGATGATCGAAGTTCTACAATAAATACGGTATCCCCTTCGAGTGACCATCGTCACTCGAATTTTTTGATTATTCCCGCTGGCTGGTCGTTCGTTTTCAGAATGTCTGGAGTAATCCTTGGACATAGGCTTGCTTCGCGGTCAGCGGTCGCCGTCGCTTCCCTTTTTCTTGCGGGTCGGACCTGATTTCTTCTATTGCTTGTACTTTGGGCTCAAACACCGTATCTTCCTCGACCATGGATTCTTGTTCCTCTTGCCTGAATACCACTTGAATGCCTGCTAAATCGGTAATATCAGGGTGGCCGCCACGAACCAACTTCAATGTCTCTTCCTCGGTCAAATCGGTCAAATCAACTGATGACTGTGCAATGATTTCGATCGTTCGTAGTTCTCTAGTATCTTCTTCGATCGCTGAAGCTGCTTCAATCTGTTCATCGTCAAACGTGTCTGTTGTTCCCGGCCGAGAAACTTTCACGAATTTAGCAAATCGACGAACACCTTTCATTTTAAAAACACTCAGCGTTGTCAGAATCTCTAATATTCCTTCCGCTTCCGACCTGGTGATCATCTCTTCGGCGTCTCGAATGGTCAGCGTGTGCCTTTTCCCAGAAGCATCCTCAAAAATAGCGACCATCCGCAACTGCAAATCCAGATACTTACGCTTTCCATCTCTAGGTGCCTTCAACCGTTGTGCATAAATACGTGTCGTCTTAGTAAACTGATGAAAGTTCTTTTTATTACCAAATAAGCGGCGAATGACTTGCTCCCAGTCCCCACTTTTGAAATAATCTTTAAAATAAACACAGTGCTTCCGTAATTCTTCGCTTGGCTCAGCGTTCATAAAAATACCAACGATCAGCGCCTGGAAAAACCCTGTAAAATCACTAACAACCATCGCATTCCGCACTAGTATCGCTACGGCGTACTCAACTACCGAAGCAGCATCCTGCGTCGCTTCATAATAGTCTATGACCTTCCGCTCCAGATTTTCTTTTTTGATCCCAAAAAGTTGACGTGGTGTTAATGGTTTGATCAGTGATTTCTCCTTCATGCGCTTAAACTTCCTTTCAACAATCGTTTTCTTTCAAAAATCATACCGCTATCCGAACGAGAAAACGAACCCTTTATTATTAAAAAAAATCAATAAAATAAGTATTGGAAATTCGTCGTATGTAAAAAAACAATCGTTATATCGTTTCATTCAACCGAACCCTTTTTAATAAACAGGATTCTTTATTTATAGGTCTCAATAAATAATCATTCTTATTAAAACCTTCTATAAAACAACAATCATGTTGACTAAAAATAGGCACAAAAAAACGAGGATCTACAATGAGATCCCCGTTTGAATAATCAAAAGTGATTATTTTAATGTTACAGATGCGCCAACTTCTTCTAAAGCAGCTTTTAATGCTTCAGCGTCTTCTTTAGATACATCTTCTTTAACTGGTGCAGGAGCGCCATCAACTACAGCTTTAGCTTCTTTCAAGCCTAAGCCAGTTGCTTCACGAACTGCTTTGATAACTTTAACTTTTTGATCGCCAACAGCTGTTAATTCAACAGTAAATTCTGTTTGTTCTTCAGCAGCAGGTCCAGCAGCAGCACCAGCAGCAGCTACAGGAGCAGCAGCAGTTACGCCAAATTCGTCTTCGATAGCTTTAACTAAGTCGTTTAATTCTAAGATTGTCGCGCCTTTAAGTTCTTCGACAATGTTTTCAATGTTCAATGCCATTTTAAATTTCCTCCGTTTAGGTAAGTTTTTTTTAGTTTTATATTTTATGCAGCAATTAAGCTACTTCTTCTTCTTTTTCTGCGACTGCTTTCACAGCGTAAGCCACGTTGCGGACTGGCGCTTGAAGGACAGACAATAGCATAGAAAGAAGTCCATCGCGGTTCGGTAGTTTTGCAAGAGCAGTAATTTCTTCGATAGAAGCTACTTTCCCTTCAATGATACCGCCTTTGATTTCTAGTTTCTCAGCTGTTTTAGCGAATTCATCGATAATTTTAGCTGGAGCAACAACATCCTCATTACTAAATGCAACAGCAGTAGGTCCTGAGAATACTTCTTCTAATCCGTTCAATCCAGCTTTTTCAGCTGCACGAACCAAGATAGAATTTTTGATAACTTTCATTTCAACGTTAGCGTCGCGTAATTGTTTACGTAATTCAGTCACTTGTTCTACAGTCAAACCACGGTAATCAACGATAACGGCTGAAGCTGCTGCGCTGAATTTTTCAGTGACTTCATCAACGATAGCGGCTTTTTTAGCGATTGCTACTTCACTCATTATATATTTCACCTCCTGATTTTGATGGAAGAGTTTTTTGAGCTAAGGAAGAACTTCAGGCAGGTTGTTTCTTTTATAAGGAAACTCCTCTCCCTGCGGTCGACCAGTATTGTTCGACATCGGCTCTGTCGAGAAAATCACTCGCCAATCCCCGTGTTGAGACAACAAAAAACTCCATGCCACCGTAGACATAGAGGGACTATTGAATGTTCTCAATAAACGTCCTCGGTAGGAAATTAAGACTTGCGTCACCTACTGTCTTCGGTACAGTTAATAATTAACCTCGACTAACTTACCATAGATAAGCTAGTCGAGTCAAGTGCTTTTCTAAAATTAATTAGATAGCTGTTTGTTCAACATGGATACCAGGTCCAAATGTTGTAGTCATTGAAATGTTTTTGATGTATTGACCTTTAGCAGTAGCAGGTTTTGCTTTTACTAAAGTTTCGTTGATTGTGTTAAAGTTTTCAACCAATTTAGCATCGTCGAATGATACTTTACCGATTGGCACATGAACGTTACCAGCTTTATCCACACGGTACGTTACTTTACCAGCTTTAACTTCTTCAACTGCTTTTGTAACATCCATTGTTACAGTACCAGTTTTAGGGTTAGGCATTAAACCTTTTGGTCCAAGCACACGGCCTAATTTACCAACTGTAGCCATCATGTCAGGTGTTGCAACAACAACGTCAAAGTCAAACCATCCACCTTGGATTTTTGCAACCATGTCGTCATCGCCAACGAAATCAGCGCCAGCAGCTTCAGCTTCTTTTGCTTTTTCGCCTTTCGCGAATACTAAAACAGTTTGTGTTTTACCAGTTCCGTTTGGAAGCACAACAGCTCCACGGATTTGTTGGTCTGCTTTTTTAGGGTCTACGTTCAATTTGTAAGCAACTTCAACCGTTGCGTCAAATTTCGCGAAGTTAATTTCTTTTGCTAATGCTACAGCTTCCGCAACAGGGTAAGCTTTAGTAGCGTCGATTTTCTTCAATGCATCTTGCATTTTTTTGCTCTTTTTAGCCATTTTGTTTCCTCCTTGATGTGGTTATAACGGTAGAACCTCCCACGTGTTCCGTATCTTTAGATAGGGAGCCAACTGAGAAGCTACTTTCTTGGGTCGTCGAGAATTATTCGACTGTGATCCCCATGCTTCGTGCAGTTCCTTCAACCATGCGCATTGCTGACTCAACGTTAGCAGCGTTTAGGTCTTGCATTTTCAACTCAGCGATTTCTTTTACTTGATCGCTAGTAACTTTTGCAACTTTTGTTTTGTTTGGTTCGCCTGAACCTTTTTCCACGTTAGCAGCTTTTTTCAATAATACTGCAGCTGGTGGTGTTTTTGTGATGAATGTAAATGAACGGTCTTCATATACAGAGATCACTACTGGAATGATCAAGCCTGCTTGGTCAGCTGTACGCGCATTGAATTCTTTTGTGAATCCCATGATGTTGATACCCGCTTGACCTAGTGCAGGACCTACTGGGGGAGCTGGTGTTGCTTTCCCTGCAGGAATTTGCAGTTTAACTAATTTTTCTACTTTCTTTGCCACGAGACATACCTCCTTGAGTCCGTGATGTGGTTAATGGAGATCAAAATTTCTCCTCCCACTTAAAACAGTGTGTACAAAGACACACTTTGGTATCATAGCAGATTATTTATCTGAATGCAAGATGATTTCCTTACTGTTGCAATTTTTTGACAATAATAAAACGCTTCACAATCTCTTTAACTACTATGAGAATAACAAAATAAATTATTCATTTATCTATTTTCAGAAAGCGTATATGTTACACTATGGTCGACTTGATGAGGATTTTCATCGGATAAATTAGGGAGGTTTAAAATAATGGAAGTTTTAAAATATCGTAGTGTTTTTGACATTATTGGTCCAGTGATGGTGGGCCCTAGCAGCTCGCATACTGCGGGTGCAGCGCGAATCGGAAAAGTGTGCCGTATGATTTTTGGGGAACGCCCCGATTCTGTTGAGTTTGATCTGTATGAATCTTTTGCAAAGACCTATCGCGGTCATGGAACAGATATCGCTTTAGTTGGCGGTATTTTAGGGATGGATCCAGACGATCCTCGTTTATCCGATTCATTGAAAATCGCTCACGAACAAGGAATGGAAGTTCTTTTTGTTCCAAAAAAAGAAATTGCTGACCATCCGAATACGGTTACCTTACGCATGATCAAAGGTGAACTTGAGATGTCGATCACTGGTGTCTCGATCGGCGGCGGAAATATCCAAATCACTGAAATGAATGGTTACAGCATCTCCCTAGGCATGGGAAATCCTACCTATATCATTATCAACAAAGACGTACCTGGCCTGCTCTCACGTGTATCAACTATCTTCATGAAGCACGGGTTGAACATCGGTAAAGTTACTATGACTCGGAAAACAAAGGGCGAGAATGGCATCGTTTTGTTGGAGATCGATGATACTCCGGACGATCCAGAAGGATTACGACAAGAAATCAAATGTGAAGATGACGTATTAAGCGTGACCTATTTTAAATAAGCAAATGAAGGAGGAATTGTCATGTTCTATTCGATCCAAGAGCTTGTAGAACAAGCAAAGGATTATTCATCTGTTGGCGAATTGATGATCGCCACTGAAATGGAATTAACTGATCGTACAAGGGAAGAAATCATTGCGTTGATGGAACGCAATTTAGAAGTAATGGAAAGTTCTATTGAAGAAGGCATCCAAGGAGTGACTTCTGTAACGAAGATCACTGGCGGCGATGCCAAACGTATGAATGATTATATCGAAAGCGGCAAATTCATGAGCGGTGACACTATTTTAAAAGCCGTTCGTAACGGGATCGCTGTCAATGAAGTCAATGCAAAAATGGGCTTGGTTTGTGCAACGCCGACAGCAGGAAGTGCCGGTGTATTACCGGGTGTTTTGATGGCGGCGCGAGAAAAATTGAACTTGAGTCACGAGGAGCAAATTAATTTTCTATTTACTGCTGGTGCGTTTGGTTTAGTCATGGCAAACAATGCCTCGATCTCTGGTGCTGAAGGCGGCTGCCAAGCGGAAGTCGGTTCTGCTAGTGCAATGTCAGCAGCGGCTCTAGTCTCAGCCAATGGCGGAACACCTGAAATGGCATCAAATGCTTTGGCAATTACTTTGAAGAATGTCATGGGACTGATTTGTGATCCAGTCGCCGGTCTTGTCGAAGTTCCTTGTGTGAAACGAAACGCAATGGGGGCCTCTCAAGCTTTTATCTCAGCTGACATGGCTTTGGCAGGTATCCGCAGTGTTATTCCGCCGGATGAAGTGGTGGAAGCAATGTATAAAGTCGGCCGTGCAATGCCGCAAATTTTCAAGGAAACCGCTGAAGGCGGCGTCGCAACCACTCCAACCGGCTTGCGTCTGCAACGTCAAGTATTCGGCGAACCAGAAAAAGCGACCGTTTAAAACGAATAGAAAGCAGCTGATTTTTTCAATCAGCTGCTTTTCTTTATTTCATCAATCCATCGTGGATTTTCTCTAAATTCCACTTCATCATGCTGTAATAGCTGTCCCCTGTCTCTCCCTTTTTCGCTAAGGAATCTGTAAACAACTCGCTAGAAATCGGCAAGTCTACTTCCTTCGACAACCGTTCCATGCTGCGCTTGTCAACACTTGTTTCAACGAAGAGCGAAGGAACTTTAGACACACGAACTTTTTCAACGATTTGTTTCATTTGCTCTGGTGTTCCTTGACTTTCTGTATTGATTTCCCAAATATAAGCGGCTGTCAGATCATACGCTTTAGAAAAATACTTGAAGGCCCCTTCACTGGTCACAAGTAATTTTTTCTCATTCGGAATATCTGCAAACTCATTCTTTGCGGATGCATCCAGTGCCTCCAATTTTTTGATGTAGGCTTCCGCGTTTTCTTTGTACGTTTCTTTATTCTTAGGATCTTTTTCGCTTAACACACTTTGGATTTGTTTGACGTATAAAATGCCGTTGGAGATATCCAGCCATGCATGAGGATCTTCTTGCGTACTGTTTCCGCTTAGATGGATCGGTTCAACGTCTTTACTAACTGCGAAATAATCTTCGTTTTCTTTCTTTTTCGCCGTTTCCATCAATTTATCAAACCAGCCATTGCCAGTCTCTAAATTCAAGCCATTATAAAAAACGACATCCGCTTCACTCGCCTTTTTGATATCTTCCGGCAACGGTTCATACTCATGCGGATCGGTTCCTACAGGGACGATACTATGGATCGCTACTTCCCCTTTTCCAACTTCCTTGACCATATCTGCAATAATAGAGTTCGTCGCCACAACGTTCAACTGGCTAGACTCCTTTGACGCACTGCTGCTTCCTCCCTTAGCTCCGCAGCCTGTTAAGAACAACAGTCCCAGAAATCCTATAAAAATAATTTTTTTATACTTCATATAAACGCTCCTTTCGTAATTGTTGGATCAATCCCTTGCTAGGTGAAAACAGAAATGCTGCGATGAAGAAAACTGCCGCTGTCATGACGATCGTAGCCCCAGAAGGAAGATTGTAACTATAGCTAAAATACAATCCTATGATGGCACTTAACACACCAAACAAAGTGGATAAGCCCACCATCACAGACAGTTTATTCGTTAATTGATACGCGGTCGCCGCCGGTGTGATCAGCATGGCGATCACTAAAATCGTGCCGACGGTTTGCAATGAAGTAACGGCCACTAACGTCAGCAAGAACATCAAACCATAATTAATCAGGCTGATATTCCAACCGTAGGATTGCGCCATCGTCGGAGCAAAAGAAGTCAATTTCAGTTGTTTATAAAAAATCCCCACAGCCAAAACAACAATGACCATGACGATCGCTGTTAAATACATATCTGAATCCCGGACTGCCAGCACATTCCCGAAAAGAATGTGGTACAGGTCCGTGGCACTCCTTGCAAAAGAAATCAAAATGATTCCCAGCGCGAAAAAGGAGCTAAATACAATGCCGATGGCAGTATCATTTTTCAACCGTGTATGCTTTCCGACAAAACCAATCAATGCTGCTGAAAAGATACCAAAAAAGGTTGCTCCTATAATGTAACTGCTACCAAGCATATAGGAAATCGCCACACCGGGTAAAACAGCATGAGAGATGGCATCCCCCATTAAAGACATTCCTCGTAAAATAATAAATGAACCGATCACTCCAGCAGAGATTCCTACCATGATGGAGGTAATCAACGCATTTTGTAAAAATTGATAGTCAATCAATCCTTGAAAGAAATCATGTAGCAAAGTCCGCACCCCCAATTCTTAACATTTGTGTAATTTCACTTCCATACGTTTTTTCCATATTCTTCGTCGTATACGTTTGTTCAACAGGTCCTGAAGCAATCAATCCTTTATTAAGTAAAATCACTTCATCAAAATAGTCTGTGACTTTATGCAGGTCATGATGGACGATCACGATCGATTTGCCTTCATCCCGTAATTCTTTTAGCAATTCAATGATGATTTTCTCACTCGTCGCATCAATCCCAGCAAAGGGTTCATCCAATAAAATCCAGTCTGCCTTTTGCGCCAACGCCCGCCCGATAAACACACGCTGCAGCTGTCCACCAGACAATTCACTGATTTGACGATCGGCATAATCTGTCAATCCTACCTTTTCTAAGCACTCATAGGCAAAAGCTTTTTCTTTTTTTCCAGGTCGCTGGAACGTTTTAAGATGCGGATACGTGCCAAATAGCACCACCCCAAAAACATCAATAGGAAAACTCAAATCAATGTCTTGCCGCTGTTCAACATAGGCGATTTTCTCCCTTTGTTTCGTCAACGGCTGATCACCATACAAAATTTTTCCTGATCGTGTTTTTACTAATTGCAGGATTCCCTTCATCAACGTAGACTTTCCAGCTCCATTCGGCCCCACAATCCCCGTCAATTTTCCAGGTGCCAGTTCTAAATCTATTTGTTTCAAAGCGATTTTTCCACGATACGCAACCGATAAATTTTCTATCCGAATCGCATTCATAGTTACCCCTTCTTTCTATTTTAGGTTAACCTAACTTTCATATATATGATATACGAAAAAGAAAGCGTACGCAAGATAAATGCAAAAAAAATACTTCATCAAGAAGAGGTGTCTCCTTGATGAAGTATATATTGAATAATTATTTTGCGTCATGAAGCGTTGTGTTTTTTACTTCTTCAATCGTTTTTGTTCCTGCAAGTTGCATAGTGATGGAAAGCTCTTTATTAAGGTGATCAAAGACGGACTTCACGCCTTCTGCTCCACCAAGATTCAAACCATAGATAACTGGACGACCAATAGCGACTAGATCGGCACCGCTGGCTAAAGCTTTAAAGACATGCTCGCCACGACGAACGCCACTATCGAACACGATTGGAACTCGTTTGTTCACTACACCAGCGATCAATGGCAATACGTTGAAGGATGCAGGACCACCGTCTAATTGACGACCGCCATGATTTGAGATCCAGATACCGTCAGCACCAGCTGCAATCGCAACCTCGGCGTCTTCAGGGGATTGGATACCTTTAACAAAGACAGGCAAATTGGTTAAGTCTTTAATTTTTTTGATATCTTCAGGAACAAGTCCTTGTTTAGCTGCCGCATAAATTTCGGCGATTCCTTTTCCTTCACCGTCTCCACTATCGCTCTTTGCGCTGTAAGCTGCCAAGTTTGGCATAGGCAATGGGAATTGGAAGTGATTGATCACGTCGTCTTCACGATAGCCGCCAAGTGTTGAGTCTGCGGTTAAAATGATGGCTTTTGCTCCTGCTTTAACAGCTTTATCCAAGATAAATTCGTTAAAACCATCGTCTTTACTCATATATAATTGGAAGAATTGCGGTGCATTTGGAGCTGCGGCTGCGGCATCTTCAATCGTTGTATTTGCATAAGTACTGATTGAAAAAATTGAGCCTGCATCTGCCACCCCTTTTGCCGTATCTGCTTCGCCATTTTCATGTGCTAATCCTTGCGCTGCGGATGGCGCTTGGATGATGGGTGTTGCTAAGTCCATATCCCACAGTTTCGTCCGCAAATCTGCACGGTCGATCCCACGCAGTACACGAGGCATAATGGTTTTATTATTAAATGAAGTCGTATTTTCCTTCATTGTCCATTCGTCTTCTGAGCCACCGCGAATGTAGCCGAACGCACCTTTTTCCATGCGTTCTTTTACGTGTTGTTCTAATGAAGCGATGTTTACAATGTCAATTGGATGTTCTTCGTTACTTGCTTGATAAGTCATAATAAATCCTTCTTTCGTTTGATTACATGAGTTATCTTAATACTCTTACAAAAAGTAAGCAAGCATTTTAACTTTTCAATGAAAAACTTTGAATGGATCAGCTATCCCCATAAGAAGGTTGCAACAACGTGATCGACCGCAGGATTTTCGTGTAATTGACTATGCTGAGCATTTGATCCGGTAAATATTTGCTCCTTGATGGGGTTGCCATGAGCTTTTAACAAGGAGTACGTTGCTAATGCACTAGATAAAGGGACCGTACCATCCGAGGGATCTTGTTCATTTAATTTTCCAGCTAGCAATAGAACGGATACGCTGCTTGGGACATTGTTTATGCCATTTCGGTAATCGAGATACCGACTCGATTGAGGGGTAGGTCCGTTTTGCAATACGTCATCGATGGATTGGTCTTTTGCTGTATCGTCGAAGTCATTGAAGGGAGCGCCGATCGCAACAAACTTTTCAATGACGGGGGCATCTTTCGGCTGACCGTATGTCGTTAAATAGCGGAGCGAGCTGACGCCCCCCATTGAATGACCGACAAGATTGACTCGATCGACACCTTCTTCTTTCAAATATTTGAGAACCCCGTAAATCCACTCTGTTTGATTCCACTCGTTGTCTTTATTAGCAGCAAATAACACTTGGATACTAGGATTGTCCTTTTTCTTATTCAATTGTCCGTCTACTTGCAAGGCGCCATCTGGCTGCACAGTGATCGTCAGTTCTTTCCTAGCCACCCCTTCATCCCTGAAACGCTGCAGCATGCCTCCAAATGAATTGACTGTCCCTCCATACCCATGGATGAACAGGGTCGGAACGTCACTCTTATTTACTATATCTCGGGAGGCTTCTGTTGCAGTTGACCCAGTAGACGTGTTCCCTTCTTCGTGGTGGGACTGTTTTGTCCCACAGCCTGATAGCAGCACCACGGTCGTTAATACGAACAACCCATAAATTATTTTTTTCATCTTTTCGACTCCCTTCAGACGATTATTTTTTTGTATCTTTACTATAGGTATTTGTTCCTCATTACTCAACAATAAGAGCACGCTTTTCGAGATTTTTATTGAAATCCATAAAAAAACCGAGACACACGGCCTCGGCTTCAGTAGTTGCTTAAATTTTATCGATTTGATCGAAGTCCAATTCAGTACTTGTTTCACGACCGAACATGTCGATGTTTGCTTTGACTTTGTCACGCTCTTCATCGATTTCAGTGATCACTCCTTCAAGACCAGCAAAGGCTCCTTCGATGATTTTCACTGTTTCGCCGACTTCTACTTCAATATCATTTTGACGTGTGTTCATACCTAATGAACGCAAGATATGATTGATTTCCTCTGGCATCAATGGCGCTGGTTTACTTCCGGCACCGTGAGAACCAACGAACCCTGTCACACCTGGTGTATTACGAACAACGTACCAAGAATCATCCGTCATGACCATCTCCACTAATACATATCCAGGGAAAGTTTTGTGGACGATTTCCTTTTCTTTGCCGCCCTTAACTTCTGTTTCTGTTTCTTCAGGGACAACTACACGGAAAATATAGTCTTCCATCCGCATACTTTGTGCACGTGATTCTAGGTTGGCTTTTACTTTGTTTTCATAGCCGGAATAAGTATGTAACACATACCATTGTTTTTCAAAAGATTCCATTTTCGCCATCGGCTCCTCGTTCTAAAATAAAAAAACCTCAGCAGTCCCAAGGTTTTTTCTCTCAAGTAGTATACCATGCTTTTTTTGAATTGGCTACTAGTGAATAATCAAATTGATCACTGCTTGAATGGCTGTATCCATGATGAAAAACATCAAAGCAAAGATGATCGCTGTTTCGATTACGACAAGCGAATCATGGCGCAATTGTTTTTTTGAAGGCCATGAAACCAACTTCATTTCTTCTTTGACACTACGTAAAAAATTCAAGGGATTATCCTCCTTAATTGATAGTTATTTTGTTTCTTTATGTATCGTGTACTGATTACAATGTTTGCAAAACTTATTGATCTCTAAACGCTCTCCGCGTTTGCCTTCACTCACTGATTTCGTGTAGTTTCTTGAACCACAGACCGTGCAGGCCAGAGCCGCTTTTTTAGTTGCCATAGCGATCTACTCCTAATTCCTATTAATGTATTCATTTTTCTGGTGAAAAATGAGTTTCTTCGTCATGCCGTATACCATCCAACTAAGGGTTGCATTCTATGACTTACTTAGTTGTTGATGACTTCGTTCATGACAAGATGCCTCCTGCAAAAAGTTGGACTGGCATCCTCTAATTCTAAAATATGATAAATCTGAGTTTGACGTTCAGCTCGTGTCCCGCAATCTGCTAATCTATAAAAAAGCATAGCCGGTAACCTCGCAAAGTCACATAGTTACATTATCATCTATCCTTTTGGCTGTCAATCTTCCATTCGAACAATAAATGATTCTTTAGCAGTCGCTTCTTGAATCCGAATTGTTTCTAAAATAAATTTCTTTATCAGGTAGAATATGATAATATGATGAAAGAATGAATAGCTTTATTGGAGGGTTATTGGATGTTATTAAAAAGTCTCGTTTATCCCAAAGAGAATTTGACGACGATCAATGAATCAACGACTTTGCAAGAGGCATTGGACATTTTAGAAGGCACTGGCTTTCGTTGTGTTCCGATCCTTGATGAGAGTGATCAAATTTTCCGAGGCAATATCTACAAAATGCATATTTACCGGCACAAAGCAAATGGTGGCGATATGTCTCTTCCTGTTACTTATTTACTAAAAAATGCAACAAAATTTATCTCGCTAGACACTTCTTTTTTCAAGATTTTTTTCACGATCAAAGAATTGCCATATATTACTGTCCTAGATGAGGACCACCATTTTTATGGCATCTTGACCCACAGCACACTGTTGAACATGCTGTCTCAATCATGGAATATCCAAACAGGCAGTTACGTTTTGACGGTTGTCTCCACAGGTAAACGCGGAGACTTGGCGTTGATGTCAAAAATCATCTCTAAATTCACTACGATCGCAAGCTGCATCACCTTAGATGTCGGTCAAGATTTCAAAGGACGACGTACGCTGTTCACTTTATCAGCAGGCGTGGATGAAAACAAGCTGAATCAAATTATTGATCATCTTGAACGCAAGCACTTCGAGATCCAAGAAGTAGAAGCATTATCGATGCAAGAATAATAAAAAACGACGGTCCTGAAAATCAGGGCCGCCTTTTTTATAGCTGCTTTGCAAAATGCAAACGCGTATCTAAATAGTACATAATCGGTGCTGAGATCGCCATAATGATCGCTTCACTTAAAGCTAGCCAGCCATAAGTCGGCCAAAATGGTAAGCTAAGTGTCACATTCAACATCAATGCAATCAAAAACATACTTGCGCTAAAGAACACAACATTCAACGCCAAACGAACCTTCGTATTTTTTACGACATTTTGTAACATTGCTGTTAGTGTTAACGCCAGCAATGTTTGTCCGCCGCCGAAAACCACATCGAGCCATCCCATGCCAAAAATCGCATTATAAATGACGACTCCGCCGAAGATCCCCCACAAATATTTTCGATTAAATACGACTAAATGATTCAAACTTTCTGAGATACGAAATTGGACCGCACCAGATGCCACCGGTGAAACCAAAATCGTTAGAGCCAAATACAACGCCATAATGATCCCGTTCGTGACCACCACATTGACTCGTTTTCTTTCTACCATATTCATAATTTTCCTTCTTTCTCCGAGTTTTTTTAAAGCGGGATGGTTGATGAACCGCTGTAAACCTTTTTCAGCATACGTTGTTTAGGAAAGTAAGTCAACTCTCAAATTCAACGCCTCAGGTTATCAAAATTGAATTTTTTTTACGGCTGGTGATACAATAGTTCTATAGATTCTTATGCTAGTTCAGAGAAAGGTGATTTTATGCTAGGTATCGACAGTGAGTTGGAACAATTATATCAGCAGGCAGAGCAAGAAGGCGAAGCAATTTTTAAAGACCGCTGGACACCAGGAAACTATGGTTGTTGCAGCACTCGTGCACCGCTAGTTGAAAAGTATAAAATCGTGTTTTCAGATACACGTATTTCTCTTTACCTTTGGGGCACACTCGCCGTAGAAAGCGATGTACAAACTAAAAAAAGTACGGTCAACAAAGGGTATTCAGCATCTAATTATGAGAAAAAAATTATTGACTGGTTTGTTCAAAAATCAACCCTGTAGTGCCTTCCCGCTATGAGAAGGTTTTTTTAACGTCAGATTGATGAAAATTGGGTCGCTTTTCTACAGTTCCTTTCATTACTCTGTTATAATCTTTTTTTGAAAGGATCGAGGTCATGAATTTTCATTATCATATTTTAATCAACCCCGCAGCCGGAAGCGGCAATGCGGCAAAAACAGCCGAAAAAATCATTCACTTACTGGATGATGGTGATTATACATACACACCCTATTATACGGAAAGGCCCGGCGATGAAAGAGAAATCGTCAATCGCTTGTCCGACTTGCTAAGCCCGTGGTCAGAGTTTTGCGAAAAGGATCATGTCGATAATTCATTTCATTTATTGGTGGTCATCGGTGGCGACGGCACGCTGCATCAAGTAGTGAATCAGTTTTTTGCATTGGATCTTCAGTTACCCGTCAGCTATATTCCTGCCGGCTCAGGAAACGATTTCGCTCGGGGAATCGGACTTTCTCGTGACCCTGAGAAGGCGTTTGAGCAAATCACGTCAGCAATACAACCGCAACCTATCAATGTCTTTCACTATGACGAAAAAATAAGTGAAGAACAAGGAATTATTCTAAATAACGTGGGAATCGGATTAGATGCATTGATCGTTGCGACGACCAACGCTTCAAATTCAAAAAAAGTACTGAATAAATATCGTTTAGGCTCCGCTTCTTACGCATTGTATTTAGTCAAGGCGATTTTCACACAAAAGACCTTTCCGATACTGGTTGAATTAAATGGTCAAACGTTGAATTTCGAACGGACCTTTTTATGTACGACGACCAATATTCCTTACTTTGGCGGCGGTATCGCGATCGCTCCTATGGCAGAGCCTAAGAAAGAAGCAATTGATCTTGTCGTCGTTGAGAAGCCTAACATGTTGGCTATTTTGAGATTTCTGCTTCAACTTGTTCGTAAAAAGCATACGCAAAATAAACATTATCGGCATTTTACCAGCAGTAAAATCCGAATCGTTTCTGTCGTTCCGCAATATGGTCAGGCAGATGGCGAGAATATGGGAGAGCGCTCCTTTGACATGAACTTCTCCACCGCGACACAATATATCTGGTACGTAGACAAAAGGACTGAAAAATAAATCCGCGGATTTATTTTTCAGTCCTTTTTACTTACATAAACATCGCCGGCGTAACGTCTTCCATTCCGATCATCGGATCAATGGCTTGAGACGAAATCAATTGCGGCGTCAAAACGGTCGGTCCTGCCTTGACGGGTTCTTCTCTCTTCTTTACTTTAGTGAAGGGTTCTGCTTTGGGCTTTTTGGGAATATCTTGTGTATCTTTCATGATCCGTTCGATCAGCGTCGTTTTTCGTACCGCAGATTCGCGCGTAACACATGCTTGGAAAGCATCTTCTTCCCCCAATAAAATCAGCAAATCCTTGCTTCGCGTTATCGCTGTGTACAGTAGATTTCGCTGAAGCATCCGAGAATACTGTTTGACCATCGGCAACAGGACCATTTTGAATTCGCTCCCCTGTGACTTATGGATCGAACAACAATAAGAAAGCTTGATTTTATTCCATTCTGAACGCTTGTAACTAACCTCGTTACTGTCGAACTGGATGACCAGCTCATCAACTTTGTCTTCAGATTCCTTTGCGGGGATGATCCCGACAATAATCCCCATGTCTCCGTTAAAAACGTTCAATTCTGGGTTATTGACTAGCTGCAGCACTTTGTCCCCAATGCGATAAACGATATCGTTCCATTGAACTTCCTTCTTACGACCGTCATTTGGATTAAAAATCTCCTGCATCATTTTATTGATAGCATCGATACCGGCTGGCCCTCGATACATTGGCGCCAAGACTTGTACATCTTGTGCTGTAAATCCTTTTTTCTTGGCACGTTCGACGACTTGCTTAATGACTTCCTCCATTTGAAAGGCATGACAAGCGATGAATGATCGATCCCGCTGATTTTTCCGAAAATCTTGCGGCAGCTTCCCGTCTTTGATCTCATGAGCCAGTGGAATGATCGAAGAACCGTCTCCCTGCCGATAAATATCGGTTAATTCCATCTTCGGAATCTCTTCGATTTGCAAAAGATCGTGAAAAACCTGACCAGGTCCCACAGAAGGCAATTGATCCTTATCTCCTACAAAGATCACCTGCATATTATCAGGAATTGATTTTAACAGGGTATTCGCGAGCCACGTATCCACCATAGACATTTCATCCACGATCAAAAGGCCGCCATCTAATTCCTTAGCTTCAATATCAGGCGTATCGTCATTCGCATTCAACCCCAGCAAACGATGGATCGTACTTGCCGGCAATCCTGTCGTCTCATTCATGCGCTTCGCCGCACGACCCGTTGGCGCTGCCAAGAGGATTGGGAAGACTGCCTGCGTGTAATCTTTCGGATCTAACGATAACTCATTCAATTCCGCAAACAATTTAACGATCCCGTTGATCACAGTCGTTTTTCCTGTTCCGGGTCCCCCCGTCAAAATGAATAACGGCGAGCGGATCGCTTCCTTGATCGCTTGATCCTGAGAATCACCGTAAGTAATACTCAACTGCTTCTCAATGATCCGCAATTTTTTATCAATTTTTTCTTGAGGATACTTGATTTCTTTCTTTCGAGCCAACAGCCTTTCGATAGAAGAAGCGATTCCCCATTCACTGTAAAACAAGGTGTTTTCATAAATCCTTGTAGCTTCTTGTTGGATTTTCTCCTCTTCCACCAATCGTATGATCATATCCGCCACTTGATTCGGCGCGATTTCCACAGGACGTGTCGTCTCCAAAAGTTGCAGCACTTCTGTCAATAGCTGCTGCGCTTCCACATACGTATCTCCGCTTTGGTTGGCGTCCTCGGTTACCTGATGGAAGATGGCTGCCCGAATACGCTGAGGACTGTCTGCTGCGATCCCTAATTGTTCAGCCAGTGTATCGGCCTTTTTAAACCCGATACCTTCGATATCTTCCACTAATTGATATGGATTTTCCGCGATTATTTCTAGTGCTTCATTCCGATATGTTTGAAAAATCGCAAAAGACAACTGACTTCCAAATCCATAGCGGCTTAGTCCAACAATAATCTGCTCCATCCCATGATTTTGACGGATCGTCTCTACGATCACTTTTTGCTTTTTAGCATTCAAATTGGGAACTTTTACCAACACAGCAGGATTTTCCATGATTTGATCAATTGCTTCTTCACCTAAAACATCAATGATATTTTCCGCAGTTTTTTTACCGATTCCAGGAAATTTATCACTAGAAAGATAGCTGATCAACCCGTTCGCCGAAGTCGGCTGTGCTTGCTCATAGCTCTCAACTAAAAACTGTTTACCATATCGAGGATGATCAACAAAATGTCCAAAAAAACGATACTCTTCGTCCTCTTGCATATCCCCAAAGCTGCCTGTCACAACGATTTCCTGTTCGAGATAATCGCTGTTCGTATCACTCACTTTGATCAACAGAACTTTGTAAAAATTGCTGGGATTTTGAAAAAAGATGGCCTTTAAAGTTCCTACGATATATAGCTGCTCTTCTGACATTTCGCGTCTCCTTATTCGTAGTAATGAAGGATTTTTCTTAAAAAATCCCTGGTTCGAATGCCGCTTATCATTCAACTAAACGCTCCAATCGAAGATCTACCCAACTTTTTTAAGGCAATCATTCTTGTCAAACTGCGAAAAGTTGAACTGACATCCTTATTCGTAGTAATGAAGGATTTTCTTAAAAAATCCCTGGTTCGAATGCCGCTTATCATTCAACTAGTCGTTTTCGTTGAATTGGCGTTCTTCTTTTTAAAGCAATGAATCGGGTTTTGATCCCGTACCCTCCAAGAAATCAACGTTATTCCACTGAATCATTTGATAGGGTGGTTTAATGTCCTTTGCTTCTAAAATCGTCAAACTATTGTTGTACAAGCCGCCCATTTCTCGTAGTTCACTTAATGATTTTCCTGTCAACGCTTGGATGGCCGCAGTCAATGCAGCGCCATGACCAACAAAAAGAAGTGGGCCTTCTTCGGCTTCACTCACTGCTTTTTCCACTAAATCATTGATTCGTTTTAGCATATCCTCAATTTTCTCTCCATTAAATGGCGTTGGATCATAAGCTTCTAAATGGTGGCGCAAATTGACCATGTCTTTAGGGTAACGCTCTTGAATGACCGGAATCAGCTGTCCCTCTAATGAGCCTAAGCCAAGTTCTCGTAAATCATCTGAACGCACGATCTCAGCAGGGTGCACCAGTTGTTTGTTGATCCCCTCGGCTGTTAAATACGCACGCTTTAGTGTGCTTGTATATATTTTTTCAAAAGGAATGTCTTTTAATTCTTTTCCTAATGCTTGAATCGCTTCTAAACTTTCAGGTAATAGTGGGGAATCCCCCATCATCCCCTGAAATCGTTTCTCTTGATTCCAACGTGTTTTTCCATGACGAGTAAAATATAGTTTCATAAAAATCCCTTTCTATGTCCGTAGTATCTAATCTAACTTATCGTTTTCATAATGATGCGTCAATTCCAACTTAGGAAAATCTTGTTGACGCAAGGCTTCATAGACTACTAAAGCGACAGTATTGGAAAGATTCAGCGAACGAACATGTTCGTCATTCATCGGAATACGCAAGCATTTATCTTCGTTGTCTCGCATGAAGGTCTCCGGCAATCCAGTGGTCTCTTTTCCAAACATGAAAAAGTGATCCGCATCGTCAGTATAATCGATTTCTGAATACGTCGAATTGGCAAATTTTGTGATCAAATGTAAGGGCTGTTCCCCTACGAAAGCTAAAAAGGCCGCAAGATCTTTATGATAAGTGATGTTCACATCATTCCAATAATCCAATCCCGCCCGCTTCAAATGCTTATCATTCGTAGAAAAGCCTAAAGGTTCGATCAAATGCAATGGCGAATTCGTTGCTGCGCATGTCCGCGCGATGTTCCCTGTATTTGCGGGAATCTGTGGTTCAAATAATACAATATGGTTTGTCATAGTGATTTCCCTCGATCTAAGTTAGTATTTATTTTCTTAAAAGTTATTAGGTGCTCAGTCCATCTAAAAAAGAAACGTATGAAATCAAACTCCTCTATCTCATACATTAGAAAATTTGTGAAAAGCTGGATTCGTATCTGGCTCACAAGCAAAGAAATCATTTCCCAAAGACCAGAAAAATGAATCGATTTTCGTACGCATACAATTCCACTGCTCGCGCTAAAGACGCGAAGGGGAATTCGCAAAAAAAAAAACGTACCAACTCGGTGTCTAGCACGGCGAGTCGCTACGTTAGTGAAGCACTTTTCACTAACTTTTATCAGAACAGGAACCTGATAAAAACCAATGAAAAACAACTTGTTTGTACTATAACATCACGAAGTCACAAATGCAACCTTCTCTTTTCAGTAATTTGAATGAAAACGATTTCTCTAATGTCCTTTTAATAATTCGATATCAACGGTTATTCTCTTTAGCGGATCTCTTGCTAAATCAGCTTTTACTGCATCAGAAACCTGCCATTCCAATGGCGACATCTCTAACAGATCCAGACGATTTTTTTCAGGTATGTCAAATTCATACGTCACACGTTCCCGGTAGTCAATTGAAAGCTCCTCTGTGAAACGTTGAATGACCGCTTCATTTGAGTAAGGTTCGCCATCTGGGTGATAGACCGCTCGAAGCTCTTTTAAATACCCCGATTGCGGAACCACTTTGATCACACTGCCGCCTGGCTTCATCACACGTTTGAACTCTCGATACTGAGACGGAGAAAAAATGTTCAGGATCGTATCGAACGAATCATTCGCGAAGGGCAAATTGGTCAAATCCGCCACACACCAAAACGTTTCAATGGATTGGTTACTGGCAAGATAAATCCCCTCTTTAGCAATATCGAACCCGACACTCACGGGCGTTTTCTTTATTTCATTAATTTGTTGTAAAAAACTGCCTTCACCGCAGCCAACATCCAGAAGGCTGCCGGTTTCCATTAATGCCGAGATTTTTTCGATCACTGGCTGATACATACCGGAACGAATCATTCGTCCTCTGGGAGCGAACATTTCCTGATCATACTCTGTTTTGATTTGATGATCTAAAAAATAAAGCGTTCCTTTTTTTGATAGATCAAAGCGATGACCGTTAACGCAGCGCAATCCCTTTTCTTGTTTAGTCATTTCCTGATGGCATTTTGGGCAACGAAACAACTCAGCCTGCTTCTCTAAAAACAACGCCCCTCGATCAATTTTTTTAAGCATTTTACACCTGCTTTTTTGCTAATTTTTCAAAGGAAAATCCAATGATTACTCCCGCAGCTATCTTTCCAAACAACGTGAACACAGGGTTTCCCTTTCGCTCTCTCATCATAGCATAGTTCATCTATTCCTACTATCGTCAAGATGTGCTACACTATACGTCGGAATCATCCGCTTTTCAATTTGAAGATAACCAGGAGGATACGATGTTGATTAAAGAATTTTGTGCTGAAAACTATACTGATATTCCTAAAGCAATCCATGCAGGTGCTGGACGTATCGAACTATGCGACAATTTAGCTGTTGGCGGAACAACCCCTAGTATGGGGGTAATCGAAGAAGCGCTCTTGTACGCAGGTGAAAAACAAGTGCCTGTTATGACAATGATCCGCCCCCGTGGTGGAAATTTCGTATACAACGATATTGAATTAAAAATCATGGAGAACGATTTGATTCATGCAAAGAACGCTGGAACAGATGGTGTCGTTTTTGGTTGTTTGACAGAAAAAAATGAGGTTGATGAAGAAGCTTTAGAGATGCTTTTGGGCAATAGCGAAGGATTACTGACAACGTTCCATATGGCTTTTGATGCCTTATCGAAGGAAGAACAATTTAAAACGATCGATTGGTTTGCTCAATTAGGCATTGACCGCATCTTGACTCATGGCGGACCGCTATCAACGTCTATCGAAGAAAACCTTCCACATTTGAAAGAATTAGTCGATTATGCTGCAGGACGTCTTATTATTTTGCCCGGCGGTGGTATTCACTCAGGCAATGCAGATAAAATAACCGCTGCGTTAGGCGTGAATGAGGCTCACGGGACGAAGATCGTGGATTTCTAAACAATATAAGACCTGTTGCAACCATTTGAGTGGCTGCAACAGGTCTTTCTCTTTATTCTAAAGATTCTCCATTTGTAGCAATTACTTCTTGATACCAATAGAAAGAATCTTTCTTCAAACGTTTCAGCGTTCCGTTCCCTTCATCGTCTTGATCCACATAGATAAAGCCATAGCGTTTGGACATTTCGCTTGTACTGGCGCTGATCAAATCAATACAGCCCCACGGCGTGTAGCCCATGAGTTCGACACCCTCATCTATTGCTTTAGCCATTTCTGCGATATGATCTCTTAAATAATCGATGCGATAGTCATCATGGATCTTACCATCCTCAGTAACAACGTCCTTCGCACCCAAACCATTTTCTACCACAAATAACGGAATTTGATAACGATCGTACAATTTATGCAATGTCACCCGCAACCCAACAGGATCGATCTGCCAACCCCAGTCACTTGCAGCAAGATAAGGATTCTTTTTCGATCCCAAAAGATTTCCAACTGTTTTCTCCCCAGCCTGTTCATGAGACGCGATACTGCTCATGTAATAGCTAAAGGACATGAAGTCCACCGTTCCTTGTTTTAAGATTTCATCATCCTCGGCCTCTTTTTTGATCTCAATTTTACGATCACGGAAGAATTTATCCATGTATCGTGGGTAGTACCCTCGAATTTGAACATCTGAATAAAACAAATTGATATGATCTGACTCAACACTTTCCATAACATCTAAGGGATTGGATGTTTCAGGATAAGCCTCTTGCCTAGCCAGCATACACCCGATCTGTGCGTCTGGAATAATCTCGTGACAGGCCTTAACAGCCAATGCACTGGCAACAAATTGATGATGTGCCGCTTGGAATTGGGCTTGGAGCATATTATCCGTTTTATCCGCCAATAAGCCGCCACTTAAGTAGCCAGTCATTCCAATAATGTTGATTTCATTGAAAGTCAGCCAGTATTTGACTTTATCCTTATAACGATTGAATAAGACCTCGGCATACCGTACAAAGGCAGCGATCGTCTCACGACTCTCCCATCCGTTTTGTTTGAAGGACAATCCTAATGGAAATTCATAATGAGATATCGTGACCAACGGTTCAATTCCATAGTTCAGACATTCATCAAAAAGCGCATCATAGAAAGCCAATCCCGCTTCATTGGGTTGTGATTCATCACCATTCGGAAAGATTCTCGGCCAAGAAATGGACAATCGGAAGGTTTTAAAGCCCATTTCCGCGAATAAGGCAATGTCTTCTTTGTATCGATGATACGAGTCGATCCCAAACCGTTTCGGGTAGATACCGACTTTATCATCCATAATATCTTTTACTTTTTCAGTCGTCATTGGTTGTAGCAACGGAAGATTAACTTTATCAGGATTTTTTGTATAAACTGCGGTGTCGGCAGTAGACCAGCCTTTTCCATCTTCTAGGAAAGCCCCTTCCCATTGATTGGCAGCGACCGCTCCACCCCATAAAAAGTTTTTAGGAAATTTTTCCATCGTGTCATCCTCTCTAAACGAATAGTGTATAATTATGATTACTCCATCAGTGTAGCACATAATGGTATCGCTTTAATTCCATCTTCGAGCGGCCATTTTCTTTTTCTTCGTTCATTTTCATATGTATGAAAATGACGACTCGCTGCGCCTGGATTACTTAACTTAAGGAGTCTTATGATGTTCACGACCTACGATTTTTTCGATTATTTAAATAGACACGATTCAGATAAAACCTATGCAAAAATTATTACCTATTTGCTGACGCATCAAACAGAGGTTCAAACATTGACGATCTCGCAAATCGCCGAACGCTGCTTCGTTTCGCCTGCAACCTTGACGCGCTTTTGCCAAGCCTTCAATATCCCTTCATTTGGGGATCTGCGCGAGCTGTTAAATACCAACCAGCAAATGAAAAGCTACAATTACTTGCGGATGAGGGAGACCGACTTTCAACAATTGCAGGAGCAGCCAGACTTGTTCTTAGGTAATTATGCTGCGGAGATCACAAAAGCTCTCCAAGACGTGCTTGGAAAAATCGACTATCCCTCTGTCGATCAGCTACTTGAGAAAATTCAGCAAGCAAAGAAAGTCGTTCTGATCGGCTACACGACCACTTTAGAGCTTGCACGAACGATGCAGACCGGATTTATCGCTTCTAACAAATTGACGCATGTTCCTGAAACGACAGACCTGCAGGAAAAAGCCATTCGTGAGGCAGATGAACAGACCGTTATTCTCGTCCTTTCTTCTTACGGAACCATTCTAACGTCTCATGTTGAGTGGATTACACAAATTAGCAAAGGACCGGCTTATTCCGTTTTGATAACACAACACACGCAAAATTTAATCACCAATCTTTTTGACGAAGTGATCAACGTGACCAACACAAATTATGTACAGATCGGCAATTATCCGTTGGAATTTTTTGGTGATTTCCTTGTTCGACGGTACGCCGCCTTAAACGAAAAAAAGAAATGATCGGTCTAAAACAGACGGATCATTTCTTTTTTTCTTTGATAAAACTGGTGAGTTTGAACACCCATTTATTGACTTTAAAACGTAGACGTACCGGATAATTGCCGCCTTTATAATCTTTTATCTGACGATGACGTTCTGGATAAATGTTCAACGGCAAATTCTGAAGATCAAAAAAATTGTAGGCTATGTAATCCTGTGAGTCCATTTTACTTTGAGAGATTTTCTCTTGTACTTTGTAAACATAGGTGATTTCGTCACTATATTCTTTTGTATAAATACCAATCAAATCCTCGATGGTACTGTCAAAAGAAAGCAGCTCCTTGACCAACCGCTGCATTCCTTCCCGTTCACTTTCATTGGGTAAAAGATTCCCTCCAGGCAAATCCCACACGGGCATCCCTGGCCGACGGACGAGTAAAATCAATCCGTTGCGAATAATTATGGCATAAGCTTTTTTCAAAATTTTCTCACTACTTTCAGCATATGTCTTTTTGAATCATTAACTTCCAATAAATCGTTCCATAAAGAGACTAGCAATATTAAAATAAATCAAAACACTCGTCAAATCACTCAGCGTTGTAATAAAGGGCCCGCTTGCTACAGCCGGGTCAAATCCTAATCTTTCCATGATCATTGGAATCCAACTGCCAGCCAAATTCGCTACTGTAATAGCCGCCATCATCGCTGTTCCGATGACAAATCCTAGAATAAAATTATGCTTCCATATCCCGACGATAATAAAGATCGTTACCCCTGTGACAAGCCCCGTCACTAACCCTGTTAGAATTTCACCAACCACGAGCTTGCCGAAATTTTTCTCCTTGTCATCCGAGATCGCCAAGCGCCTCACAGCCACAGCAAGAGACTGGGTGCCCGCGTTTCCAGCAGTCCCGGTGATCAGTGAGATGAAAACTGCCAAAATACTTGCTTTACTGACCAACGCTTCGTAATGATTGATAAGGGTCGCGGTCGTCATCCCGAGGAACAACAGTGTAATCAACCAAGGCAAGCGTCTCGAAGCCGCCTTAACTGGATTTTCATCAACCTCTTCGACATTGACCCCCGCAAGTCCGGAGTAATCACTCGCCGCTTCATCATCGATTACGTCAATGATATCATCGACTGTTACGATCCCTAATAAGTGATCCTCGTAATCTGTTACAGGCAACGCAAGAAAGTCGTAATCACGGAAGGTTTGCGCCACATCCTCCTGATCATCTCCTACATGCACGGAAATCACACGTTCACTCATTACATCAGAAATCATCGTATCGTCGTCATTCACGATCAGATCGCGGAGCGAAATAACGCCTACCAATTGATTGTCATCATTGACCACGTACGTATAATAAATCGTTTCAGCAATTTGCGCCTCTCTCTTTAATACATACATCGCAGAGCGAACCGTTTGATTAGCGACGATCGAAACGAATTCTGTCGTCATCAATGAGCCCGCAGTGTCATCTTCATAGTGAAGCAATTCTCGAATCTCGTTAGCGTGTTCTGAATCCATCAAACTTAGATATTTCGCGACTGGCTTCTTATCTAGTTCATTCAGTAAATCCACTGCATTATCGGTATACATTTCTGACAGCATGTCCGCAGCATATTGCGGACGCATTTCATTTAAATAATCATCCACATGGTCGTCGTCTTCCTCAATGACGTCAAACATATCCGCCAATTCTTTCGGTGATAAGTAGGAATAGACCTGTTGTCTTTCCTTCTCGGTCAAAGATTGATAAAATTGTCCCTGGTCATAAAAATGCATCTCCAAAAAATGATCACGAAATGCCTGCAGCTCACTCTGGCTCAGTTCCTCCCGTAATTGTTGGAAATGTATCTCTAGCTCTTCTTGGTTTTCATCCATCAATCTCACCTACCTCGTAGTTATGTACTCATTTTCTTGGTTCTCGATCATGTATTCTCATGAAAAGCAATACTGACCACTTACCTCGTAATCTAATAGTGCTTTTGCCTGGCATCGCGCATCGTACTATCGTTTTTTTGCTATATCGGCCATATCTTCTGCTAAAGGCAATTCAAAGGACAATCGTTTTGCATCGAAGGGATGCGGGAACGATAGTGAATAGCAATGCAGAGCTTGACGGTCAATTCCCTGATCCATAGCTCCTCCGTAAAGGTCGTCTCCTAGCAACGGGCAGTCGATCGCCGAAAAATGAACTCGAATCTGATGTGTTCTTCCCGTATGCAGTTGAATATCTACTAAAGCACACCGTTGGTTTCGTTTTTCTAGCCAATACTCAGTTTCAGCTTTCTGTCCTGTCTCGATCACTTGCCGCTTTAACAACGAAGACAAGTCACGGCCGATTGGTAAAGAAATGGTGCCATGATCTCGTAGGGAGGCCACTTCTCCAGAAACCAAGGCTTGGTATTTTTTAACAAATTGCTTCTGTTGCAAGCTTTGATCCAATTTTGAATGAGCAAAGCCGTGTTTCGCAAACAACATCAAACCAGATGTATCTCTGTCTAATCGCGTAACGACATGAACGACCTGATTGGCATACCCTTGCGCCACATAATAAGCTTTCACCCGATTCGCCATTGTTCCTCTTGGATGATACTGTGCTGGAATCGAGGCGATCCCTGCTGGCTTGTTAATAACCAATAAATGCTCATCTTCAAAAACAATGTCAATCGGCACATCGTCCGCCAATAAGGTTTCATGAGGCGCTTCATCTGGAATCACAACTGTTACAATATCATGGGCTTTTAAAGAAAACAAGACGTTTTGTTCTGCCCTGTTCACTAAAATTTTCCCACCTTGAAATTTGATTTTTGCCAATAATTTTTTCGATATTCCTTGATGCTTTAAAAAAGTTCTTACGAGCAAAGGAGTCTGCTCTTGATAAGTCCAATTAAATTCCACTTAATTAATCCTCTCGAATAAAGGCATCTTTCACGCGATGCCAAAAATGCATATGCCGATAGGAAGCAAAATGAATCCGCTCTTCAGCAATCTTATATTTGATCGATGTGATGTCTTTTCTGTTGATATCCAGTTGATCAATCGTGATCGAATGGTATTCATTGCTCTTTAGCCGTACGTCGATCCACTCGTGAGACCCAATAATACTAGGCGAACCGAGCGTTCGAAAAACACGATTATTCAATGAAGCGATCTCCGCCAATTGCATCGCGTTGATGCTAGGATGAACCACTGCTCCCCCAACACTCTTATTATAAGCAGTCGAACCGGTCGGAGTAGAGATTGCCAACCCGTCTCCTCGAAAACGCTCAAACAACTCTTCCTTAATATAGACATCTGCTACCATCGTGCGGCTGCCTTTACGAATCGTGGACTCATTCAAGGCCAAAAAATGTTTTTGCTCCCCTTCGTTCGTTGTTAACACAACGTCTAAAAGAGGGTAGCTGACACTTTTTCCTTGTTCGGCGCTCAAGCTGTTTACAAGCTCCGTCAGCTCATAGTCACGCCAATCTGTATAAAATCCCAAATGTCCAGTATGTACGCCAAGAAAGCGTACTTCATCCAGGCGATGGTTGTATCGATGAAACGCGGACAACAAAGTCCCGTCTCCGCCAATGGTGATCACTAACTCGGGATTACGATCCACGATTTCTAAATCATCCTTTTCTGCTAATAACTTGCGCAAACGCTGCAATACTTGAATCGATTTTTCTTCTTGATTATGGATGATTCCGATCCGTAGACTCATGTCGTCTCACTTCCTTTTTCTGTTCCTTACGATTGAATAAATGCTGAGCTTCTTGAATCTCTCCGCGAATACTGGACATTTCTTCATCCAATTGATAGGCGGCTTCTGCTGCTCGGAATAAGCGTTTTTGAATATCCTCAGGAATCTGTCCTTTATATTTATAATTCATTGAATGTTCGATCGTCGCCCAAAAGTTCATAGATAATGTTCGGATTTGAATTTCAGCTAACAGTTTCTTTTCCCCTTCTAACATCTGTACCGGATATTCGATAACCAAATGATAGGAACGGTACCCGCTCGCCTTTCGGTTCGTGATGTAATCTCGCTCCTGTATGATCCTCATATCGTTGCGTCGTCGCAATATTTCTACAACTAAAGGGATGTCTTCAACAAACTGACACATGATACGCATCCCTGCCATATCAGACATCTCTTCTTCTAAACGATTCATGGGGATTCCCCGAAGCTCTGCTTTGTTGATAATACTTTCTAATGGTTTTACTCGTCCAGTAACAAACTCGATCGGAACATGCCCCCCGCTCGTTCGGTACTGTTTACGTAATCCCCGTAATTTTATCTTTAGTTCAGCAACTGCCAATTCATAGGGCGCTAGAAATGTATCCCAGTCTCTCTCCATCGTGTATCCCCCGCTTCTCTTTCCGTTCCTTACCTATCTTATCATAAACTTTCAATAGAAAGAATTGCCACATTTTTGTCTTTTGACAAATATTACAAAATACTAACATTTTCATGTATTTGATTCTAATCGTTTGACTAATCAGGTTATTCTATGTGAGGATGACTTATATTAGGAATATTCTGAAATCAGGAGTAAAATAAGATTGAGCAAAGAGATTGAAATCGAATTCAAAAGTATGTTAACAAAAACTGAATACGAGCACTTGTTACGTTTCTATCGTGTTACGGATAACCAATTTGTCACACAAACGAATCTTTATTTCGATACAGTTGATTTCCAATTAAAGCAACATGGTATGGGTTTAAGAATCAGGCGTTTCTCAGATCGTGCAGAAGCGACATTAAAGGTTCCCCAACCGATCGGGCTATTAGAGGTCACTGATCCCTTGTCGCTATCAGAAGTTGACAACGCCATGGAAAGTGAGCAATTCACACCTGAGGCAAACGAGATTTCTGATTGGCTAAAGGATTTAAAGATTCGATTACAAGACGTGCACCTTATTGGGAAATTAGTCACAAAGAGGGCAGAGTTTATGATCCCAGAAGGAAAACTGGCTTTAGATGAAAGCTGGTACAGTAATCAGCATGATTTTGAATTAGAACTTGAAGTACCTGATTCAACTTTTGAAGAACTCGATTTTAAACAGCTCCTCAAGCGTCATGATCTACCCTATCGCCACACACAAAATAAGATTGTTCGAGCAGTGACGGCATTGCAAGAACAACATAAAGAGATGGAGGGACTTCAGTGATTGAGATTTATTTGTTTGTGAATCCAATTGGAAAAAAATGTTTGTCAATTGAACAACGAATTATTGATTTGATCAACAAATACGATATGAAAATTCAATTACGTTTGGTTCCCATCATGAATCTAAATACTGTTTCAGAATTCATGCAGCGAATCGGCGGCTCTGAAAAAGATATTCAGTTACGAACAGAATTATCTCAAGAGATACATTCTGCTGCTTTAGATGTAAAAGCGGCGCATCTTCAAGGAAAAAAACGCGGGCGGGACTTTTTGATTGAACTGCAAAAGGCTGTCGGTGAACAGAAACAACCCTACTCGAAAAAATTAGCCATTCAATTGTTCACGAAAGTGGGCGGAGACTTAGAAATGTTTTTAGAGGATCGACACTCTGCTTTTGTGCAAGAATCTTTCCTGACAGATCAGCAAATCGCCCATGAAATGGAAATCACCTCTCACCCTTCTGCGGTTATCTACAATTACGGAAGTAACTGTGATGCCGGGATTCGCATTGAAGGTTGTGACGCGATCCACCATATTTTAGATACATATAACACGAAGGAAGCGCTGCTTGCTTTCTTAGAAATCGAGAGTAAACATGCACCCATGAGACACTCTCCAGATATTGACCATCATTTATCGTTGATTTAATAAAAGCGTCATTGCCGAGATTGGCAATGACGCTTTATTTTTTTAGATACACCGCATTGTCTTTTGTGAAAATATACTTCTTTTGCTGCTTATTTAGATAGAGAGTAATACGATCTTGTCTTAAATTCTTGATTCCAGCCTTGAATCCGACCATGTCACTCTCTTTGACAACATATACACCACCCGGAATATTTTCAAATCGGGCGCGCCCTTCCTCATTTGTTGTCGCCATGAATGGAAGGCCTTCTCGTTGAATCGATTGCTTTCCGTTCTTTGTATATAAAGCGAATTCTTTTCCAGTTAAAGGATTTCCTTCTTGATCCATTCGAAGAATAGTCAAATTGAAACGCCTGCTCCGCAAAAGATAGCTATGAACCGCACGATATATTCCAAAAAGTAAAAGTAAAACGGTCAATGCAACGCCAATCAATACCAACAATTCTTTTAATTTTCGTGTGTCGTCAGCCTTTTTTATTGCTTGCGCCATTTTCTTTGTATAGGGGACGCGATGTCCCGTAACTAAAAGTCGGTGACTGTTGATCATGTAAGGTGTACAGGTAAGCAATGTAGCGATGTCACGTCCAGGTTCAATCGTAATTACGGAGGTGTCTGAAGGTTCGACGATATCTATTTTTTCTACTTCATAAGCTAATTTATCATCAAAAAGGTCAATGACAAAGACTTCTCCAATTTTCACATCTTCCAAATCGGTAAATAGTTTTTTTTCTGGCAATCCGCTATGAGCAGAAATGACGGAATGAGTGTCTGCCCCTCCTGTTGGATAGGAGGTTCCCTGCAAAACAGTGGCTCCCTCTTGCAGCAGCTTCTCATTTGTTGTGTCAAATAGCGGCAACGTGATCTCGATCGCCGGAATACTGATCGCACCAATTAGGTGTTTGCGAATGTAAGCATCCCCTACGATTTTCCGTTCATTGCTGTTTGTAAAAGGCGGTGCTTTAGGAACTAGCCCGTTTTTTTTCAGCTCTTCATTGCGTTGCTTCATTCGTTCTTTCGCTTTACGTACTTGTTCTATATTTTGTTCTCGATTTTTTCGTTGAACTTCTTCCATCCGCTTTTGATCGATAAAATCATTCACCGCATTGATATAAAAAGGATACGTCATTACTAACAACCCGACTAAGAAAATCAGTATCATAAAAATCTTGCTGACCATTTGTCTCTTCGGACTCTTTTTTTTAGGTGCGCCTTTCACGCTAGTTCACCTTGCTTTCAATAATAAAATGTCTGATTTTCTGTTTGATATTCTTGTATCCGCGATGCTTGAGAATTTTGAATTTCTTGTCCTTCAATCGCCATACTTTCCCTTTCACACTTAAGCCATTCTCGGTCTCTGCTCGGTAAACACCACCAGGGATTTGCTTGAATTCAACCTTTCCATAGGCATCACTGACTGTGTGGACAAGGCGGCCATCTATCCGAACAACGTCTCGTTTTTGCGTCAGTAACGCTCGAACCCCCGGTAAAGGTTCGCCATTTTTATAGAGATAAAAGACAAAGGTATACTCGCACTTCTTCGATTGATAAAGGATGATCTTACGCCAGACAAAATAGCCAAAAAGCGCTGCAAAGAACAAGCATCCTGCTACAAGATAATAGACTCGTTGCCGGTGGTAGGATTCAGTCTCTTTGATTTTTTTTGCAGCCTCTACTGGGTAGGCTACTCGATGGCCTGTAACGAGCAATCGATGGCTATTTACCCCATAAGGTGTACAGGTCAACAACGTCACTAAATCTCGATCCAACTCTATTTTAAGTGCCGCATAATTATCAGGTTTTACTTTCTTGATGCGATCAACCTGATAAGCGCGTTTCTTTCCTTCAATATGTAAGAAAAAACGGTCTTTCTTTTTCAACAGCTCCAGGTCGGTAAAAAGCTTTTTCTCTGGCAAGCCTGTATGACCCGTTATCACTGAATGTGTTCCTTTCCCACCAACAGGAAAAGACGTTCCTTGTAAAACAGTTGCGCCCTTATCCAATAGGAAATCATTGGTTTCATCGTATACAGGCAAACTAACTTGTATTTTCGGAATAAATACCGCGCCGATCATATGCTTTTCATAGTATTCTTTTTTAGGGCTTTTCGTTCCTCGCAACGAAGACTCAAATGGATCATCAAAGCTGCCAGCACCAGGAATAATGGTTTTTAACTTCTTATTTTCTTTTTCAAGTCTTTCAAGACGCTTTTTCTTATCCGACTCAGAACGCGACTCCATCTTTTCCTGCACGGCTTCCAAACGCTGCTGATCTACATAGTTGTTGATAGAATCAACGACGAATGGGTACATAAAAATCAGAAAACCCGCAATAAACATGACGGCAATCGATAGCTTTAAAAACAAATCGATTTTGTCTCTTTTATTTGGTTTGCTCATCTTTACCCACCCCCCTATACTTATGCTAATTTTCTCATAATTATTATCAAAAGAGAAATTCCGTTTATAAAATTTTTTTCAATTATTTGAATACATTGGCCTTAATTATTAAGTTTTTATTGAGAAAACGCTTAAACCCTTAGATATCCACTTTTAATAAGTCCTTCGCCTCTAGTTATCCACATTCTAAAAAAATAAAACTAGCGAATCCTTTTCTTTTTTCGCTTTCGCCTCCATGAAACGCCATTGAACCGAAAAAAAAGCAGAGGCTGTCACCTCTGCTCACTCACGCCATTATTCTTTTAATTCTGCTACCAATTCTTCTAACTCATCCAACCGGCGAGCGAAAATTTCCATAGCATCCTCGATATATGTCGGTTGTGTCATATCCACGCCCGCTTTTTTCATTACTTCGATCGGATAATCACTGCTGCCGGATTTTAAATACGTTAAGTACTTGTCTAAAGCATCTGGCTCCCCTTCAACGATCCGTTTCGCTAATGCGCTTGCCGCTGAAAAACCTGTCGCATACTGATAAACATAATAATTATAGTAGAAATGCGGAATTCTTGCCCATTCGTCTTTTATTTCCTCATCGTTAACGACGATCGGTCCATAGTATTTCGCATTCAGTTCACCATAAAATTTGCTTAGATGTTCGCTAGTCAGTGGTGTGCCAGCCGCATCTTCCGTATGAATAAAGTGCTCGAATTCAGCAAACTGGGTTTGACGGAAAATGGTTCCTTTAAATCCATCTAAGTAATGATTGATAATATAGGCACGAATTTTCGGATCTTTCTCCGTCTCTAATAAGTAGCTCGTCAGCAGATTTTCATTCGTCGTAGACGCGATTTCTGCTAAAAAGATTGAATAATCTCCATAGACATAAGGCTGTGTGTGACGGGTAAAATAGCTATGGGCACTGTGGCCCATTTCATGGACGAGTGTGTAAAGCTCATCTAATCGGTCGTGCCAGTTTAAAAGAATGTACGGTTGCGTATCATAGGCCCCAGAAGAATAGGCACCGCTGCGTTTGCCTTGGTTTTCTACAACGTCGATCCAGCGCTCTGCAAATGCTTTTTTGACGACATCTAAATATTCTTCCCCTAAAGGTTTTAACGCTTCAAGCGCTTTTTCTTGCGCTTTTTCATAAGTAAACTTCATTGGTGCTTCTGCTAATAGTGGTGTGTACAGGTCATACATATGCAACTCTGGTAGACCCAACAATTCTTTACGCAATTCCACATACCGATGTAGCAGTGGTAAATATTGGTTGACCACGAGCGTCAATGTTTCATAAACATCCTCTGGAATATGATTCCCACTCAATGCGGCTTGGCGGGCAGACGTATAACCGCGTACTTTTGCTTTATAATTATGCCCTTTTACATGCGTGCTCAATGTTGTTGCCAGCGTATTTCGAAATTGATGATAAACGGAATATAAGGCCTTGAATGCCTCCTCGCGAACTGTGCGATCCGTACTTTCTAGTAACTGTCCATAGACCCCATGAGTCAATTGAACATTTTCCCCTTCTTCATTTTTTACAACTGGGAATTTCAGATCCGCGTTGTTCATAATTGAAAAAGTATCCGCTGAACTGCTAAAAATCTCACTGGCTCCAGCTAACAAGGCTTCTTGCTCAGCAGGTAAAACGTGGGCTCTTTCTGAGATGATTTGTTCAACAAAGTGACGGTACAACTCAAGTTTTGGTTCAGCTTCAAAGAAAGCCCAAATTTCTTGATCCGAAAGCTGCAACATTTCCGGTTCAAACCAGCTAACCGCTTCACTGACCTGCGCGATCAGACTAGATGCTCTGGCGTAAAGTGCTTGGTTGGTCGTATTAGCCGTGTCTTCATCGTTTTTCAAATGAGCATAGACATAAATGACCTCCGCTTTGCGATAAATATCCAAAATATAGTCAATCGCCATTAAAAATTCTGTTGCTCCTTGATTTAGACTTCCCTTGATCTTGTTTACTTCGGTCAATTCATTCGCTAAATCTTGAAATTTTTTCTCAAAAGCAGCAGCATCAACAAAGATTTTGGTTAAATCCCAAGTCAACTCCGCTGATACTTCTTGACGCGTTGGTAATTGCTTTGCCTCACTCATAACTACACTCCTAACTCTATTTTCGTACTTTTTCCATTAGAAAAAAGCAGCATGTATGAACGTTTATCTTTACACTTCAGTCGTTTTACTACGTAAAAGTAAAGGATAATCGATTGTATTTTTCATCCTCAATCTTACCACAATTTAGAAAAAAGTAATTTGGAAAACTGCTAGGGGGATAAAACTTTAGCCTTTCTTTGACAAAAAATAGCCTCAAGATACATTCTCTCTAAAATTTCGCGCTGGTCAATTCTATAAAACAGCCATTCTTTCTGATTCTCTTGACGGAATTCCAAAAATTTCTGAAAGATTCGGGAAGCGTTCTTAGCTTCCTTTTGAAACAAGTAGCGAAATACAAGAAGATCTTCCTGATAGAAAAAAGAATAGCGGCTGGGAAAATATACCCAATTAGGCAAATACAACAAATGTCTACGCTCACTATAAAGATATTCTTGCAACGCTCGGACTCTGGGATTGCTTTGAACAAGCTTGAGACTCAATTCCTGTTTTCTTTGACTGATACTTTCACTAGTTAGATAAAGATGGGGCGGACGTTTTGCAACACAGGAATGATAAATTTCTTTTAACGGGTGGGAAGTCTCCGACCACCGCTCTTCTGAATAAATCACCTCATCGATTTCGTGGATATGATAAAGCAATCGAATTTGATTATCTCCTAACAGCCATAAATGAACCCCTCGTTCTTTATCGAAGGAACAAAACTGTTTTTGCAATACCGTAAATTTTTCTTTTGGCCAAAGTTTTTTTCCTAATAACCACCAATCCTGATAGTTTTTGTCCCGGTACCCGTGGATACGTTCTTCTAAGCGCGTGCTTTTCAACGGGGAGCATTGAATTTCCACCGCAATACGTTCATGGAGCAGGTCTGGACGTTGCGGTAGATCTGGTAATGGCGTTTCCAACTGCCACGTTTCGTCAAAGTGATTTCCCCATTCATGAAAAAACCATTTTGCTCCCAGATGTTCCGGTGTCTCTCCTTCACTTAAGCCATGACACTCCGAGTGTCTTCCATGAGCGAAATGAGGAATCTTGATTTGACCTGCCTTTCGAATCAATCCTTCACCACAATCCGGACAAAAAACATGTTGTTTCTTTTCAACTTCCGAAGCTTGTACCATCTCTTTTTTTTCAGTATAAGCAAATATCATTCTCATCACCTCAAAAAAAGATACGCAATTGCATTCAAACCTGCCCATTTTTTGTAGAAGCGTTTATTCCATTCGACAAATATACTGAAAATCAAAAAAAGCCCTCGTTCAAACGAACGAAGGCTGTAATATCAAACTATTTAATTAAAATGAGCACGGGTAATTTCAATCGCTTCACGATGCATCAAAAGCTTCCCATATTCTTCTAACATTTCTGTCGACACAGAAGAATCTTGCGCATATTCCAAAACTTCAGCAATCACGTCTGATAAACCAAACTCACCGAAAATTTCAGGATCAAAGTAGACTTGTAAATAATAAGTCTCGTTCAACAGATATAAATCACACCAAGCTTCATCTAAAAAGTGATAACTTGCTAATTCAATCATATCCTCAAAACTATTCAACTGAAAAACCCGTAAGCGGCTTGTTACTTCGTCCTCTTCAAGGCTTTCAGAGTTTGCTAAAATTTGTTGACGAATCAGTTGGTCAAAATCATTCGTTTCGAACTCTGTCGAATTGTTCATCTTGTTGATGTCTTCTGGTGTCAAGTTTTTACTAATAAATAGTTCCAATCCGTCATTTTTCGGAAGGACCTGAAACGTTACCGCTTCACTACTTTTAAACTCATCTTCGATATCTACTTCTTCTAAAATACTGTAAAAGAAGGATTCGATTTCTCGATGATTTCCTAGTAGATCTAAGAAAGTAATACCGCGCTCCGCTAGATCTTCATTCTCAATAATGACTCGGATCGTATTTTCATTGATGTGTTCCATCTCCATCTTGGCACACCTCACTTTAAAGATAGATTATATGTTCATTGTAACTGATTCCGGTTAAAAGTAAAGAAAGCCATCGAATTTTATTAAATTCCTATAAACAAAAGAGGAAACACTCATTTATAAAGGCTGTGCACTCAAGAAATTTTCCCCTTAGAAAAAAAGAGAATCAAAAAAACACCTCGCAACCGCGAGGTATTTATTCTATAATCCAGCCATTAATTGGGCTTGACGTAATTCATATTGGCGAACATCACGCGGTAGGAATCGACGAATTTCATCTTCATTAAATCCTACTTGCAAACGTTTCTCATCGATCATGATCGGACGACGTAATAATCCAGGATTGTCTCTCACTAAATCCAACAATTCCTTCAGTGACAACTCATCTAAATCCATGTTCAACTTTTGGAAAACTTTCGAACGGGTTGAAATGATTTCTTCAGTCCCATCTTCAGTCATTTGTAAAATGGCCTTCAACTCATCAATGTTCAATGGCTCAGAAAAGATATTTCGTTCAACATAAGGAATCTCATGTTCCTGTAGCCAAGCACGTGCTTTCCGACATGATGTACAACTAGGGGAAGTATATAGTGTTAACATGCATATCACTCCTTTTCTTGACTCTCAATTTTTGTAACAGATAATCAGTACTTCCTGCTATCTGTTTCTATTATACAAAAAAAAGGTAACAAAAAAAAGAGGACATTGTCTTTTTTTTTACAAATATTAACGTTATTTAATTTAGGCTTCCGTTATACAAGGAGTCACGACACTTCCCATTTGTCAATATGAGAAAACAATGGCGTATCTCTCATTTCAAACAGTGCTATAACAGTTGCGAAATCTGTAACATAATAAGCGCCATTTTTAAATAAAATCAAATTTTATTCTTTTAAAAAATTTTTTTTATCTTAGAAAAATTAAAAAACAATATTTTTATAAAGTAAATTTGTGTTTATAAAACTTTATATAACAAGGCTTTTTTAGAATGATTTTAAAAAACTTCAGCTAATAAAGTACAGCAGTTATTATTTTATAGTTATTTTATTTTGTGCTGTGAGTAATTTTTCTGTATCAAATTTTTTTACTATTTTGCGGTTAAACAATAGATACAGCTTCCAAATAGTCGAAATAAATCAAAAATTTTATGGAGTTTTCAAAAATTGGTAGACCTTAAAATTCCGCACTTTCTTCCCATTTCAATCATTATTTTTTTCTGCATGAATATTTTTGATTGATGGCGGTCTATGTTTTTTCATCCATTTTGATGCATTGATAACATAACAAGAATTCTCTTAAGTTTCTATTTTTTTGCTCAGAACTGTTAAGAATTTATTATTTGCTATAATAGAGGTACAAACTATTAGGAGTGAGAAAATGATCCAAGGTATCGTATTTGACCTAGATGACACTTTATACGAACAGCAGTCACCTTTCGCAGAGGCGATCAAAAGCCTATTCCCATCGTTTCCAGCCAGTAAAATGAATGATCTTTTTATCCGGTTTCGCTATTACAGTGATTTGCATTATATGAAATCAATTACGGGGGAATGGACGCTTGTGAAAATGCGCTATGAACGCATTCGACTTGCTCTGGCTGACTTCGGTTACCTCCCGACTGACTCAGAAATTCATACTTTTCAAGAAAACTATGATCACGCTTTAAAGAACATTGCTCTTCCTTATGAAATAACGGAGGCACTCGACTATTTGAATCAGTCAGAAATTCCTATTGGACTTATCACCAACGGTCCTGTCGAACGCCAAAATGATAAGATTCGCGCATTGAACATCCCTCGCTGGATTGACCAGAAACATATTCTAATTTCTGATGGTGTTCAAATTCAAAAGCCGGATCCCGGTATTTTCAAGCTGATGGAAGCTGCTTTGAATCTATCACCTGAATCGCTTCTATATGTTGGCGATAGTTTTGATAACGATGTTCTCGGCGCTAAAGCTGCGGGATGGTCTGTTTGGTGGTTCAATCATCAGAGACGTGAAATACCTAAGAATCAACTCCCTATTTTTGAAAAGGAACTGCGGAGTTTTAACGAATTAAGCCAAGCCCTTATGAACAAAAAAAGTTTGCAGCGCTAACGCACTGCAAACTTTTTTTTATTCACCCAAACTTAAAATCATCCGAATATCTTCTTCTGTAAGTTTGCTTGTTTGTTCTTCATTGCCTTGGATCACTTTTTGGAACAGTTCACGTTTTTCTTGCTGCAACTGATTCATTCGTTCCTCAATCGTCCCCTCAGCTATCATTCGCCAGACTTCGACCACTTTCTTCTGTCCGATTCGATGCGCGCGTCCAGCTGCTTGTTCCTCTACAGCAGGATTCCACCAGAGATCGTATAATATGACCGTATCTGCACCTGTTAGGTTTAGACCAGTGCCTCCTGCTTTTAATGAAATCAAGAAGACGTCTTTCTCACCTGAGTTAAATGCATCGACCATGGTCAAACGATCAGAAACTTTCGTACTGCCTCGCAAGTAGAAGCTGCTGATTCCTTCTTCGGCAAATTCTTTTTCGATAATTGAGAGCATACTGGTAAATTGTGAGAACAATAAGACACGTCGACCATTTTCTTTGGCCGCATGGATCAGATCCTTGACCTGATCTAATTTACCTGAGCCGCCTTCGTAGCCTTCCATGAATAATCGAGGATCATCACAGATTTGGCGCAAGCGGGTCAGTCCTGCTAAAATACTTACACGCTGTTTGCGGAATGTTGCCGAATCCATTTGATCAACTTCTTGACGCATCCGTTTTAAGTACGCCAGATAAACGGTCTTTTGCTCCTCTGTCAGGCTGCTTAAGACATTGGATTCGATTCGTTCTGGCAACTCCTGCAACACAGTGTCCTTATCACGACGGAGCACGAATGGCTTGATCATCTTTGCAATTTCTGGAACAGCCATTTGTCGGAAGCGTCCAATAGGTGGAAAGAATCCAGGCATGACTGTTTGAAATAATGACCACAGCTCTTCCAGATTGTTTTCGATTGGTGTCCCACTCAAGGCAAACTGATGTGGAATCGACAAATTCCGTAGTGCGCTCGAGGTTTTAGTCGAAGCGTTTTTCACCATTTGCGCCTCATCAAGAATCATGTATTGATACCCATTCTTTTCGTGAAGGTCGATATCCTGACGCAAACTTGCGTAAGAAGTAATGACGATCTCCTTTGCTTCTCCAAGCAATTGCTCACGTTCTCCTCGATTACCGGAAACTACGATAGAGTCCAGCGTAGGAGCAAATTTTCTAATTTCTGCCTGCCAGTTATAAACCAAGCTTGCTGGAGTCACGATCACCGCTTTGATCGGATGCTGTTCTTTTTCTGCTAAGAGGAACGTAATAACTTGGATCGTTTTCCCAAGTCCCATTTCATCTGCTAAAATCCCTCCAAACCCATAATCACTCAGCATTTTCAGCCAACGGAAACCCGATTCTTGATACGGACGCAACGTGGCTTGCAGATTATCCGGCATCGCCACTTGATACTCTTCTGGATGCGTCAAGTCTTGTACCATCGCAGTAAAGCTTTCACTGAATTGCGCTTGCGGATTGTCTTTTAAGCGCTGCTCCAGCATGATTCCTTGGCTTTTAGGCAAACGAATCAGCCCATCTTTCGCACTAATTTTATCACGCAGCTGGCCGATCATCTCACTAGTCTGTTGAAATGCCTCTGAGTCAAAAGATAATACTTCGCCATTGTCTAATGTATAAAAACGATCTTTTCTCAGTAAACTATTCAATACATGATCTATCTCATTGTCTTTAATACCTGTGACATCAAATTTGATATCTAACCAAGACCCGGCTTGATCGACCTCGATCGTTGGCTGGTATTCTTCTCCGTCTAAGAACAATTGACGAAGTTTTTTCCCCATTCGTACTTCAGCGTATTTTCTAAATTCTTCTACTTCAACCTTGAAAAAGTAATAAAGATTGTCTTTCACCGGCAATTTTTTTTCAAACCCGGTATCGATTTTTTGATAGCGATAAGTATCGAAGAGATCCAATAGTTGCTTTTCCTTTTTCCGGTCTCTCAAGATCTCGACATTATTAGGAAGCTTGGGCTGATGGGTCTCATTCGTTGAAAAATAAGCGTTCCCGTAATGGAATTCTACCTCTGTCTTAATCATCCCTTTAATTTTCCGAAAAATTACTACCGCGCGCAAAGGTTCCTCTTTCATGATTTCAGCAACCTCATCCAAAACAATCACGCGCCCAATTTTACGCAAATACGGAAAGACATCCGTAAATAATTGTGAAAGCTGACGTTGCTCGTATCCAATAACAGGCTCTTTCAAGCGTTTCATCAATTGCTTCAATGTGATGTAGGTATCCTGCTGCTCATGAGTCATCAAATAATAAGAATTCTCGACAAATCCCAAGAAATAGTTGCTGTAATAATTTGTAAAACCATCCTCAACAGTCAAACCGAAGTCATTTTCCCCACGCTTCTCTAACGTAAACGTTAAGGGTAATTCTTGCCCTTCATGAACTTCAGAATAGGTCTTATCCCCCAGATTGATAGTTAAATTTCCCGTGACTTCCATTTCCTTCAACAATTCCTGCATCCGATGAACAGGCAATAATAGATAACGCTTGTCTAATTTACCTTTGACTTGTAGACCTGCTTTACCTAGCAATTGATACGTTTCGCTGATGCCTACTAAATCTTCAATCAAATCTCGACATTTTGGATCAAAAGCGCCCGCTTCGATTTGGAAACGGTACTGTTTATTTACGGTGTATACGGAATCCGTTTGGTACGCATGAAGAAACTCATATAAATTCTTAACGATGTAGCTCCGTTTATTCAAATTACTTCCAATTCTTAGTGAAACTGCTAAAACATCCAATTCAGGGTGGTACGGATTTGTCGGGATTGCTTCTACCACGAATTCCACAAATAATGAACGCAAAGGTTCTGCTTCCTTCTCTAATCGGGAAAACCCTTGATTTAGGAGATCCGCAAAAGAAACACTGCTCTCCATTTTTTTAGGTAGTACACTTTCAGGTTTGATTACTCGTGACAATCCTTTTTCCCGCAAATACAATTCCACAGCTACCGTGTGCTTGCAATAGCCATGCTCTTCCCAATAAGGACATGCACAAATATCATTTTCTTTTCCACTGCCATCTAAATCAACCAGATAAAGTTCACTGCCTAATACTTCACCATGCCAAACACGACGAGCGGGATCTGCCTCTACAGACAAGACCCGACCTTCCTTCAAGTAAGTTCTGCCGCGTTCGATCACTTTTTCTGGAATACTCCATCTCATTTACGCTTCACTCCATCCTTCTAGCTGGTAACGAATACTGCTGCGTCCCGTCCCGCTAGTTTCCACCACAATTTGCTGCGGAATACGTTCTTTTAATTCTCGTACATGACTGATGATACCGATCATACGTCCTGCACTTTCTATTCCTTCTAAGGCTTCCATTGCCATTTCTAATGCCTCTTCATCTAACGAGCCAAACCCTTCATCAATAAACAAGGCCTCAATTGCTACTCCACCTGCTTGATTTTGGATCACTTCGGCTAATCCTAATGCCAATGACAATGCGGCAATAAAACTCTCTCCTCCAGATAATGTGTGAGAACTGCGAGTCGCCCCTGCATTATCATCGTATACATTGATTTCTAATCCGGTATTGCCTTTAGAGCGTCCCGTTTCTTGTTTTAGTTCAAACTGATAACGCCCTTTTGTCAGCTGCTTTAATTGCTGATTGGCATTTTTTAATACTTCTGCTAAATACCACTGCAATACATAGCGCTCCAAACTGATTTTTTGAGGATTGTCCCCATTCATCGTTTGATACAACTGAATAATTTGACTTAAATCCGTTAACTTGTCCTTACTTTGTTCCTGAAGACTTTTGATTTTCATCACTAAATCACGCTGCTGCATTAACTGATTCTCTTTAGCATAGTACTGTTGCTGATACAACGCAACTTCTGCATCACTTTCGGTCAACAGTTTTTTGAGTTGTTCCATATCCGGTTCAACCTGCCCCTGTAACGTCTCTTCCAACTGTTTCTGACGATCACTCAGAACAAGCACTCGTTGTTCAAAATCACTGATCTCCTGCTCCAGCAGAGAGACATTTACGAGTGGCTGCTTCACTTGATCGATCGTTAAGCTTTTTTCAGCCAATTGACTGTTCAACGATGTTTGATAGCTCTCAAGAGTTTGGGCCGAGTCCTGCTGTTGTTTTTCTAAAAACCTTTGCTGTTCGTGCAAACGAATGCGCTTCTGTTCGACCTCTTTTACTAACGCCTGATGAGCGTCTAATTGCCCGTGGTACTCCTCTACACGTTGCTTCAGATCAGAGATACGAGCTTCTAAAGCCGCAACTTCCCACTCTTTTGTTTGTTCATCGACGCTGGCTAAACGCCCTTCTATACGTTGGTTTTCTCCTTGAAGTACGTGGATACTTGTTTCAAATGCATGCTTTTCAGTTTCATTTTTTTCAAGACATGCTGCCAACTCTTGCATATCGTGATTGGCTTTTGAAATTTCTGCCAATGCGTCTGCTGTTTCATTTTGTCGCTCCTCAAGAAATTGAAGGATCGGTTCAAGTTCTGCAGCAACCTTTTTCTGGTAATAAGTTTCAAAATCTCTTTGAACACGTTTTATTTTCTCTAATAATGACTGTTGTTCAGATAAACGAGCTGCTTGCAGAGTATCGAAAGCAGTCATTGAAAGCTCATAACGAGCTTCAGTTTGTTCCCTTATCAGCTCTAATTGTTTTAAACGAGCTTCTTGCGTTTCAAGTGCTACCTGTAATTTACCTAAGTTATCTAGTGTTAATTCTTTATGCTGTACCGGATTCGGATGCTCTTTTGATCCGCACACAGGACAAGGCTCTCCCGGCAGAAGGTCCATGCTTAAACGAGCGATCTCTGCTGAAGCCCATTGGCTCTTTAATTTTTTATATTCTGCTTTTTCACTCGTCAGCTGGTTGCTTGTACTGCTGACTTTTTCTACTAATTGAGCTAATTCGATCTGTTGGGATTCTTCCGCTTCTTGCTGCTCAAAGATATGTTTAGCTGATTCTTTTAACTCCGCAATTTTTTGTTGAAACTGCAGTTCTTCATACCGTCGCTCTTGCCAAAACTTTTCGCTGTTTTGCTTTTCTTTCAATGTTGCTTGCTTATCTAGCTGCCTCGTGATTTCCTGATTTAGTAGCGCTAATTGTTCCTGTTGCTGTGCTAGCTTTTGGATCAAATCATTTTTTTGTTTGACCAATTCTTCCTTTTGTCGAACCAGAGGCAAGAAGGATTCTAAACTTTGCAATTCTTTTTCTTTTGCTTGCCAATCGGAGCGCTGTTCTTCAAACAGGTCCGATTGCTTTTGACAACGTGTAGATTGGCTTTCTAATTCTTCAGATAACCGTTTATTTTCATTTTCTTCAATCGTTTGCTGCGCTTGGATTTTGAGTAATTCTTGTATGCGGTCATAGGTTGGACGCAACTTCTCAATTTCTTTTGTTTCACTCAATCGCCGCTTTCTTAATTCATTCTCGGGTAAGTCTGCTTTCACTTCTTGCAGCTGCTCTTGGGTCTGGCGATACGATTTGAAACTCTCAGACACCTTTTCTGCTTTTTGAACTTGCGACAGCAGCGTTTTTTGCTGTGTCTGTTTTTCAACAAGCGCCGCTTTTTTTTGTGTTAAGGCCTGCGCCTCCTCAGAGAGATAGCCCTCAGCAAAAATCAATGACTCTTCATAGGTTGCCCCTTTTTCAGCTAAGACCTGTTGGAATAGCTGATCGATCCTAGTGGTCAGCTCACTAACCCCTTTTTCCAATTCTGCCTTTTTGAGTTTCAAATTCTCTGTAAACTGTCGATACACATTCGTTCCAAATAAACTACGCAAAACGGCCTCTTTTTCTGTGCTGTTCGCATTTAAAAAGGTTCGGAATTCTCCTTGAGGAAGCATGACGATTTGGCGAAATTGATCTTTTTGCAAATGTAAAATCTGATAGATCACTTCGTTCACGGCATCTACTTTTGTATAGGCTTCCGCTTCTTTTCCAGTATCGTCAAAAATGCTGAGCTGAACCTTTTGATTTTTAGTCGTTTCACCCTTGCCGTTTTTCTTTGCTAAAGTCTGCTTTGGCCACCGCTCGATGGCATAGCTTCTTCCCTGATGTTCAAAAATAAATTGAACGCGGGTTTCTTCCGTAGGCTCCGCAAAGGAAGAACGAATCTCATTAGATGAACGTATTCCCCCTGAGGCGTCTCCATACAAAGCAAAGGTTATGGCATCAAAAATGGTGGTTTTTCCGGCACCTGTTTTTCCACTGATCAAAAACAAAGGCGCTTCTGTCATTTCTTCAAAATTTACTTCTTCATGAAGGAAGGGGCCGAAATTTTCCATAATAATCTTTTTGGGAAGCATTATTCCTCGCCTCCTTTTTTAAGTTCGGTATGCAAGCCTTCTTCGATCCAGAACTTTTGTTGTGTTGTTAAGTCATTTTGTGAGACCTCTGTGAAGAAATCCTTCGTTAATTCTATTGGGGATTTTTCTTTAATATTTTTTACTTTTAAACGTGTCTGACTTTCATTTTCAAATCCATTCGCTCGTTCTACTTGAATGATCCGTGGATATACCTGCCTCAATTGATTCATTAAATTCGGGATCACAGCTCGGTCTTCCAACAGAATAGAAAGATAATCTTCACGGTTAATCGTTGAATAGAACGCCGGATCGAGCAATGTTGCAAAATCGGCTTGCAGCTCTTTAATTTCATGAAGCGGCGACAATTCCCGAAAGGAGAACGCCAGCGTTTCTGTATCTAAGATCCAAACACCCTTCGTCTGGTCTTTTTCTGACAACGAATATTTTAAAGGCGAACCACTATATCGCGCATTCGGCATTTTTAAGGCATTTTTTCCATGTAAGTGTCCCAATGCAACATAATCAAAATCCGACAATAATTGCCCATTGATTCCATCAAGTCCGCCCACTTCGATCTTTGTCTCAGAATCGGTCTTACTGCTTCCTGCAACAAAAAAGTGGCTTACAAGTATCTGTTTTTTGCTTGGATCAAAACTTTTGACTATTTCCTGCATTACCTTTGGCATTGCCTCTTGAATCGTCCGAATGCTTGAATCTTCAAAATAGATGCGGGCATCCACGGGTTCAAAGTATGGAAGCAAGTAGAACTGAGTATTGCCTATCTCGATCGGAAGTAGCCCTTCCTGTAATCGCGTATGTAAATGAAAGTTTGCTTGATTGAACCAAGGCGCACCCGTTGCTAGTCTCGTGGCACTATCATGATTCCCAGAGATCGCTAGTAGCGGAAATTGTTCCGTTAAATTCCACTCAGCAATCGTTTGATTTAATAACCGTACACTGTCCTCTGAAGGAACAGAACGATCGTACAAATCCCCTGCGATCACAATAGCATCTACTGCTTCTTCCTGTGCGATTTTTTTTATTTGATCAAGAATATATGCTTGGTCTGACAACAAGTCATAGCCATGCAATTTTTTTCCTATGTGCCAATCCGCAGTATGCAAAATTTTCATTGATCCACCCTTTTTCTAATAAAGTCCTTCCCAAAAGTATAACATGATTTCCCTTTTTTTTCTGCTTGGCGAGTGAAGGTCACACTATAAAAGACTTTCTCTTCAACGTGTTTTACGATACGATAAATGAAGTGTCGAATAAAAAAGGAGGAAACGTTGTGCCTGTTGGTATTATCATTAATTCGCTCTCTATTATTATTGGCGGAGTCTTGGGGGGGTTTTTAGGACATCTGCTTTCTGAAGATTTTAAAAAGCAAATCACCTTGATTTTTGGTGTTTGTTCAATGGCTATGGGAATTCCCAGCATAAGCCAAATGGCGAATATGCCTGCTGTGATTTTAGCTATTATATTAGGAACCTCATTAGGACTTCTCTTACATTTCAATCAAAGGGTCAATGACGCTGCCGCTCTGATGCAAAAACCGATCGCACGATTCCCGCAAAAAGATTTACTTCTTTCACAGGATGAATTTATGGGAACACTCGTTACGATCATTGTCCTTTTTTGCGCAAGCGGGACGGGTATTTTTGGCAGTTTGACTGAAGGGATGACAGGAGACCCCACGATCCTCATTGCAAAATCGATTTTGGATTTATTCACCGCAGCAATTTTTGCCTGCAACATCGGTTACGTCGTTGCAGTAATCGCCATTCCTCAATTTATTATTTTTTTCTTTCTGTTTCTTATCGCGGTTTTTATCTTTCCATTGACAACGCCGTCCATGATCTTAGATTTTAAGGCTTGTGGAGGATTTTTAATGCTCGCAACAGGATTTCGCATGATCAAGGTTAAAATGTTTCCTACAGCCGATATGATTCCAGCAATGCTTTTGGTGATGCCCATTAGCTGGATTTGGACGTCGTGGATTGTTCCGTTATTTGGCTAAAGAAAAAAACAGGTTCCACACTCTACAGTTGAGCGTGGAACCTGTTTTTATGAAGCCATACACAGAATCAGTCTGCACTTTTTTCTTTTGCAACATATTTATACGTTGGATCGATCTCCTCATCTAGTTGGTTAAAGGCGCCTTGAACGCGCCGCTCAACCTCCGCTAAACCAGCCTTGTCCATTTTTTTAATATCAGAGATATCAATAGGATCTCCATATCGAATGATTACGGGCGTCCGTTTGAATAGATGGGAAAATTTAGTCGGTCCCTGATAAACAGAAGGAACAATAGGCTTCTTAGACAAACGGGAAATCAAAGCCATGCCTCCCTTTAACTCCGAAGAGTGACGCGTTCCACTTGGAAACATGATCAGGCTCTTGTCAGAATCCTTCAACATCTTGACAGGTTTTTTAACGACACTAGGCCCTGGCTTGTCGCGGTCCACAGGAAAAGCATTCAAATGAACCAAGATGAAGCGTATAACAGGATTCTTAAATAGTTCCGCTTTCGCTAAAAAGCTGAACTGTTTTGGCGAAGCACCAAGAGCCAAATAAAATGGGTCCCACCACGTTCTGTGAGGGGCTACTAAGATATAGTTTCCCTCGGGTAATTTTTCTCGATTTTGATAGTGAGCGTTCCCATTAACAATCGCCAAGAGAACTCGTACGATGACACGGATAAATTTAAAAAACATTTTTTCTTCCTTTCAGTTAACTAACTAAACGTAGTATAATACATCAGTATGATTTTTTTAAGGGGGCAAAAGAAATTGTTAAAAAAAGGCGAACGAATCGATCAACTTTATGCGGAGGACATCCAAATTATCCAAAGCTCAGAAGTCTTCTCTTTTTCCATTGACGCCGTTTTGCTGGCAAATTTTGCTCGTGTTCCAAAACGAGGCAAGATCGTGGATCTTTGTGCTGGAAACGGTGCGGTCGGCCTTTTTTTGAGCCGAAAAACAACTGCGCATATTGATCAAATTGAATTGCAGCCTCGACTTGCCGATATGGGACAACGAAGTATTCAATTAAACCATTTGGAAAAACAATTGACTATGTACGAATTGGATTTAAAAAATACGTTTGATCGGATTAAAGCAGATTCTGCGGACCTTGTTGTCTGCAACCCGCCTTATTTCAAAGAGCTGCCGACTAGTCAAAAGAACCCCAACCCCCATTTAGCTATCGCTCGTCATGAGATTCACGCAACTTTAGACGATGTTGTCGCTGTTTCAGCAAAATTATTAAAAATGAATGGTCGTTTTTCAATGGTCCATCGTCCAGATCGATTCTTAGAAATTATCGACTGCCTGCGTACCCATCGCATTGCACCAAAAAGGATTCAATTTGTTTATCCCAAGCCAGGAAAAGAGGCCAATACACTCCTCATTGAAGGCATTAAAGATGGAAAGAGTGAAGGCTTGCGATTCCTTCCACCAATATATACTTATGACCATTCCGGCAGCTACTCTGCGGACTTACAGGAGATGCTTTATGGCAACTGATCAATTTTTCTACGTATTACTTTGCAAAGACCATAGTTTTTATGGCGGGTACACCACTGATTTATCACGCCGCTTAACCGAGCACAATAATGGGACCGGGGCAAAATACACCCACCCTCAAAGTCGGCGTCCTGTGAAGATGATTCACGCCGAACGTTTTGATACACGGAGCGAGGCCACAAAAGCGGAAGCAGCGTTCAAAAAATTACCACGTAAACAAAAAGATAAATACCTAATAGACAATCAAACAAAAAATGTTCTATGATCAAAAAAGACCCTGTAATTTGTACACGAGAAAAACGTGTGTGAATTACAGGGCTCTTTTTGGCTTTCTCAAGATTCTTCTATCTTCTCAAGAAAAATTAAGACGTCCGTCTGATAACTGACGGACGAACCTTGTTTGTTGTTGCTTCTTACTCGCCTTTTAACAATTCTTTTGTAATCAAATGACAATAATGGATCGAACCTGTTTCATTCGGATGGACTTGATCGTCATAAAACCAGTCTGGATGATTATTACTAAAATCATACCAATCAATCAAGTGAACATTTTTATACGTTTTAGCCGCAGCCTCTAAGTTTGCATTTACATCATTTTGCCAACGTCGTGTCGGAACATGTGTATTGATAACAAAGACTCGATGTTTTTCACCTAGTACGTTCATTATTTGAGCAAAATCATCGCTGTTAAACGCACCATTTGTCCCTAAACTCAATAAAATCGTGTCATGCAGTTCGCCTTTATCCTTCAAGGCCTGCAACAATGGCGGGCTATCTTTCAACTGTCGGCCAACTTCACCGTCAACCACCATTTTAGGAAATATCTCTGTAAGTCCTTTTGAGCCGGCCAATAGGACGGAATCCCCAAAAGCCGTGACCTTTAGATTCTTCGCCTTCGTTACTTCACGTTGACTAAGACTATATTTGTCTGCCAAGCTTGTAGGGATTTCAGAACTGCTGGTAGACCCTTGTGTCTGATCGGTTCCACTTGAGTCCTGTTGCTCAGAAGAACCTTCTGTTTTATTAGCTGCCTGTTTATTCTGTTCAATTTGCTTTTGCAGTGCCTCTTGGTTCGCATCTACTCTGTTTGTCGGCGCGATAATCATACCAACAACTGCAATCAAAGCAATCAAACTAGAAAAGACAAAACCGATTTTTCTACGACTCTTGATTGGTGCCCCAAACGAGCGTTTTAATGAAACAAACGTCTTGCGATAATTAAAGGTACGCAACGGTTTTTCTACATAGCGATACGAAAGCTCTGTAACGAAAAGAATCAGGATGACTTCCATAATCGTGTGCAAAAATGTATGATTGGCTACATTTACTTTCGCTTCATAAAAAATCATCACTGGAAATTGGTACAAATAAATGCCGTAGCTGCGCTTCCCAATCCAAGTAAAGACTGGATTTGTCAGCCATCGGTTCCAACTTGCGCCAGGATGAGCTGTAATAGCAACTAGCAAAACGCTTAGTAAACTAACGAGAAACATTCCGCCGTAATATACAAAAGACAAATCATCTCTTAAGAATAAGAACGCTAGGATCAATAGTAGTAAAGAGCCAAATCCGATCCCATTTAATATTCGTTTCGCTTGTGAAGGGATTCTCGCCTTCAGCCGTGTACTAGGCCAAATGAACGCCAAAGCTCCACCTAATAAAATGGAGAACAAACGTGTGTCTGTCCCGTAATAAACACGTGTAGGGTCTTGTCCAGGTACGTATAGAATAGCCATCAAAATCGCTGAAAAGATCGCTGCTCCAACAATACCAAGAAATACTTTCCCTTTATTTTTTACAAACTTCATCAATAGGACAAAAATGATCGGCCAAAATATATAATTTTGTGTTTCAACCGCCAAGGACCAGATATGGGTGAATGGTGATTCTCCTGAAAAGCGATCAAAGTAAGACATTCCATGATTGATCTGCCACCAATTATTTATATAAAATAAACTGCTGATGACATTTCCCCGTAAATTATTCAGCAAATTACGTTGAAACAAGGTGATGTAGGCCGAAGCCCCGATCAACATAGTTACCAATGCCGGATACAACCGTTTCATTCGTCGATAGTAAAATTGCTTGATATCGACTTTCCCGGTTTGTTTCCATTCTTGAATTAATAAATCGGTAATCAAGTATCCTGAAACTACAAAAAAAACAGGAACTCCTAAGTATCCGCCACGCATTTGAGCGGGCATCAAATGATATAAAATTACGCCAATTACTGCTAAGGAACGGATGCCATCGAAACCAGTAATATAACGGCTATGCTCTAGTCTTTTTCCCATATTTTTACTTTCCAACTTTACTATAGAATATCAAACTAACTATACGTATAAATCAAACAAACTGCAACAATTTCTCAATAAAAAAAGCATTTCCTAAATATTTTAGTTTTTAGATTGAAAAATGTTGATGAGAATATCTTTTGCATTGAGTGTTCTTCTAAACGATCAATTACTCATTTGCCTACGTTGACTACTTTTTAGACTGCCTGATTTATTATGTTCTCATAGTGCCAATAGTCTTATACTCATGTCAACTGTTATCAACTGCAACCAGCAACGCTGACAAAAAAAGCTGAGACGGCTGTCTCAACTTTTTAATCCATTGTCTCCTCGTAAAAACGCCCCATGATTCGAACGTTCTCTGAGATACTTACGAACGCAGCTGGGTCACTCTCGCGCATGATTGCTTCTAATAAGGGCAATTCAAAACGAGTCACGACCGTAAATAAGACGGTCTGCTTGTCATGCTTATAAGCACCTTCAGCTTCATTGATTATTGTAATTCCGCGACGCATTTGATCTTGAATACCATTGATCACTCGTTCTGGACATTTTGTGACGATCATGACTTGCATTTTCCGCTGCTTCGTATAAAGGGCATCTGTTAGTTTCCCGCTCATAAAGATTGCTAAAGCAGAATAAAACATGTATTGCCAGCTAAACAAAATTCCAGCCATCAGCATGATCATTACATTGAAAATAATAGAAATCGAACCGACAGAAGTTCCCGTTCTTTTGCGGATGGTGATACTCAAAATATCCAATCCGCCAGAAGACAATCCGTTTTTTAAAGCAAAACCGATTCCCACACCCATAATTGCTCCCCCAAAAATCGCACAGATGATTGGGTCTGTTGTTAGGGTCGTTTCTGGAATAATGTGAATGAAAAACGAGGTTAAAAAAACGGTTATAAACGTAAATATCGTAAATTTGTGACCGATTTTAAACCAAGCCAAGAAAAACAACGGCACGTTGATCAAAAATAATGTGACAGATACTGGTACGGTGAAGCCAACTACACGATGCGATAAAGTTGTCAATATTTGAGCAAAACCAGTTGCTCCACTTGAATAGATGTGTCCTGGTTGGTAAAAAAAGTTTACGGCTATCGCCGCTAAAAAAGCATAAACTACTGCGACAGATAAGCGGGTGGCGTAATCGTGGTGAGGCCACTCCTCTATCTTCTTTTTCATCATGTCATGTCCGCCTCATTTCAAAATTTCACTCACATTATACGTATTTTCATGAAAAAAAGAAAGCACCTACCATAAAGGCAGGTGCTTCTCTTAGTATTTTCTTAGAGTTACTACTTGATTATCCAGTTTTTATAGAACATCGGCTCTCTTTAGAGCTGGATTTGCTCGCCTAAATACAGGGTTCAGCTGATTACTCTTCTATTTTAGTCACATCGATACTCAACTCATAAAGTTGTAATGGAGATACGGTACTTGGTGCATCTGACATTGGGTCTGCTGCTTTACCATTCTTAGGAAAGGCAATGACTTCACGAATATTGTCTTCGCCAGCCAACAACATAGCAAAGCGGTCCAAACCAAGGGCGATCCCGCCGATTGGAGGGAACCCATAATCTAGTGATTCCAATAAGAAGCCGAATTGTTCATTGGCACTTTCGCGAGTGAAGCCTAAAGTCTCAAAGACTTGCTCCTGTAATTCACGTGTATTGATACGCAATGAACCACCGCCCAATTCGTACCCGTTCAAGACAATGTCGTAGGCCTGTGCGTATACTTTTTCAGGATGATCTTTTAAGTTCGCAATATCCTTTTCCATTGGCATCGTAAATGGGTGATGGGCAGACACATACCGACCCAATTCTTGATCAAATTCAAATTGCGGCCAATCAACGACCCATAAATAATCGAAACGGTCTTCATCGATCAAACCAAGTTCCTTACCAACTTTTGAACGAACAGCACCTAGAGCAGTTACAGCAGTTAAGAATTGGTCGGCAGCGAACATCAATACGTCGCCAGCTTCAGCATTTGTCGCTTTCTTCAAGTCTTCACTGACACCGCCCATGAATTTCGCGATCGGTCCAGTTAATTCACCGTTCTCGTCTACTTTGATCCATGCCAATCCCTTCGCACCAAATTGACCAACGAACTGACCTAGGCGATCCAATTCTTTTCGAGAATATTTATCGGCAGCACCTTTTGCGTTCAACGCTTTAACCACGCCGCCATTATCAGAAGCCATGCGGAACACTTTGAAATCAGTGGCAGAGGCAATATCTGTCACATCGATCAATTCCATATCGAAACGCGTATCTGGTTTATCTGAGCCATAGCGTTCCATCGCTTCATCCCAAGTGATCCGTGGGAATGGCAACGTCACTTCAACTCCACGTACATCCTTCATGACTTGTGCAATCATTGCTTCGGTGTATTCTTGAATTTCTTCAGCCGTTAAAAAGCTCGTTTCAATATCGATTTGTGTAAATTCTGGCTGACGGTCGCCACGTAGATCTTCATCACGGAAGCAGCGAACGATTTGATAGTAACGGTCAAATCCAGCAGTCATCAATAATTGTTTTAAAATTTGCGGTGATTGCGGCAACGCATAGAAATGTCCTGGGTGAACACGTGAAGGAACCAAATAGTCCCGAGCACCTTCTGGCGTTGATTTAGCTAAATAAGGTGTTTCAATATCTAAGAAATCATTGTTATCTAAGAAACGACGAACCGATTGTGTCAAACGGTGACGCATCATCAAGTTTTGTGTCATCTTCGGACGACGTAAATCCATATAACGATATTTCAAACGGACTTCGTCACTGATATTTTGGTCATCTTCAATTGAAAATGGCGGTGTTTTCGCACTATTTAAAATAGTGATTTCTTCACCCTTCACTTCAAAGTCGCCCGTGCTCATTTTTTTGTTTACCGCACCTGCATCCCGTCGGATCACCGTTCCGGTAATTTCAACAACGAATTCGCTGCGGCATTGATCCGCAACCTCCCATGCTGTTTTCGATTCTTCAGGATTAAAGACCACTTGAACGATTCCTTCACGATCTCGCAGATCGATAAAGATCAGTCCGCCTAAATCTCGACGTTTTTGTACCCACCCTTTTAATGTCACTTTTTGATCCAAATACTCTTCGGACACGCGCCCGCAATAGACAGTACGTCTAGCCATTTTTCCATTCCTCCATTTTTTAAGTAATCTACCTTTTTTATCAGTAGGATTTATTTCGTTTTAATCAATTTTCGGCATCGTCATTTCGTCATAGATCGCTGCAAAGTCGTCGTACAAATCAGCTAATGGAAAGGCCTTTTCCTCACGAGTGGCTGAATCTTTTACATTGATCACGCCTTTAGCTAATTCATCTTCCCCTAAGGTTAAAACAAGTTTTGCCCCTTCTTTATCAGCAGTCTTAAATTGCGCTTTCGCTTTGCGACCCATGAAATCACGATCGGCTGAAAAACCAAATCCGCGAATCGCTTGAACCACTTTCAGGGCTTCTAAGTTTGTCACATCTCCAAGACCCACGACATAAGCGTCGAGACTTGCCGCACTTGGAATCATCACTTCTTCTTGTTCTAGAGTCAATAAAATGCGTTCGATTCCCATCGCAAACCCAATTCCAGGTGTCTCTGGCCCACCAAGCTCCTCAACGAGGCCATCATAACGACCACCGCCACAAATCGTCGTTTGCGCTCCCATCCCTGGTGCGTCACTCATAATTTCAAAAATCGTATGGTTATAATAATCCAAGCCTCGAACCATTCGGTGATCGATTTCATATGAAATGTTCAAATACTCCAAGGTTTTTGTGACACCTTCAAAGTATTCTTTCGCATACTCGCTTAAATAATCCAAAATACTTGGAGCATCCGCAACGATCGGCTGGTCTTTACGGTCTTTACTATCTAAAACCCGCAACGGATTTTCATGCAAGCGACGACGTGAATCTTCACTTAGCTCTTCTTCATGCGCTTCAAGATAGGCGATTAAAGCTTGACGATAATTGGTCCGTGTTTCTTGATCTCCTAGAGTATTGATTACTAATCGCAGCTGGTTGATGCCTAGTTGCTTAAAGAAATCCATCGCCATTGCCATTACTTCTACGTCAAGACTTGGATTTTCACTGCCAAACGCTTCGACACCAATTTGATGAAATTGACGCAATCGTCCTTTTTGCGGCCGTTCATAGCGGAACATCGGTCCAGTATAATAAACCTTGTATGGTTTCTTGAATTCTGGTCCAAACAACTTGTTTTCAACGTACGCACGTACGATAGGAGCTGTTCCTTCAGGACGAAGAGTTACATGCCGATCACCCTTATCATGAAAGTCGTACATTTCCTTAGAAACGATATCCGTAGTATCCCCCACACTGCGGGCAATTACTTCGTAGTGTTCAAAAATCGGCGTACGAATCTCTTGGTACTGATAATCGTTGAATACTAAGCGGGCAGTCTCCTCGACAAATTGCCACTTTTCACTTTCTCCCGGTAAAATATCATTGGTCCCTTTTGGTCGCTGATAACTCATGGTTTATCTCCTTTTTCTTGATATCGCAAAAATACAAAAAAAGCCCTTGTTCCTATGAACAAGGGCGAAAATCGTCGCGGTACCACCTATTTTTTTAAAAGAGTTTTACTCTTTTTCTCTGGCAATTAACGCTTGCTTTACGGAGCGGCTTTGCACACGCTCATCTCCAGACTGTCTTTCAATTACTTATCACGAAATTGCTTTCAGCCAAGGCAATTTTTTCTGTACGTTATCTCGTAATTTACTAGTTCCTTCGTAGATGTTTCATTGATGTTTTTATCTCTTCCTAAGCTACTAAAAAAAGGCTTGAAAGTCAAGTGATTTTCAAATGATATCTGAAAAGTGAAAAGAGGAGTCGCTTTTTCCCGCTCTTTATTTTAAACTTGGAAAGAAGCATCATTTTTTTATTGCGAAACACAGAAAGGGGAAAATGTACTATGACAGATGTGCGAATTGGAAAATCACAAGTTTATGCAAGTGCCTTAGGATTAGGGACGAATGCCGTTGGAGGCCACAACCTTTATCCAAACCTGACCGACGATATTGGAAAAGAAGTCGTTCGGACCGCTATCCATAACGGAATCACACTATTGGACACGGCTTTCTCATACGGACGCGGGCGTTCAGAAGAACTAATTGGCGAAGTGCTACAGGAACCGGAATTCGATCGTTCACGTGTCATTATCGCTACAAAAGCTGCCCACGATATGCAGCAAGATGGGAAATTTAATAATTCACCAGAATTTTTACGTCATGCTGTCGAAGCGGCATTAGAACGATTGCAAACAGATTATATCGATATTTTTTACATCCATTTTCCTGACGAAACTACTCCAAAAAACGAGGCAGTCGCAGCTTTGCATAAATTGAAAGAAGAAGGAAAAATTCGCGCGATCGGTGTCTCCAATTTTTCTTTGGAACAGTTAAAAGAAGCGAATAAAGATGGCTATGTGGATATTGTCGAAGAACGTTTCAGCCTGATTCATCGAGAACACGAAAAAGAGCTTTTCCCATACTTGAACGAGCATACGATCAGCTTTGTCTCTTATTATCCGCTAGATTCAGGTTTGTTGACTGGAAAATACAGCGAGGAAACAGCCTTCGAGGACAGCGATCTTCGTAGTAAAAATCCTGACTTTAAAGGAGAACGCTTTAAAGAGATCATCAAAAAAGTAGATCAATTGAAACCCATTGCCAAAAATTATGACGCGACGGTTACCCAATTAGTATTGGCTTGGTATATGAAGCACCCGCATATTGACGTGGTCATTCCAGGAGCAAAACGACCAGAACAAGTCGAGGCAAACGCAATGGCAGTGGATATTCACCTTTCTGTCGATGATTTTGAAAAAATTGATCAGTTATTCCGTTAACAAACAGAGCCATGACAGGGAATTGTCATGGCTCTATTTACATGTTCATTTCATTGAAGTATTCATCGAAATAGAATAGTCGCTTTTTTTTAAACTTTAAACTACACTTGGAAAATAATCACTTATTTTTGAGTGATAGATAAAAGGAGCGAATGTTTTATGACGGATGTACGAATCGGAAAATCACGTGTTTATGCCAGTGATCTGGGATTGGGCACAAATGCAGTTGGTGGACACAATCTTTTCCCTAACTTAAATGATGAAACTGGAAAAAAAGTCATACGGACAGCCATCAATAATGGAATCACGTTGCTGGATACAGCTTATGCCTATGGCTATGGTCGTTCTGAGGAATTGATTGGCGAGGTTTTACAAGAGCCAGAGTTTGATCGTTCTCGTATCATCATAGCGACTAAGGCCGCTCACGATCCTGAAAATAACTATGCCTTTAATAATTCTCCACAATTTCTTAAACAATCCGTAGAGGACGCGTTAAAAAGGCTACAAACAGAATATATCGATATTTTTTACATTCATTTTCCAGATGAAGCCACACCTAAAAACGAGGCTATCGCCGCGCTACACGAACTGAAGGAAGAAGGAAAAATCCGTGCAATCGGTGTTTCAAATTTTTCACTAGAACAACTTAAAGAGGCCAATCAGGAAGGCTATGTCGATGTTGTCGAAGAGCAGTTCAATTTGATTCATCGTGAACATGAAAAAGACCTCTTCCCTTACCTGAAGGAAAATAGGATCAGCTTTGTTCCATATTTTCCTCTCGCTTCTGGTTTACTTACTGGAAAATATAAGAAAGAAGATCGCTTTGACGCGTCAGATCGACGGAGCCAGAGGCCCGATTTCACCGGTGAGCGTTTTGAAAAAATCGTCGGCAAAGTGGATCAGTTAAAGCCCATTGCCAAAAATTATGATGCCACTGTAGCACAATTAATTCTGGCGTGGTACATGAAGCATCCACAAATTAGTGTCATTATTCCCGGCGCAAAACAACCTGAACAAGTTGAAGCGAATGCAAAATCCGTGGACATTCGATTAACAACTGAAGATTTTGACACGATTGATCACTTATTTAAATAATCAGGAAAGGAGCCCGATGTGTGTCATCAGGCTCTTTCTTTATTTACGACATTTTTTTCTTTCCCTGCTAAATAAGCAGCAAAGTTGTCCACGGCTATTTCCATCAAACGCTCTCTTGTTTCTAATGGACGCCATGCGATATGGGGGGTGATGATACAATTTTTAGCAGACATTAACGGATTGTCCTTTGTCATTGGTTCTTTTGAGACGACATCCACACCTGCCGCAAAAATTTGACCTCTATTTAATGCGTCTGCAACAGCAGCTTCATCTAACAGACCCCCACGCGCCGTATTTAATAAAATGACGCCCTCTTTCATCCTGGCAATCGTTTTTTGATTGATCATTTTTTCTGTTTCTGAGGTTTGAGGAACATGCAAACTGATGATATCGGCTTGCTGATAAAGTTCTTCAATAGATACTTGCTTCGCCCAATCCTCTTGAGCCTTTTTGGGACGATGGTTCCAGTAAATAACCTTCATATTAAACGCATGCGCAATTGTTGCAGTGGCCTGAGCAATCTCCCCATACCCTATCAAACCAATCGTTTTCCCTCTTAATTCCATTAACGGTGTTTTTTGATACGTAAAATCTGTACTCCGCTGCCATTCTCCTTGTTGAACAGAAGCATTGTGCACACCAACTTGATTAGCGATCTCCAATAATAATGCAAACGTAAACTGTGCCACGGCGTCCGTTCCATAGGAAGGGATATTGGTCACAGGAATGTTCCGTTTTCTGGCAGCAGCAACATCGACTACGTTATATCCTGTCGCCACTACACCGATATATTTTAGTTTCGCAACAGCAGACAAAATTTCTTCGTCAATTGGCGTCTTATTCGTAAGAATGGCTTCTGCTTCACCGATTCGATCAATGATTTCCTGTTTATCCGTAAAAGAAGTCCGATCATAGACCGTCACTTCACCAAACGCCTCAAAGCCTTGCCAATCCAAATCCCCTGGGTTTAAGGCATAGCCATCTAACACTACGATTTTCATTTCTCATTCTCCTCACTTATTGCTTCATTAAACAATAGCATTTAATTTCCTTTACCGTAAAGAAAAAGTAATTCAACAAGAATGTCTTCTATTTAATGAAGATATTTTGGATGCGGATGCCACTGAGTTTGGAACCACGCAATTCATGATAATAAAAAAACAAGCCTGAACCGATCAAATGTCTTTGATAGGTTCAGGCTCTAAGAATATAACCGCACAGATCAACCTTTTTGGGAAACCAAATTCCCTACCGTCCTGCTTACTGGTGGCTGATTGATAAAACAGTAATTGCAAAAACTTATTTATATAAAAGTGATTCTGTGGCGGACTTCCTCAAATTAATAAGCGCGTGCGATCCAAACGGTATGCTTCGCAGGCTTTCCATTCACGATATCGACTGTTTTTTCAACAGGTGGGTTAAATGGAATATTCCGTGTAGTGAAGCCTGTTTCTTCTTTGATCTTAGCTTCCGTTTCTTCCGTACCATCCCAACCGATTAAAACGAATCCTGGTGTTTCCCCAGCTTCTTTCGATTTTTCGATATGTGCTTTCAAATCATCTAACGTATCAATATCTGTATGTTCATTCGCTGTATAACGTTTTTGTGCGCTTTCGAATAAACGTTTTTGCATTACATCCAATTGGGCAACAATGTGTTCTTCGATGCCGTCTAAAGAGACAGATTCCTTGTCCGCTAAATCACGCATTTTGATAACGGCTTGATTGTTTTCAAGATCACGCGGGCCAAATTCAATACGTAATGGTGCCCCTTTAAGTTCCCATTCATTAAATTTATATCCAGGTGTATTGTCCGTAGTATCAATTCGAACACGTAACCCTTTCTCAACTAAGGATGCTTTTAATTCTTTCAGACGATCAAGAATTTCAGGTTTCTTTTGCCAAGGGCCAACAGGGATCAAAATCACTTGTGTTGGTGCAACTTTCGGTGGCAATACTAATCCTTGTTCATCCCCATGAACCATAATCAATGAGCCGATCAGACGTGTTGAGATTCCCCAAGAAGTCGTATACACATGGTCATGTTCGTTGTTACGATTCAAGAATTTAATATCGAAAGCTTCCGCAAAATTTTGTCCAAGGTAATGAGACGTTCCTGCTTGGACGGCTTTTCCGTCACGCATCATTGCCTCTACTGAATAAGTATCTACTGCACCTGCAAAACGTTCAGAAGGTGTTTTTTGTCCACGATACACAGGAATTGCCAATGTATCTTCGATCAACGTAGCATATGCTTCTAAAACGCCCATTGTCCGTTCGCGTGCGCTTTCTTCTGTTTCATGTGCCGTATGTCCTTCTTGCCATAAGAATTCTGAAGTACGCAAGAAAGGCATCGTCTTTTTCTCCCAACGGAAAACGTTCGCCCACTGATTGATTTCGTAAGGAAGATCACGGTAAGAGTTGATCCAGTTAGAAAATGCATCACCGATCAGTGTTTCAGATGTCGGACGTAAGGCATAAGGTTCTTCCAGCTCTTCATCGCCAACTTTCGTCAACCAAGGTAATTCTGGCGCAAATCCTTCTACGTGCTCTTCTTCTTTTTCCAAGAAATGTTTAGGGATCAGCATTGGGAAATAGACATTGCGAATATCTTGTGTTTTTAGGTATTTGTTAAAGTCCTCTTGAATATGCTCCCATAATTCCCAGCCATCTGGTTTAAAGATAATACAGCCGCGAACGGGTGAATAATCCATCAAGTCTGCCTTTTGGATTGTTTGTAAATACCATTTTGAAAAATCTTCTTTTTGTAAGTTTGTCATTCATGCATCCTCCTAAAATAAAAATAAAAAAACCGTTCCATCCCTACAACTTGTAAGGACGAAACGGATAATTTCGCGGTACCACCTTGCTTGGTCAAACATTGTTGACCCAACTTTCAGCTCCAATAACGCTAGAGTCGCGTGCTGTTTTCACAACAATCAACTTTGGTAGGTTCATAAATCTCAGAGGGCGCGTTGATCTTTCAGACGGTGAATCAACTCTCTGCTGCCAATAAAATTTATTACTATTCCAAATGCTTAACACCATATTAAAGACTTCTCATCAAAAATGCAAGCCTAAATGTTAATTTTTTTCTAATCCTCTGGAACATAGCGTTCTTCTAAGCGGCTCATCCACCAGCCCAAAGCTGCTCCTAAAAGGCAGAGAACTGCGCAGCCGAGGAATCCAAGGAAGCCGATCCCGCTATAATCTGTTGGTACGATCATGACCGTAGAGGCGAATACAATTCCTAAAATAAAATGAAACATTGGGGCATAATAGTGACTGAAGACCCAGTCCATCACTTTTGATAAACTCAAAACTGTCACTAATCCTCCGATGCCGATCGGAAGGATCACACCCATATCGACTGTTTTGAACCCGTCTGCCATTGCTTTATACATACCCATATACACCAAAAAATTAGATGGGCTAAGTCCAGGGACAATAAGGCCTAAACCGATCAAACCACCTGCGATCATCCAAGTAAAAAAGTTTTGATCGACTGTTCCGAAGAGACTCGATCCCTTCCATAAAAATAAAAATCCTAAAACAAAACTAACCGCAATAATAACATAATCTTTTGTTCCTCGGCCTTTTTTTCCAGCCTCTTTCCATAAAGCTGGGATCGTCCCGATAATACATCCTACAAAGAACCACAGCATAATTGTTTCAAATTCACCCAACAAAAAGCTAACCGCAAACGATAACACGAACACTCCTGTCAGACCACCAAGCCCCACAGGTATGAAGAAAAGTACATTTTCTTTAAAGTTCTTTGTGATATGGGCTAAAAATGAAATGATTCGTTCATAAATACCAAATACTGCTGCCAAAGCACCCCCGCTGACACCTGGTAAAATAAATCCTGAGCCGATGAACATTCCTTTGATGAAGCGTAAAAACCAGTCGCTTTTATTCGGCTGTGTAACTTTTTCGTTTTCCATAAAAAAATAAGTCCTCCTAGTTCATTTAAAAGAACACATTTTCCAAAAAAATGAAAAATGATTCTATTGTCGTGGTGTTCATTCGTTTCACGAATAAAAAAATCCTATTGCACCTTAGTTAGTGTACCGATAAAAAGAAACTGGCGCAAGGCTAACTAGAGAAGACGCGTCGAAAACTTATAAATTTTTTTGAGATTTTGATCATTCCTTTACGCATAGTCCTTTCAGAATTGATGACTGTAGTCACAATTTTTTAGTCATTATCTAAAAATAAACGAAATTATTTTTAAGCGATTGATAGCCCAAGCATCAAAAAAAGAAACCGGATGCGCATTGTTTGAACATCCAATTTCTTTTATAATTTATTATACACTGAATCAAGGTACTCTTGACGTTCTTCAAGCGACAAATTTTTTAGAGATCCCAAATGGTGCCAAGAGATATTACGCATCCCTATGTCCTCTAACGTTGTCGTCAATTGATGCTTATAGCTGCGAGTGCAGCGACGCTCTAGACTCTCTGTCGGTTGATCAGAAGTAGTAAAAACAACGACTGACTCAATCGATAACAGTGGCTGGATACCATTCCCGCCATCAAAAAAAGCGAATTCATTTAGCAGCACTTTGTCAAGGAACCCCTTTAAACTAGCCGGCGAGCTGTACCACCAAATTGGAAAAACCAGAACGAGCTGTGTTGTTGTACGTAACAAATTCATATAATGCAACACTAAAGGATCTAAAACAGAACCGCTTTGATAAACTGCCAGCTCTTCTTCCTTCATGACCGGGTCAAATCCGTCTTTATTTAGATCAATTATTTGATAGATTTTCTGATCTTGTTCAAGACCTTCGACCAATCGATTCAAAATACCATGATTAAAACTTTCTTTCCACGGATGATCAATTATCAATGTTGTTGCCATTTCAGTCTCCTCTTTACCCTTTTTAACAAAAATAGCACAAGTTTATTGCATTTCGATTTCATTTTGATTTCAAAAAAGCTAAGAACTTGATAAAGTTAAGTTATATTCACAAATCCCCTCGTCAATTCCTTTCGATAAATGTGTTTATTTTTCAATTTCCAGACAGACGATCCGCAAAAAACAAGGAGTTTGCTCATGTATTATTTACCTAATATAATAACTTTTCTTCGTATTTTGGTCGCGTTAGCATTGCCTTTTATAGCAGACAATCTTTTTCTTCCGCTCTATTTATTTACTGGATTGACAGATTTTTTGGATGGATGGCTGGCAAGAAAAATGAATTGGACTACTCCTTTAGGCGCATGGCTAGATAGCGTGGCGGATCATATTTTCTTCGCTTCCGTCACAGTCAAGGTTATAGAGATTTTTACAGTGCCTCTATTTATCCTAAAAGGCGCGCTGCTGATCTTACTGATTCGTTGTCTCTCTTATGTGATCGGTTATTTTCGGTTTCATCAATTCACCAGTTTACATACGTATTTAAATAAATTAACGGGAGGTCTTCTTTTTATATCTCCAATAATCTTATTTTTTCTACCTATCCATTTGTTAGGTTCGCTTCTGTTGTTTGTTGCGACGCTCTCTGCTTTTGAAGAGTTATTGATTGTGCTGACTTTTCCTAAGATAGATAGAAATGTACCAACTTTTTTTAAAAGAAAATAAATCGTCTCATTACGGCTTCTTCTTACAGTAGGTAAACTAAGGATTACTCATTTATTAAAATAGTCGAGGTGATTATGTAATGAACGAGGATAAAAAAGGATTTTAATGCCCTGCTGAATGAGAGTGATTTTATAGAGCCGATCACTGCGGCTGTCTTCATTTTTATTGCAGCTTGGGCCAGTGAACAACGCAATACCGATTAAAAGCCATACCGGCGAACAATAAAGGCAAACGGAGAAATCAACCCGAAATTCCCAAGGGGAATAAAAAAGCAGAGAGAACTACTTGAGGCAGAGGGGCATCGTGTCATTCGTCGAGGAAAAAAATTTCCGATAGTATGTTGAAATTTTGAAGACGCAATGTATGAATTGTAAGTTCCATTTTTATGATGAAAACAAACCGAATTTATGCAGTAAAAAAAGCCTTTACCTATTTCGGTAAAGGCTTCATTGTTTATTTACTCAAGCGTTCAACATCACGAGCAATCATAACTTCTTCATCTGTTGGAATTACAAAAACCTTCACACGAGAATTTTCAGTGGATAGCTCTGCTTCTTTTCCGTGGATACTCTTATTGATCTCTTCATCAATTTCGATACCGAACCACGTCATATTTTCTAAGACCATGCTGCGAACAGGATCAGCATTTTCCCCCACACCAGCAGTGAAGACAATCGCATCGACACCGTTCATCACTGAGATATATTGCGCAATGTATTTACGGATGCGATCGCAATAAATATCTAAAGCCAAGATGGCATCTGCATTGCCCTCTTCAGCGCCATTTTCGATATCACGCATATCGCTTGAAATACCGGTTAGACCCAAAACACCTGACTTTTTATTTAGAACATCAATCATTTCGTTGATATCTTTGATACCTGCTTTTTCCATCAAGTATGGCAATAATGAAGCATCGATATCACCTGCGCGCGTGCCCATTGTCAAACCCGCTAACGGAGTGAAGCCCATTGACGTATCTACTGATTTTCCACCTTCGACAGCAGTTACAGAACCACCATTACCGATATGAGCAGTGATGATTTTTGTTTCTTCAATCGGTTTGCCCAGTAACTCTGCTGCACGTTCAGAAACATAACGATGGCTCGTTCCGTGGAAACCATATTTACGAGCTGCGTATTTATCATAGTACTCTTTAGGGATGCTGTATAAATAATTAACAGCAGGCATTGTTGCATGGAAAGACGTATCAAAAACAGCTACACTTGTCACATTCGGTAAAATATGACGGAAGGCTTTAATTCCCATCGCATTTGCCGGATTATGCAACGGCGCAAATTCACTTAGCTCTTCAATTTTCGCCAAGACATCGTCATCAATCAAAACAGAATCTTTGAAGTATTCGCCGCCCGCTACTACACGATGACCTACGCCAGTGATTTCATCAAAGGATGCAATGATTTTCAACTCAAGTAATTGGTCCAATAACATTTGAACGGCAACTTCATGGTCTTTGATATCAAGAACTTGTTCAAATTTTTCACCTTCACCGTATTTGATAGTGAAGATTGAATCATTTAAACCGATTCGTTCAACGATTCCTTTTGCGATTACTGATTCTTCAGGCATTTGATAAAGCTGCCATTTTAGGCTTGAACTGCCTGCGTTGATTGCAATTGTTTTTGACATTTTAACTCTCCTTTGTTATTAAATTACTTTTCGCTCCATTGAGCAGTTTATAAATTAGAAGACTTCCAGTCCTCGAATTTTTTAAAGAACTCTGTTACTTGGGCAGGATCTTTTAGGGAAGGAAGATGAACAAGCAATACTTTTTCTACCTGTTCGGCCGTCTCACCTTTTTTTTGTAACAGTAAAATACTTTTCCTTGAATGTTCAGATTGGAATAATTCGTCTGGTAATTGGATAATTCCTTGAAGCAATACTTCATCCTTCAACCATTTTTGCAACAACGGCCCTTGTTCTGTTTCAAGAAAATTACTTGGTACTAAGAATAATCCAAAGCCATCTGGCTTCACATAGTTCATCGCTTGTTCCATCAATAAATGATGCGCATAACTATGCTCTTTCTCAGAATGAGTCGCAAATTTTTCCGCTTGCTGATCATTTGGATAATAGCCGACTGGCAAATCTCCGATCACATAGTCAACAGGGTCAACTAATAAATCTTGCAAACTATCTTGGTGGAATAACTTAATTTCTTCATCCATCAGCAATCCATCTGAAGCAGCAATGGCTAGTAAGGTTTCGTCGTTATCCACGCCAATTCCTTTAACAGAATAATTTGCTGCCTGCAAATTGATCACTGTTGTCAGTAATAAATTTCCCATTCCGACAGTAATATCTAAAATTTCTAATGGCTGATCCTTTTTCACTGTTAGTTGTTCTATCAAGAAAACAAATAGGAAACCAATACTGTCAGGTGTTAACTGATGATTGGGTTGTAATCCTTCATTTTTCGAACCTTTAAGTAAAATTAATTGGGTTAGCTTTCGCCAATCTTCTTTCCCTAGATCCAATGCTAATAATTCTTGATATAATGCTTCTACTCTTGCAACAGTACCTGCATCTGGTTGCTCTTCAAAGACACGTACTTTTGCATTGTCGACCAAGTTCTCCGTATTTTCGATGTAAGCGTCAAAAAAAGAAGTTCCTAGTGAACGTTGCAATACGATAACTGCTTCTTCCATCAATGAAAAAGCTTTCTCAATTTTCTCTGGATCCATCTTGCACCTCACAAACTAATATAACACTCACGATACCTGTTCTATTTTAGCGAACATGCACCAATTAATCAATCGCTTTCTTTCTTTTATCATCGATTTCCTAATTCGGTGTAAAAGTACCTTTCACACTGTATTCTCTCTCTTTCGCGTAATATCAAAGGCTATATCAATCCGAAGAATTTGATGTTCTATTTTTTTCAAAAAATTGATGTGTTTTCTTTTTAATTTTCACGTTCATCACTAAGCGATTCACCTCTGTCTCATAGGCGATCTCTCCTTTATTGAATTTCCATACACCATTTTTATTTTTCAACTTTGGATAATCTGCTAAGAAAAGCTCTTTAGCGATCTTAGCTTCATACAACTGCTCCGTTCTTTTTGTTAAATCTGCTGTTTGATGATAGCTTGTTGTTAAATTTAGTAATAAGAAACTAAATAGAAAAATAGCCAATAAGACGGAAAGTAAAATTCCGCCTTGGCTATTCGATGATCCATGTCCCTTCTTTTTGTTTTCCATCCTTGAAGGTAACCACAAAATCCACTCCATGATTTTTTTCTTGGCAAACAAATCGACTCACTCCTGTTAATAATGGCTGATAGCCATCAGATTGGCTTTTAATAATTTTGTCATTGCTTTTCTTAATAACTATTTTTTTCTTTTCATCATTCTCCGCCCAAATCTCACGTGAACTGGTTTGTTTATAATGGAGACCCTCCATCTCCGTTTCCAATTGTAGTAGATAGATTTCCCACTCTAGCTGATGATACCCGCTAAGCGACTGTTCCATCTTATGCGCATGTTGAATTAACCCAGAAAGCAACAACAGAATTCCGCTTAGCATCAAAAGCGCCACTAAACTTTCTAACAATGTGAAGCCGCTATTTTTTCGCAATCAGAATTCCCCCCTGTTGATTTGACGCCGTTCCATTTTCCAAGGAAATAGAGATTTGTGGCCGGGTAGACTCCCCCTCATGTATTCTGCACCGTCGAGTTTCAATATACAGGTCGCGATAATTTTCTAAATTCGCCAGACGTTGATGGCTCTCCTTTTGCATTTTAACTGTGACGCCCACATAACTAGAAACAAGAATCAGTAATATCGCCAAACTAATCAAACTTTCTAACAAGATGTACCCTTCATTTCCTTTCAAAACGACCACTCCCCAGTTGAAATTGATACGTAATCTTTTGATTGTCTTCTGTGAAAACCACATGCGGAATACTGCCATTTCCAGGCTGTGTGGTCGATATATTCCCCGTTCCTGCTTTGAAAGCAATCGAATACCCACTTTGTAACTTCACAGTACGAGGGATCTTCAATTTTCTCCAAGAAAGCTCAGTATGATTTGTAAAAAAATCAATCAGCTGCGCCTCATTATGAAGATCGATCCGTGTATTGCGCTGGTCGGCAATTGCAACTTGTTGGATATGCAGGGTAGACTTCTCGAACTGATAATAGAAAAACTCTTTTTCCAACTGTTGTTGCCACTCCTTAATAGCAAGCGTTGGCAGTAAAACGAAGCTGCAAACCAGCGCAAGAACGATCAGTGTCTCAATGAGTGTAAATCCCGAATTATTTCGGTTGTTTTTGCGCTCTTTCATACGCGTCATACTGCTCCTTTTTGACGTATTCTTGATCGATTAACTCTTCTCTTGTGGGTGTCTTTCCAAAATCTAATTCATACACTTGAATTTGTGTTTCTACTACTTTTGCTATTGCTGCATCGCTTTTTTTACTAGCGCTTTCTTTTTGATTAATTAGTTTAGGCACGAATAATAATAAAAGCAGGCTGATTACAAAAAGTACGACCAACATCTCTAATAAGGTGAACCCAGATACTTTCTTTTTCATATAATTCCCTCCAAATTCGTTAACGGCAAAAGCATCGTCATGTATAGGCTGATAATCAAAAGGGCAACGATCAAAAAAACAAGGGGCTGCAACCAAGAACACAGGAATTCTAACTGATTGAAAAAGCGACGCCAGACTAATTGACTGTAAGTTAATAACTCTTTGGCCAAATTCCCTCGAGCTTCTCCTTGAAAGATGATTCGTCCAAACTCTTTGGTTAAAAATGGGTAACGTTTCAATTCTTCGGCTAGCGAACTGCCTTGAGCTAAGCGGATCTTCAAATCTGCTGCTAATTCTTGCATCAGTGATTTTCCATCTATAGACAATAGACATTCGATAATTTGATTTAATTCCAATCCTTGCTGAAAAAGTTTGCCCCATTCCAAGGCAAAATAGGCAGAATAGTAATTACTAAATAATGCTCCAGCTAACGGTACCCTTGCTAAAAAGCGAAAACGGATCAAAAAGTTTTGTCTTCTCCCCCAAGCTTGCCAGCATACTATTAATACTAAAAAAAACAGGATCATTCCTAAGGCAATCACAGGAACAACTTTTATGAGCTGAACCGAAAAATCCTCCTCCCGAATTATTCCGCTAGCTAATAGCTGAGGCAACAAGAAAAACCGCATTCCCAATAAAATAACAATTAGAAACACCAATAGAAGCAACGGGTACGAAACCGCCTTGAGAAAATTCTCTCTTTGACGTTGGACTAACCGCATTTGTTCAGCAATTCCCAGCAATGTTTTTGACAAGTCACCGTGAGAATCAGCAAGTTCTATTTGTAGTATTTGATCGTTTGAGTAATTCAACTTTGCAAAACTCACCGCTAAATTTTCCCCTTGATGGAGGTCTTTTTGTACACCGATTAATACAGAAGGCAGAAAAATGTTTGCATTAACAAAGAAGTCCAATGCCTGCTGCAAGCTAAACCCATTTTCCATCAACTCACCTAATAAATGAGCAAAATCAATTCGTTGTTTTCTGGTCAGTTTGTTTCTGTGCCACACGACGCATCCCCTCTTCCCAGGTGAATGTCACCTTCTCTTGATAAAATTGGTAACTTGTCAATAACCCTACCGTTTGGTCTATTGGTAAAAGTTCTTGATAAATAATTCCCCGTAGGCATTCTTTTAGTAACGAGGCCTCTCCTCCAAGCTCAAAGACCCGTGCATGAGCAGTTTCTAAGCTGGCAGCATGAAGGGTAGCAAATACGCAATGACCCGTTAACGCGGCTCGAATTGCGCCTTGAATCGTCTTCTCATCACGGATTTCACCGATAATCAACACATCTGGATGGTGTCTCAATGACAACTTGATCAGTTCATCATAGCTTTGTTGAATTTTTTCATTTACTTGCAACTGTACAAAATCAGGTTCTTCAATTTCTACCGGATCTTCAATGGTAATAACTTGCCCTTCCATTTCACGTGCCAACTTGTACATCAATGTTGTCTTACCCGAACCCACAGGCCCGCAGAAAATATACAGCCCTCTTTTTTTAGTATGCCTTCGCAAAATATCCAATTGCTCAGACAAGTGGTAAACCTCGGGACTAGTACCAAACTGATGTAAAAATCGAATAACTAAACTCTCCCGTTGTAAATAATCTCCTACCGTGGACAGCCTCAATCGCTGATTCGTCTCCGGTAACGGATAAGAGATCGCCCCAAGCTGAACTTTGCGCTTTTCGCTGACATCCATTTGCCCCAAATATTTGAAGCGGTTAATCAACTGCAATGCCGTACGTACATTCATTTCATTATCAACATAGGAAAGATCTGAGTTCTTATGCTCATAAAATGGGCCTCTGCGAAAAAAGTATCGATACTTATCTTTTTGGGGCAACAAATATAAATCTTGCATTTGGTGGTCAAAACCATATTGAATCAATTCGTCTGAAAGCTCTTCGATCTCCATTTTTATCACCTCATAAAACAAGATACGTAAAAACTTTTTTCTGCTCCAAAAAAAAGAAGATAAACCTAAAAGGTCTATCTCCTCGTCTGCCATTATTTTGTCTTATCCTGAAAACGTGCTTCCACTCGATAAATTCGCTGTCCTTTGTTTGAAAACTTCTCTTCATATTCGGTCATAATATTTCCCTCAAAAGAACTTTCGTGCAGATCTAACCAAACGTGTTCAAGAGTCATTCCGTATTTTGAGAAACTACTCAATGAATATTCAAATAACCCTTGGTTGTCTGTTTTAAAATGGATTTCTCCGGCTGGCTTCAAAATCGCTTCGTCTACTTTTAAAAAGCTTGGCGATGTCAGTCGGCGTTTTTCATGTTTTTTCTTTGGCCATGGATCAGAAAAGTTCAAATAAATCTGATCTACTTCGCTGTCCGCAAAATAATTCGTCAGCTCTGAACCATCTACATGTAGCAATTGTAAATTAGGCAATTCTGCTTCAACTAGTTTATCTAAAGCTAAAGAAATCACGCTCACTTGCATTTCTATACCGATGTAATTGATCTCGGGATGAGCCGCCGCCATTCCAGTAATGAACTGCCCTTTACCCATGCCAATTTCAATATGGATCGGGTGATCGTTACCAAAACGTTCAGACCAGCGCCCTTTCCATGATTCAGGCTCTTGCACCGCATATTCAGGTCGAGCCGCCAGCATTTCTGCTGCGCCCGGACGATTTCTAACTCGCATGTTTTTCCTCCAAAAACTATTTTCTAATTCTCGTTTCTTTCTATTATAGCTAATAAAACTCGCAAAAAGCTGAACAAAACGTTCAGCTTCCAGCAAAAATTCGTTTTAATTGTAAGATCGATTGGTTCATGTGATGAAATTCTTCCCGTTTGTATTGACGAGCAATCTCTAACAGCAAACTCATCAACCCATACCAATAGACACGTTCCATGTTCTCATCAGTTGGGCGAATCCCATAGCGAACAAGCCACTTGCTCCAGCTAGATAACGGCACATAGTTTCCTAAAATCGTTCCAATATCCAGAGCAGGATCAGCAAACATCACGGAATCCCAATCAACCAAATATAAATAGTTGGAACAAACCAACCAATTTCGATGATTTACATCACCATGTACCACCGTATAATTTTTCTTTGCATACGTCGGTATATTTTTTTTAAGGTACGCATACACCAGCTCAATGAACGCATTTTGTTCGATCATCGTCGGTAAATTCGCCTCATAATCAGCCAATAGCTGCTGTGGTGAAACTTGGCGTCCACCCATTTTTTTTAACATCACTTTCAATGAAGGCGAGTGATGTAAGTGATACAGTACATCTACTACGTCATTGCGACGCGGTATTTCTTCTGGTTCGAGAATACGACCATCCAACCATTCTTGAGCAGTCAATGTATCGCCGTTTCCTGTCCGTTTGATCCAAACAAGTTTCGGTGCGATTCCTTCACGAGATAAAGCCGCCAACATTGGGGTGGTATTTCGTTTAATGAAGACGCGATCTTCGTCACGATAGCCGATATACGTTTTTCCTGTATCGCCTTTGATCGGCTGCACACGCCAGTCACTATCCAACTGAAACTCCATTCCCAAGGCCCTCCCCTAGCATTTTAAACGTATTTACTATTTTAGTCGGGGAAGGGCTCTTCGTCAAGAGCATGTATGTTCTTCTTTGATTATTTTTCATCACGATGTGCCTGAACCGATAAATTCACTGCTTCGATGTAGGCGTGAAGAATTTTTTTCGTTACCTTCCCTGGCATACCGTCGCCGATTTTTTGATTGTCAATTTCGATAATCGGCATAATTTCTGCCACTGAGCTCGTTTTGAAACATTCATCAGCTGCTAACAGCTCTTTGTCTGTGAACGCCTCTTCTTTCAATTCAATACCTAAAGCTTTTGCAATTTCGCGAATTTTAATTTTTGTGATACCTGGCAAAATCAAATTCCCGTCCGGATGCGTATAAAGAACTTCATTTTTTACCATCCATAAATTTGAAGCAGAAGCTTCTGTCACGTAATTGTCACGGACCAAGACAGCTTCTTCATAGCCGTTTTGTTTGGCCTCGTCTAAGGCCAAAAGATTCCCCAATAGGCTGATAGATTTTATGTCACAATGCAGCCAACGTTTATCTTCTACAAATCCAGCACGGATACCAATAGTTTGTTTCGCCGTTGGACGAGAAGCCGGCTGAATATCCGCCATCAGGACCGGCGGAACTTCTTTCGGATCAGGAAAATCATGCAGCCTTGGTTTTGCAGTTCCCCGTGTCACTTGAAAATACACCCGCGCGTTCTCCAAACCAGCTTCCTTGGCTAATTGGTGCAACCGTTCGCTAAGCGCCTCTTTCGTAAAAGGAAGTGTCATACGGATTTTTTCAGCACTCACCCATAGTCGATCTAAATGCTCCTTTTCCATATACATGTATCCATCGTAAATACGGATAACTTCATAAATACCATCACCAAATTGGTAGCCGCGATCCTCTAAATCAATCTTTACTTCTGATTCATCAACGATTTGATCGTTCCATAATACCTTCATTCTTTAATCCTCCATTTTCTTTATCCTTGTTGGGAGATAGAACCACGCAAACAAACTAATTTCGATTAAAAGTAACACAAGTATGATCAAACTTCCAACGATTGACAAATGTACAAGGCTGCACAACGTGAAGATAAGTGCTGCAGCAACTAATAAAATCACCATCAAGCGCTGCAAAGCCGTTTTTTTGTATTTTTTTGACACAGGATAAAGCTGTGTCGCACTGATATAATCAAATTGTCCATACAATGGAATCATTTGAAACCCGATCAAATAAATAAACAATAGACTGACTCCAGCAACAAATCGGATGTCATTCAAAGAGAGCAACAGAATACTTCCTACAATCAACAAGCGGAAAAACAACCCGCCAAATTCTGCCCCCCGTAACGCGCCTCGCGCAAACAAATAAAGATACGTGTTTTCCTGTTTAAAGGAAATTCTCGCTAATAGACCATCTAGATATTTCCTGCGACGAACCTTTGCTTCGACTTCTGGAACATCCGTAAACAAATTAATAAATTGATAGATCCGATGCAGTCGAGCATTTTCACGCGCAATCATCTGGATCCAATCCAGTAACTGGCTTTTCTCTTGTGTCAACACTACAAAACCCATCATCGTAGCTACTGCCAAGACCGAACCTAGCCATGCCATGCTGTAAAGGGCGATAAAAATTATCGCTCCGCTCCCGACAAACCAAGCGAAATACAAACGCTGCGTCTGCTTGCGCGTTTTTTGGTAACAGGCGAAGCGCTGGATTCTAAGATTTGCTAATTTCAGACTCCACAACACTACTATATAGAAGAAAAAGTTTATAAACCCTATTTGCTTCGCTAATACCACTAATGGGAGCAATGCACCGCATAAAAGCAGTTCAACTGTAAATGGCAGTGCCAAGGAGTGACGCAACCCGCTTGTCAAATAATTGCCCATTTCTTTTTCTTTCGGCAATAAGAATGTCATATCAGCAGGCTCAACGAGAGTCGCTAATCTCCCAAAGGGTAAAACGAGCCACCACACTACCCCGACGATCGGCAGACTCCAAGGGAAATCTGGTGGCAGTTGTTTTAACAGGTTTGAATAATAAAAGGCTAGACCGCCAACTAAAAACAAGCACACCAAAACAAAATGATCATTTAAAACATAGCGCATGTACTTCATCATTTTTTTCTGGTGGCGTTGACGCCTCAATAGAAAAAAATCATGCATGTTCCTTCTCCTTTGTTAAAGCGATATAAATTTCATCTAACGAAGAGCCTGGCAAATTGAATTCTTGCTGCAATTCTTGCAACGTACCAAGTGCCCGCACTTCACCCTCATGAAGCACAACGAAACGATCGCAATATTTCTCTGCTGTCGCTAAGATATGGGTAGACATTAAGATCGCGGCCCCCTGTTCCTTCATGGTCACCATCAATTCCAACAGAGCATTGATAGCCAATGGGTCCAATCCTAAAAAGGGTTCATCAATAATGTATAAACTCGGTTGGATCAAAAAGGCGCATAGCACCATTACTTTTTGTTTCATTCCTTTTGAAAAGTTCACTGGAAACCAGTCTAACCGATTTTCCAAGCGAAATGTTTTCAATAACGACTCTGCTCGTTGCATCGCTTCTTCTTTAGGAATACCATAGGCCATTGCAGTAACTTCGATGTGCTCTCTCAACGTTAATTCTTCATACAAAGATGGCGTCTCAGGAATGTATCCAATTTTCTTTCGATAATTTCCTGGGTCTTGCTGCAGGGTAAGTTCATCAACCTTGATCGTCCCCTTTTGCGGTGTTAATAACCCAATAATATTTTTTATCGTCGTAGATTTTCCCGCGCCATTCAAGCCAATCAGGCCAATCATCTCGCCATTTTTAACATCAAAATTAATATCCTTTAAAACAGGCACGTGTCCATACCCGCCTGTTACGTGTTCTATTACTAAACTCATGCGTTCCCTCCAAGTTCCTATTTATAAGAAAACAACTATTATAATTCTCCAAGGTCTTTTACCTAAAATAAGTAGCCCCTCAGTCAAAGTTAAAAGAGCGGCTCATTCATAGTTAACATTATAGCAGAATCCTGCAAATAATTAATCTTCACTTGACCTTTTACAGCACAAGTATTCCAAGTTATGGTAAAGTTAAGGAAGAATTTTCAGTTGTCGGGACATTTTACCCATACTGACAGCACAAAATAAATCACCACGAAACAGGAAGGATGTTTGCAATGGAAAATTGTATTTTTTGTAAAATCATTAATCAAGAAATCCCCAGCTACAAAATTTATGAGGACGACAAAGTCTATGCTTTTCTAGACATCTCACAAGCAACAAAGGGGCATACTTTAGTAGTCCCAAAAAAACATGTTACGGATATTTTCGACTATGATGAAGACTTGGCAGCAGACGTCTTCGCACGTATTCCTAAAATTGCACGTGCGATTGAACATGCTTTTCCTGAAATGGACGGATTAAATATCTTAAATAATAATAAAGAACTTGCCTATCAATCCGTTTTTCACTCTCATATCCATTTAGTGCCGCGCTATAGTAAAAAGGATGACTTTTCAATTCATTTTGGAAATCATGCGGATCAACAAACAGCGGAAGAAATGCAATTAATTGCCGATCAGATTAAGGAGCAGGTGAAATAAATGGGCTTTTTTAAAGGAATTCTATTTGGTGCCGGTTTAGGAACCTTAGGCGGACTTCTATTAGCGCCGCGTAAAGGTGAAGAGACCCGTGAAAAACTAATTACAAACACGCGTGAGTTGGTGGAGTTAACGGATGAATTAAACGATAATTTGGCGGCGTTCCGCGAATCATTGGTTACTTTAAAAGGAACGTTTGATACGCTGGTCCCAGCTTTCAAATCAGGAGTCGAAAAAGATGTAGAAGATTTTCGCTTTCAGGCAGAGCCTCGTATCCAACAGATTCAAGCGCAACTTGAAAAGATCAATCAGTCTTTACCTGTCACGGAAGAAAAGACGGTACTGAAAAAAGGACGCTTTACACTGGAAAGACCCACGGACGGAGACTGATTCTCCAGTGTTTTTTGCTTAGTTAATTGTGCTTTTATTGTGAATTTTCTCGGAAACTATTTTTAACCCCCTTTCCTTTGCATTTTTAGGTGTGTTATAGTTGAAAAGGAATAACAAACGGATGTAAATTATAATTTTAGGAGTTGTAGCATAGAAATGAAGAAAAAGATTCTTTTAGCCACTGCTGGCTTACTTAGTGTAATTGTATTGGGGGCCTGTTCAGGTGGTTCTAGCCAGGACATCGCAACAATGAAAGGCGGAAAAATTACCGTCGAAGATTTTTATAACGAAGCGAAAAAAGAACAATCAAACCAAAGCTTAGTTCGCAACATGATCATCTATAAAGTATTTGAAAATGCTTATGGAGACAAAGTTTCAGATAAGCAAATCGACAAAGAGTACGACAAGCAAGAAAAACAATTGGGCGACAGCTTTGAAAGCCAATTAAAATCTGCTGGCTACACAAAGAAATCTTATAAAGATTACTTGAAACAATCATTGGCTTTCCAAGAAGGTTTGAAAGCTCATGTGAAAATCACTGATAAAGATACAAAAGCTGCTTGGGATTCCTTCCATCCAGAAGTGACTGCTCGCATCATTTTAGCAAGCAGTGAAGATGAAGCAAAAGAAATCAAAAAACAATTAGATGACAAAGGTGATTTCGCAAAAATCGCGAAAGAAAAATCACAAGATCAAACAACGAAAAAAGATGGCGGAGAGATCAAATTTGATTCTCAATCAACAAACCTGCCTGCTGAAGTAAAAGAAGCTGCTTTCAAATTGAAAGACGGCGAAGTTTCTGACGTGATCACTGCGATGGATTCATCAACTTACCAATCAAGTTACTACATTGTCAAAATGGAGAAAAATTCTTCTAAAGGCAACGACATGGATAAATACAAAAAAGAATTGAAACAAATCGCTGAAGATACAAAAATGGCGGATCAAACCTTCTCTTCTGAAGTAATTGCAAAAGAATTGAAGAAAGCAAACGTGAAAATCAAAGATGATTCATTCGAAAACATCTTATCTGATTTCTTAACTACAAATAGTTCAGGTAAAAAAGCAACAACTGAATCAACCAAATAGTTTGATTGAAACAAAAGGGGAATTCCAAGCGGAGTTCCCCTTTTTTGCCTATTCATGCTACAATAAAGTAGCGAATACTTATAATTAGAAAATGGGTGAAACATATGAAAAAATTTGCCTCTAAAGAAGCAGAAAAAGATTATTATGAACACGAAGCAGACGAAGCTGAATTCGTTGCTTGGTATAAAGAACAAGATCATCCCGAATATGACAAGCCGTCAGTAACGGTCGATATCGTCATCATGGGGTATAACAAAGAAGAAGACCAATTAAAAATTTTATTGATCCAACGACGCGGCAATCCGTATCGCAATTCATGGGCATTACCCGGAGGCTTTGTCGAACGGAATGAATCCACGAATGATAGCGTTCGGCGTGAGACTGCTGAAGAAACGGGCTTAACGATTGGCCGGAAAAGTGTGGAACAGCTGCATACCTTTAGTACTCCGAACCGTGACCCTCGTGGTTGGGTAATTACGGTCAGTTATTTGGCCTTCATTGGGCAAGTCCCACCTACTGCTGGCGATGATACACAAGATGCCCGTTGGTTCAATCTTGAACGTCATGGTGAAACGATCAGCCTGACAAGTGATGATATTTCCATTGAGATCGAATTGGAAGCTGGGAAATCCGTCGGAAAAGATACGTTGGCCTTTGACCATAACGAAATCATTCGCAAAGCATTCAATCGAGTGTTAAATAAAATGGATCATGAACCTCTCATCCTGCAAGTATTGGGCGAAGAATTTACGATCACCGAAGCCCGTAAAGTGTTTGCGAAGTTTTTAGGTGTCGATTTCAAGACAGTCGATCATTCCAATTTTAAGAAAGCCATGCTGCAATATTTCGATGAAATCGGTGAACGTCCAGTCGGGATCGGACGTCCTTCAAAGATTTATCGCCTAAAAGAAGAGATCGGCGAAAAAAAATAAAAATTTTACTTACATGAAATTGAAAAATCTGTATATAATGGAACAAGCAAAAAAGAACGTTTCATAACGCAGTGAAGATACCTTAAAAGGCCGTCGTAGCGAGTTATACGATGGCCTTTTTTGCGTCCGAAATTCCATTAATTATTTTTGGAGGATCGGTCTACATTATAGGAGGATTTTTATGCCAAGTAATAAAAGAGAAAGTTTTGTTTATACGATAATGATGTGTTTTGTGATGGTATTCTGGATGAGCGCGTATAACATCGCCCTCCATTCAGGTGCTCTTACGTTGGACAGTTTAAAATCAGCTTGGCTGGGGCTGCCATTGGGGTATTGCTGTGCACTGCTTCTTGATTGGTTTGTGGTTTCTGGCCCGGCGAAAAAAATAGCCTTTCAATTAATACCGACATTTTCTAGTCCTTTGCGCAAAGTGATTACTGTCTCTAGCTGCATGGTTTTACCAATGGTCTTCTTCATGTCTCTTTATGGGACGATCGAGGTGTTGAGTCAAACACACCATTGGGAACAGTTTTTTATTATCTGGGGACTTGCTATTCTAAAGAATCTCGTTATGGCCCTCCCTTTCCAATTGCTTGTGGCTGGTCCATTGGTGCGAAAAGTTTTTAGAAAAATTTTCCCGATCGGTACGATTTTAGCCTAATACAAAATAGCCAAGAACACCTGAAACATGTTCTTGGCTATTTTGTTTGACGGATCGCTGTTTCCATCAAGAGCATTCTTAATTTTTTGCAACCTGCAAGAGGATTTTCTCTATCGCGCGTACTTCCTTACGCAGTTTCTTGGTAGTGCAGCACCTAAAAAATTCTTTCTTCTATTTTGCTAAATTTTTGAGAATTTCTTGATAACGTTTCGTCGCGACTGCGCTTGTTTGACCTTTTTGACAAAAGGTCAATTTCCGTAATTTCGGAACCACCCGTTCAACGACTACTTGCCCATCCACTGTTTTGTCTTTAAATAATCCAAAGGCTTCCATGAATCGCGCGTCTTTACGAGCCTGCTCATAGAAGGACAAGACATAGAGATAGTAAAATAAATTGTATCCGCGAAATGGATATTCCACCTGCATGAACAGCGTTCCGATTCCGTAATGACAGGGACCAATCGGCAGTTTCGTTTCCCAATGATGTAAGAGAAATTCAATCGCCGCCTCTAATTCTGACGCGTCAACAGTTTCTATCTGGCGGAAAAGTTCCAATGCATTCAATGTCGGCAGTGGATTGGAAACGGTTGTTTCAGGTCCTTTGCCAAAGTAGAATTTTTTGCACCACCAGCCGCCGTCTTTGTGACGTGTTGACAGTAAATGCGTGACAGTCTGTTTCATTCTTGGGTCATCCCCATGACCTAACCGTACGAGTAACGTAGCCGCTGGGATTGTTTGGCATGGGAATATTGCTCCTTTAGGATATAGCTTTAAATCCCCGGGCTCCTGCCAGCTTTCCCATAAAAGTTGCGCTATCTCTTGTAAGACTTCTGTCTGCGGGTCCATTCCCAGTTCCAATAAATACTCCGCCGATTCTAAACATGAAAAAGGCGCCCCTTTTCCTAAGCGTCGGTCTTCTGTCGTCCAATAATCCCACCCTTGATCATAACGGCGATCCAAAATTGCTTGAATATCTTCAGTATTCATCTCTTTCTCCTCGCGCACTTTCTTTTAAGTGTATCATACAACAAAAAAAACTCCTTCAGAAACTGAAGGAGACGTTTGTTTTATTTTGAGGCTGCTTTTTTCATTTGCTTACTACGTAGTTGTCCGCAGGCGGCATCGATGTCTGTACCATGTTCTTTTCGAATGACACAATTGATTCCGTTCTTTTTCAAGACATCGTAAAAACGCAGAACATCTGCTTTACTACTTCGAGAATATTGGTCGTGTTCACTAACCGGGTTGTAAGGAATCAAGTTTACGTAAACCAGTTTTTTCTTGTCCTTCATCAAATCGGCTAATTGCTGTGCATGATCTGGACGGTCGTTTACTCCAGAGAGCATAATGTATTCAAATGTTACACGACGATTGGTTTCTTCTATATAATAATCCACTGCGTCCATCAATTTTTCGATTGGGAAGCTGCGGTTGATTCGCATGATGGATGAACGAACTTCATTGTTTGGTGCATGCAATGAGATGGCCAAATTGACCTGTAAACCATTTTCCGCAAATTTTTTGATTTTTGGTACTAAGCCGCTTGTTGAGACCGTAATATGGCGCGCGCCAATGGCCATTCCCTTGTCGTCGTTGATGACATGCAGAAAATCCATCACATTGTTGTAATTATCGAAGGGTTCTCCGATGCCCATAACAACAACGTGTGAGACACGTTCTTCTTCGCCGCGTTCATCGAAATAGTGCTGCACGAGCATGATCTGTGCGACGATCTCGCCTGCCGTTAAATCCCGCTGTTTCTTTAATAACCCAGAAGCACAAAATGTGCAGCCAATATTACAGCCAACTTGAGTCGTCACACAGACAGACAACCCGTATTCTTGGCGCATCAAGACCGTTTCGATCATTAAATGATCCGGTAGTTCAAATAAATACTTGACCGTCCCGTCGCTAGCTTCCTGCACGACCAATTGTTTTAACGGATTGATGATAAAATTTTCCTCTAACAAAGCAATTGTTTGTTTTGAAAGATTGCTCATTTCTGCAAACTCACTGACACGGCTGCGATAAAGCCATTCCCAAACTTGTGTTGCACGGAATTTCTTTTCCCCGTGTTCTAAAAACCATTCGACTAATTCTTCTCTTCTTAAACCATAAATTGAGGGTTTATCCAAAGTGTTACCTCCTAGTGCATTCTACCGAAGTGCTCGCCCCTTATTTTACTGGGGACTGCTTATTATTAAGGTGAAACCTCTTAGTAATCTCTTTTCCTTCGTGCGTTTCCCCTCACTTTCTTTCATATAAGTAAAAAAAAGCTGGAAACATTCGCTACATACTATAACTGATTCACAAAGAGAAAACAATCAACTTTGAAAAAAAGAAATGATTTCACAAAGTAATTGCTCATAAAAATAAAAAAGAGAGGCTCTACGCCTCTCAGTCTAACCCTTCAATATTGGCATGGATTCCAGCACATTGGAAGTCCTCCTTAATAGTTCTCACTTCTTCCGTGCTTAACGGTTGAACCTCCTTCATCGCGTATTCCCACCCTAAATAATCATATTTACTGCTGCCGTACTGATGAAAGGGCAATAGATGAACCTCTGTTAGTTTACGTTTTGTTAAAAAGTGAATAAGCTGCTGCCGATTTTCTTTATTCGTCGTGTATTCAGGAATCAACGGAACTCGAGGAATCACTTGGATGTGCGTTTGCGTCAAAAGATAGTCCATGTTTTCTCTGACTGTGTCTGTTTCCAGACCGATCACTTTTTTTGCTTCACAGCGGTCCATGATCTTTAAATCAAACAATACTTGATCAACATACGGTGTAAGCATTTTTAAGCGCTCTACTGGAAAACAGCCCGTCGTTTCAATAGCTGTATGAATACCGAGATCGTGCAGCTCTTTTAAAAAAGCCGTCGCAAACTCGGCCTGCATTAACACCTCACCGCCAGAAAGCGTGACCCCGCCGCCAGATGTCCGATAAAAAATTTCATCCTTCAAGACAACCTCCAAAAGATCGTCTATGGTGCGCCACTCACCAATCTGTTCAGTTTTCCCATTTTTTGTCCACGTAGCGGGTGTTACTTTTTTACGTGATTCAGGATTTGAGCACCACGGACAACGCAAAGGACATCCTTTCAAGAAAACCAGTGTTCGAATACCGCCGCCATCGTGAACCGAATACCGTTGAACATTAAAGACCAATCCTTGTTTCATTGCTATCCCTCACCCTACAATTGATGTTCAACACGTGCGATAATATCGTCTTGAATTTGTTTGTTTAAATCAACGAAAAAGGCGCTATACCCAGCTACGCGAACCAGCAATCCCGAATATTTTTCAGGATGTTTTTGAGCTTCTAACAACGTTTCTCTTGATTGAACATTGAATTGGACGTGTTGAATTTTTAACTTTGTAAACGCCAATAAAAAGTCGGCAAATTTGTTCAAGCCTTGCTGTCCTTTCAACGTGTTCGGTTGAAACTTTAGGTTCAGTAAGCTGCCATTCACCGTCAAGAAATTATCTAGCTTGCTGACAGACTTTAATACCGCTGTCGGCCCTAAATGATCGCGCCCGACCATCGGTGATAGTCCGCCATCAGCTAATTGTTCCTGTGCTTTTCGACCATCAGGAGTCGCACCCACTGCTTCCCCTAGTGGGATATGAGCTGAAACGGTATAGGCCCCAGGAATAAACTGTCCACCACGCACATTCTCGTATTTCTCTAATTCTTTGGCATAATGTCGGAAGAATGTTGCTGCAATGATATCCAGCTCGTCATCGTCGTTTCCAAATTTTTCAAAATCCTGGATCACATGCTGTTGCAGCGCAGCATAGTCACCTGTAAAATTAGACTCTAATGCATCCACTAACTCACTAAAGCGCATTTCCTTCTTCTCAAAAACCATTTTCTTGATGACATACATCGAGTCACTCAAGTTGGCTTCTCCAATGCCCTGCACTCCGGAAAAGTTGTAACGAGCACCGCCTTCTGTGACATCCTTTCCATTTTCCAGACAGTCATTGATCAAGACAGATAAAAATGGGGTAGGCGCGTATTGCCGATGACCCAAATCCACGATATTCGATCCTTTAACTACCAACTCCACATAGTAATCGATTTTCTTTTCAATCGTTTCGACTAATTGGTCATAGGTCAAATCCGACTCGTTTCTCAATTCATAGATACTCAACTCCATGATCCGAAGCAGATTAAAAAGTGCAATATCGTGGAGACCGTAAGTCTTTCCAGGAATCGAAGTCTCCACACAGCCCACCGTTGCATAGTCTCGCGCGTCGTCGAGCGATACGCCTTTACTCAAAAATGCGGGAACACAGACATCGTCGTTGAATAATTGAGGGATACCTGTTCCCAAACGAATCGTTTCCACCGTTTTTAGTAAAAACCGGCGAGGGATCAATTCGTTCATTCTCACTGACAAGTTTGGCTGCGGCAACAGGATCTCATGGTAAAGTTCCAACATCACGAACGACAGCGGATTAACAGATGTGTGTCCCAATGCATCTAGCCCACCTAGAACAACGGTATAGCCAGTAGGAAATCCAGCGAAGCATTTTGCGCTGCTTTCAGAACGTAGAAGCACTACGTCATTTGTCTTCACATAAAAATCACCCAGCACTTCGTAAAGGAATTCTTTGTCCACGCCTTTATTTAGCGAGGCTTCGTAAAATGGATATAAATAGTGATCCATTCGTCCCAAAGAAAGGGAAGATGCATTTGATTCATACTGTCCAACGATACTGGTCATCCATAATAATTGAAGAGCCTCATAAAAGGATTCTGGCTTATCAATACTTAGTTTCCGGCACATTTCAGCGATTCGTTGCAGTTCTTGACGTCTTTTTGGTTCTTTCTCGTCTTTTCCTAAAGACTCCGCCAATTCCCCATAGCGTAAGAAATGATCTTTCATCCCAATAAAAATGATTTTCCCAGCTTGGTAAAACAGGTTATCCGGGTCTTCCTTGATTTTCTCGTCTAACTTTCCAAGATAGCTGCCGATTCCACGTGATAGGATGCCGGGGAAATCCATAATAATGTGCCCTTGTCCCTTATCCGTTTGATTTAATTTGAAAACTTCCTCCTTCAAAGCTGCACTTACTTCTTCTGTCAGCTCACCATTGATGAAATCTTTCATTGAGCGCTTTTCCCAATATGGAAATAATTTTTCACGGTAGATTTTTTTATCCGCCTCTGTAAACTCAAATTGGTCCTGCGGTCGTGTATCGATCGTATCGATTTCTTTCATGATCCAATAAGGGTCCATTTCCGGTGAAAGAATCCCTGATCTCGGACGCACCGTTCGATTTCCGACTAACAATTCCCCTTCACGAATGCTTATTTCAACACTCCCTAAAATATGTGCGACTGCCTTTGCGCGACGAATGATGGTAGGCTCACCTTCTGTTTGACGATAACTTTCCGTATAAAGCAATGCGCGTTCCAATGAAATCTGACGCTTTTCTTTGAATAAATGACTCTTCATTGCTTGAATCCGTGGATTCCCTTTCATCACGAGATTTGCATTGTTTTGTTCCAAATCAATAACTCCTGTTCCCATTTTTTTCACTCCTCTTCTTCTATTCACACTTAGTATAGAAATATGTTTCGATTGAAACCACAGAATTCTTTGAATTACAGTAAAAAAGTTGGATTTGTTCACTTTTTCCCAAGTTTTAGATTGTTTTTGTTGGAATCTCATGCTACCGTTAAAAAAAGGGGGATGTTTATGAAGGCTGCAGAAATTGCGCAACGCCGCAAAGAAATCACGGAACTTTTCTATCATCAAAATGAGCTGAAAGTTCGTGAATTAGTGAAAAAGTTTCATGTCTCTGATGAAACCATTCGAAAAGACTTAACCTACCTAGCGAAGGAAGGCATTATAGAAAAGCTGCACGGCAAAGCCACGTTAGTTCGTGAAAAAGAATTGGCTCCTGTCTTCCAACGTACCTCACAATTTGCTGAGAAGGAAGCATTGACACAAGCCGCATTAGATTGCATTACTTCTGACGACTATACTATCGGCCTCGATCAGGGAAGCACCTTGGCACTTTTGGCAAAAAAAATGGGGTCCTTGGAAAAGAAACAGATTTTTACTAGCTCCCTTGCGGCCATCTCCCAACTTGCCCTCAGTCAACACAAACTCTTTTGTTTTGGCGGAGAATACTCTCCCGCAGATATGGCTTTTCGCAACAATGGCAGTGAGATATATCCCGATATTCAATTTGATCTTTGCTTTTTCGGCTCCAGCGGGGTCAAAAATCGCAAAGGCTTTTGTACATCGTCTTTGATTGACGCTGAAGCAAAACGTCGGATGCTAAAAAAATCTACAAAAAAAATCGTGCTTTTGGATCACACGAAATTTGAAAAAACTTCTCTCGTTCAAGTGGCTCCCTGGTCATCAGTAGATGTAGTCATTACTAGTAAAAAATTGCCTCTGGACTACAAGCGCATGATCAGTGCCTATGCGAAATTGATTTTAGTCTAGAAAAGAGGGCTCGAAACGACGTTCGATCCCTCTTTTTCTTTACATGATCTCGATATCTAGGTCGAAGTCATCCCCGATTCCCACTGCTTGACTTGATTCTTCAACAACGGGCTTCTTCAAGGCAATCACGATGCCTGCGGTAATTACTGAGCCGATGACTGTGCCTAAGATATAGACCAATGGATTTTGAGCAACGGGAGCAACGATCCATCCACCCCATGGTGCCGGGTTTCCAGCACCTAAGACCATCGCAATAGCTGCACCAATGGCACTTCCTATCATATTCGCCGGAATGCAGCGCAGCGGGTCAGCTGCCGCGAAGGGAATGGCTCCTTCTGAAATACCTACCATCCCCATGACAATGGCTGCTTTTCCAGAGTTCCGCTCCTCCACTGTAAACTTCTTCGGTGCAACGATCGTCGCTAATCCCATCGCAAGCGGCGGAATACAGATAGCTGCACCGATCCCAGCCATGATCGTCAAAGCAGTTTCACTAGGCAAGCCTGTCGCAGGATTGATCGTCCCTACCATCGCAGAGCCAAAACTAAAGGCCACTTTATTAATCGGTCCACCCATATCTGAAGCGATCATCGCACCTAAAATCAATCCCAGTACAACTAAATTTCCCGTTCCCATTGATTCTAACCACTTGGTCAACGCTGTCATCAAGGCCGCGATCGGCTGACCAATCACCCAATACATCAATGTACCGACAACCAGTGTACCAAACAATGGAATGATAAAAATTGGTCCTAATGAACGCAAGCTTGATGGCAACTTGATTTTCTTTAAATAAAAGACGACGATCCCTGCGAGAATCCCGGATAATATTCCTCCTAAGAATCCTGCACCAATATTACTGGCGATCAATCCGCCAATAATCCCTGGTGCCAGCCCGGGACGATCGACCATTGAAAAGGCGATATACCCAGACAAGATAGGGACCATCATACCTAATCCCGTGATACCAATAGTAGCAATGTCAGCCAACCAGCCTTTATCTGGAACGGAGGCGTCTCCGGACAGCAAAACACTCAATGCTAACAAGATACCGCCCGCGACAACAAAAGGAATCATATACGAGACGCCAGTCATCAAATTTTTTCTAGTACCTTTTAATAATTCAATCATTGCTGTTCCTCCTATTTTGCTAATTTCTGCTGAATTTTTTTGACGATTGCTTCTCCTTTATTGATACAGTCCCCTGCGCTCACACGCACGACCGGTTTCCCTTTGAAGCGCTCTTCGTTCTTGATCCCGATATTATTTGTCAGAATCACTACATCCGCACCAGTGATCTGCTCCATCGTCAACTCGTTCTCGATACCGATCGACCCTTGTGTTTCTACATGAATGTCTACATTATTTTTTTTAGCAGCAACCTCTAAGCTTTCAGCAGCAAGATAGGTGTGTGCCACTCCTGACGGACAAGCCGTTACAGCAACTAATTTCATACGTTTCTCTCCTTTTATGTTTTATTCACTAAGCGACTACGCTAGCCAGACTGTCATTCAGCAAGTCCACGATCTCTTGATCACTCGTTGCGTGCGCCAATGTTTCTCTGAATTCTTGATGAACCAACTTTCTTGATAACCCAGCGATTATTTTCAGGTGTTGATCGCCTTGACATTCTTCTGGAACAGCTAATAAAAAGACAAGCCCGACCCCTTCACCATCCAAACTCTGCCAATCTATTTTATTAGTCAATCGTCCAAAAGCGACGGTCGTTTCTTTAACATGAGAACTTTTCCCATGAGGAATGGCGATGCCAAAACCAATTCCAGTAGTTGTTAAGTTTTCTCGATTTACCACACTTTCTACATAGCCTGCATGCTCATGTAAACGTCCCGCCTGGTTGATACGATCTGCTAATATATTGATCGCAGTCATTTTTGAATCTGCGTCTATCGATAGATCTACTAATTCTTTCGTAATCACTTGCATTTTTTTACCTCCCGATAATATCGTTATAAATTTCTACTGCCTCTCTATCTCCAAAAATACTTTTTAACTGTTTTTCCGACTGAACAATCTTATGAATGTCTGTCATCACTCCTCGTACAAGGGTCCGGTCGCTTTTAGCAATGCACATCAATAAGATCGAATGCACTTTCCGTTTATCCCAAGTAATCGGCTTTGTCAAAGTGACGATCACGATCTTCGTCTGCAAAACATTTTGCGGTGATGCGTGCGGGATCGCTACCCCCGTTGCTAACGCGGTCTCACCAATCGTTTCTCGATCAAATACTTCTTTGCGAAACCCACGTGTGACGATCTCCCCTTTTTCCAGCTTATCGATCAACCAATTCAAGCACGTTTGCTTATCCGAAAAATGCTTTTTCGTATAGATATACGCAACATCAATGACCTTTTTTAAAAATGGAAATGCCAAGTTTTCAGCTTCTTCAGATTCTTCTGAATAGAATAAATTCGAATAAAGGGCCGTGATATTTTTGATGTCTTCTTGAGTGACTAAGGTAGAGACCTGAATGATCGGCTTATTGACACTTTCTAATTTGATAGAGGAAATTATCAAATCAACATTATCCAAATTTTTCTTATATAGCTTATCGAGCGTCGTAATCTCCGCGATATCTTGTGCGGGCAAAATTCGTTTGATCTTATTGAAAATCAATTCCGATGTTCCTACCCCATTGGGACAGACAATCAAAATCTTTTTACCGTTTTGACTTTTCTCAAGCGAGACTTGAAAATACATGGCTACCAACGCCACTTCTTCATCGTTGAAATGAACGCCCAACTTTTCTTCAGCATTGGCGAGTGCATACCAAGTGGCACTAAAGGTGATGGCATATTGGCTTCGAATTTCATCGACCAACGGATTTGTGATGACGATTCCCATCTTTAATCGATAGATCATTGGAACAAAATGGCTGGCAAAACGTTCTTTTAATTGTGTGTCAGCCACAAAATCAACCTGCATGATCTCACTCATGTTTTTAATGATCTTTTTGATTGATTCCGCGTACCTTTCATAGCTCTTATGACTTTTACTGTTTAGCTTTACACCGTAACCGACCAGTTGACGATTGACGTAGGAGATATCTTCTTCGTCATACGTGACAGCGAACGTGTCTGATACCCGCACAACTAATTCATTGGCGATCAAATACGTATCAATCAATTTAATTTGATCAAATAGAAATTCCTTTTCTTCAATGTGCTTGCCTCTAGTCAAACGGAAGCAGAACACCAACAGACGGATCATCAACGACTTTACGTAATGACCTGGAAAACAGAAAGCCGTTTGACTTCTCCATTCCGTAATTTGCTGGAACACAAGCGCTACTAACTGTTGTGGAAAGAAGTATCCCAACAAGTCTTTCGATTCTTTATTAAAAAGATGCTCTGTATCGACTCGATGAGTGTCTAAGTAATCTTCACAAAAACGAAATAAGCTATTTTGAATCTCCTCCTCGTTTCCTACAACTTTTGTCCCTTGCTTCGTAGCTGCTAGCGTTAAACGATAGTTCTCAATGATTTTTTCTAAATCGCTCACGATCGAACTTGGACTTACATGAAACTGCTGAGAGAGCATTTGCTGCGTCACGGTCTCTTCGTTGATTACTAACTGTTTGACGATCTCCCATTGCCGCTCCTGTGAGCCAACAGCTTCTTCCGTGTTCACTCCAATGTGCTGCTCTAGAAAGTGCATTTTTTCTTCTACTGTTCCTTTTAGCAAAATACCAACACGCGGCTTTTTTTCTAAAACAAGCGGTTCTTTCTCCAATAAAAGTTGGATCTTCTTCAAGTCAGAATAGAGCGTCCGATTTGATTTTCCTAACTTCTCAGAGTAGAAAGACACTGGCAAATAATGCTCATTTTGAACCAGTAAGTGAAGTAATTTGGTTTGCCGTGAGTTCAACCCTTTCATTTTTTGTTTCCTCCAATTGTAAGCGCTTATCAATCTAACAAAAAGATAGCACAGCCTTTTTCTATTGTATAACACATAAAAGTTCCACATTAATGTTGAAATTTATTGTTTCTTCTTTTTTTAGCTATAATTTCTCTATCTTTCACTACACAAAATGTTGATATAGCAGGCTTTTTATCCTTGCAGTCCTATATTAGACACGCGTAAAAAAAGAGTGTGTGAGAATTGAAATCACTGTCTTTTTGCACATTTGTGCAATCAATTAAAAACACAACAAAAAAGCTTTGCCAAAAAATGGCAAAGCTTTTTATTCATCCAATGGATTTTCGGGTTCTTCTTCGGCTTTTTGCATAAAGACTTCCCGCGGCTTGCTGCCGGTTGAAGGCCCGATGACGCCGTGTTCTTCTAATTCATCCACGATCCGCGCTGCTCGATTATAGCCGATACGGAATCTTCGCTGCAACAAAGAGATGCTCGCTGTCTGCATATCCACTACTAATGCTTTTGCTTCTTCGTAAAGTTCATCCTGCGGTGTTTCTGATGGCGAAGAGCTTGTTTCTTCTGTTGGCATCATTTTTTCTTCGTAGTGAGCTTCCTGCTGATCAGAGACAAACTCAACGATCTGTTCTACCTCGTGATCTGAAATAAACGCACCCTGAACACGGATCGGCTTGTTCTCTCCCATTGGCAAGAACAGCATATCTCCACGTCCTAGCAGTTTCTCCGCGCCATTTCCATCAATGATCGTTCGTGAGTCCGTCCCGCTTGAAACGGCAAAGGCAATTCGTGACGGAACATTGGCTTTGATGATTCCGGTAATAACATCGACACTTGGACGTTGCGTCGCAAGGATCATATGGATACCCGCCGCCCGCGCCATCTGTGCCAAACGCGTAATCGCGTCTTCCACTTCATTGCTTGCGACCATCATTAAGTCTGCCAACTCATCCACTATGACAACGATAAATGGCAAGATCGGCCTGTTTTGACCATCTTCCAAATTCTTCTGAATCACCAATTCGTTAAAGCCGGAAATATTTCGCACACCTGTTGCGGCAAATTTTTCGTACCGTTCTTCCATCTCCTGAACGACTTTTTGCAACGCTTGTGCGGCCTTTCTTGGATTCGTCACGACCGGCGTCAATAGATGAGGAATGCCGTTATACACATTCAATTCGACCATTTTCGGATCGATCATCATCAATTTTACTTCATTTGGTTTTGCCCGCATTAAAATACTTGTAATGATCCCGTTGATTGCTACAGATTTACCACTACCAGTGGACCCAGCGATCAGCAAGTGGGGCATCTTCGTTAAATCTGCCACCCGTACCAATCCAGAGATGTCTCGACCTAATGGAACTTCCAGAATTTTATCTGGATGGTTCGGTTGAGATTCGATGATATCGCGGAATGACACCGTACTGATCGTGCTGTTTGGCACTTCGATCCCAATCAAAGATTTCCCTGGGATCGGCGCTTCCATTCGGACATCCTTCGCTGCTAAAGCCAGCGCGATGTCATCGGTTAGATTGACGATTTTGCTGACCTTTACACCAACGGCCGGTTGGACCTCAAATTTCGTAACAGATGGTCCTAAGCTGGCTTTGACGACTTTGGCCTCTACACCGAAACTATTGAAGGTTTTCTCCAATACCTTGATATTTTGCTCGATCTTTTTGTATTCATCGCTTTGATCGGCAGCTGGAATTGAATCTAATAACGTTGACGGCGGCAACTGATAGTCATGATCCTCAGGCTCCGCGCTGATCTCAAATTCTAAATCACCTGGATCATCAATCTCCTCATCTTCAAGTGGGGCTTTTTTAGGTACAGGTGCGGCTGTCGTTCTTTCGGGCTCCAAATTTTCTTGAAACCCTTCGATCGGCACGAGCGTCATCTGCTCAGGTTCCTTAACTAAAGGCTCCTGGCTTTCTTTCGCCAATTGCTCCCCTGGTGTCATTGAACGAACCTTGTTTTTTTCTCGCTCGGCCAATTCGGCCTCCAGCTTGGCCTTTGCTGCCGCTTGCTTTTCAGCTTTGGCTTGCGCTTTTTGTGCTTGCCGTTCTTCTCTTTTTGCTGCCTTCAGTTCTTTTTTCTCGTCAGATTCTGAGAATTTTTCCTGCATCATTTCGACAAAATTGCCTAAATAATCCGTTACTTGGTTGAATTCTAAAAGGCTGAACAAAAAAATACCCAATAGTAATAATAAGCCGGCAATCAAATAGCTGCCTACTTGTGATACGAGAAAGTGCGTTAAATTATAAAGCGCCGCACCTAGCATTCCACCGCCGACATTTTGGGTAATTTGATTCCCTAAGAAATCTGTCATCAATAAATCCCAAGTCGTTTTCAAAATATTAGGATCTTTGCTTTCCACATTCGCAAATAAACGTGCATGAAGAATCAGCAATATTCCAAGGTAGAAAAAGCCGATCCCTACCCATCGTCGCGGTTTAGTCAATCGCAACTTGGTATTCTTTACAACGAGCAGCGTGCCATAAAGTCCTAACAGCAAGGCTAAAAATTGATACGTGTTTCCGCCTATCAGACGTAAGACATTCGCAATCAGATTTCCTAAGAACCCTAGCTTAAATAATGCAAAGACAGTAAATAATATAAATAAAAGTCCAATGCCGATGATCAGGCGCTGCTCTTGGAGTTGTTTTTGCTTTTTCGTTTTTCTTTTTTTCTTTGTACGCTTCTTTTGCGCCATGATATCCCTCTTTCCATTCTATACCATTATACAAAAAAAAGAAGGCGAACAAAAGTTTTGCTCGCCTTTTCTTTCTGATTAAATAATGTTTAAATTTTTGGAGAGACATTTCGCTTATTCTTTAGGCAAGGACAATTCTTCCCCAAACCATTTTTTCGAGATCTCACCGTATTTTCCATTTTCCTGCAGCTTCTTGAATGCTTCGTTGATTTTCTCAACCAATTCCTTGTCTCCTTTGCGTGCACCGACCGCAAAGTTTTCATTTTCGAATCCTACGCTGAAAATATTGTAGGCATCTAATTTATTTGCTTGCTTCAAGTAGTAATCCGCGTATACTTTATCGATCAATAATCCGTTGATTCGATTGTTTTCAAGGTCGATCATCGCTTCATTGAAGCTGGCATACAACGTAGCGTCATTCTCTTTCACGATATCCTTCAGTGTTTTAGCTTGATTATTGAAGGCTTCATACCCTGAAGACCCTTCTTGCGCCCCTAAAACTTTATCCTTCATATCTTCTGGCTTCGTGATGCCGCTGTCCTTTTTAGTGACTAGGACTTGTTCATTCTGTGCATAAGCATCAGAAAATAAAACTTTCTTTTCGCGTGATTCTGTCACGGTGTAGCCATTCCAAATCAAGTCGATCGTGCCGTTTTCCAATTCATTTTCCTTCATTGACCAATCAATTGGTTGAAAATCTGCTTTGATCCCGTATTCGTTAAACACTGCTTTGGCTAAATCGACGTCAAAACCAACGATCTTTCCATCTTCATCTTTAAATCCCATTGGAACGAATGTGTCATCTAAACCGATCGTCACCTTTTTATCTTTTTCAATCGTCTTCCAGCTTTCGTTGCTGCTCGCTTCTTTTTTGCCGCAGGCTGCTAACGTCACCAGTGTTAAAACAGCCACCATTCCCAAAATAATTTTTTTCATTTTCATACGTTACTCCTCCTAATGTTTATTTTTTATTTGATAGGTTCAACCTTCAATAACTGATCACCAATTTCTTCTGCAAAAACCAAATCGTGGGTAACAACAATTTGAGTCACTCCGTCCGCTTTTAATTCCAGAATCAAACTTGCCACTTGCTGACGCAACGCAGGATCTAGCGCACTGGTTGGCTCATCATACGCCAACACTTTCGGATTCATCGCCATCGCACGAGCAATCGCTAAACGTTGCTTTTGCCCGCCGGATAATTGATAGGGATAGTTGTTCAATAATTCTTCAATGCCTAGCAAACTTGCTAAATGCTCGGCTTTATTCATATACGTTTCTTTGTCTTGCTTTAAGACCAGTCTAGGACCGATCGTGATATTGTCTAGGACACTTAAATGCGGGAACAATTGAAAATCTTGAAAGACGACCCCAACAACTTGTTCTTGTTCTTTCGAAGAAGTAGGATCGAAGGCGGCGCCATCTAGTAAAAAAGTGCCGCTATCTGCTGTTTCTAAACCAGCCAGGGTTCTCAGTAAGGTTGTTTTCCCACCACCGGAAGGGCCAACGATCGCTAAGATCTGTCCATCTGGAATTACTAAGTCCAAATTATCGATCACCTTTTTATTTCCAAACGATTTGTTTACTTTTTTTAATTCGATCATTTTTTCCACCTGCCTAACGATAATAGTTCAAACGATTTTCTAGTTGCTTCAAGATCACTGAGGTCACCCCAGTCAACACTAAGTAAATGAGCGCTACCCCGAATAATGGCAGCAACGTCGTATCTCGTTCCATTGCGATCTTCCCAGCCCGCATCACATCTGACAATCCTAAGATATAAACAAGTGACGTATCTTTTACTAAATTAATGACTTCATTTCCGACAGAAGGTAAAACAATTTTAACGACCTGTGGAATGATGATTCGCGTGATCGTTTGAATCGGTGTCAATCCAATGACCTTCGATGCCTCGTATTGCCCAACTGGAATTGATTGAATCCCACCACGGAAAATTTCTGCATAGTAAGCGGCGTAGTTCAATACGAAAGCAAATAATGCGGCTTCGAAACGGTCGAATATGATTCCCATCAATGGCAGACCATAAAAGACGAAAATCAATTGCAGCAGCAACGGCGTCCCTCGCATGATCCATACATAAAACTGTAAAATCCATTGTAACGGTTTAAAGCGGCTCGCCAATCCAAACGATAGCAAGATTCCTAACGGCAGTGAGCCCAATATCGTATAAGCAAATAATTTCAGTGTTATCGCTGCCCCTTGTAATAATTGCGGCATGACTTCGATCAAATAATTCATCCCAATATCCCTCCATTTTTTTGAAAGTTGTACGGCCTTTCAAAAGCTCTTAATCGTGACTATTTTTAGTAAAGATAGAATTTGCTAGTGGCGGCTAACCTTTAATTCTTGATTAGAAACTGACAGCTAATTCGTTTTAATGAGTTAACTTTTTCAAAAAACGAAAAAGTTAGTTTGACCCTCATCACGCATACCATCCAACTACACAGTTACTTACTTAATTAGCTGAATGAAATTTTACTCACCCTCCACCTCATTGAACTGCGGAAAATCGGACTAGCAAAAACGCCCTCTGGTATCTCTACCAGAGGGCGTTGAATACGCGGTTCCACCTCATCTTTGTTCCCTTCTCGCGAAAAGAACCTCTACGGGTCTTTCATGATCCAGCAGGTAAAACTAAAAAAAGTCCTTTAGCCGCTAGGGCTAAAGGACGTAGTTACGTGGTTCCACCTTTTTTCATCGTCGTCTCACAACGAACGATCTCAACTGGTCAATCTGACCTCCGCTATAACGGGCTCTCCCGGACCAACCTACTTTCTTCAGTTGATCGACTCAAAGATGTGGTTCACAACTCATTGCCGTCTCTTTTCACCAACCAGAGACTCTCTGGGAACAAATGAACTGCTACTCTTCTTTTCACTGTCGTTTGATTAAGTTGAGTCATACTTTACACGCCTTTATTGGGTTTGTCAATAAAGATCATTCATCTTTTTTTCATTCGCTTCAAATTTAATTTTTAGGAACGAATTGAAATTTCGCCCAAGGCTTCAAAAAGTCCAGCATGATCACTTCTTCTTGCGGTATTTTTCCGACTAAATTTTTGCGAGAATCACTATGAGGTTCTAAAACGATCTGCAATTCATTTTTATATTTTCCAAATTCATCATTCCCTACAACGATGTCTCCCACTTGAAATTCTTGCGTATTGTCGTGAGCAGGATTTGCCTCGCTGGCATATTTCACTCGAACCATCGTTGACCGGACGGCTGTTGACGTAATATCACCCCGACGGAAATGCTTTGGATCAGCGACGATTTTGCGCTCGATTTCTGTTGCTTCAGGTACGAATTCAATGCCAAGACTTACTTTGTACCGATCGACGGCTGCTACTTTTTCCAATTCGTCATCAGAAGCATAGGCATTGCCGATGATGACTGTATCGATCACTCCCGTTGCAAACATGTGGCGTGCTTGTAAATCAATCGGCAGATGGCGATGCATCTCTAGTGTAGGCAAGCCATCATTGATATCCCATGGGCCGTATTCCGCATCATGGCTCGTAATAAACGCAGCCGTCTTAATGCCGTGTCCCTTGAAACGTTCACTGCAACTGATAAAAAAGTCGTAGGGCAAGGCAGAACCTTCTTGAGGATAGAAATTGTGACACCCATAGATAAATGGTTCGTTTGCTTCATAGGATAAGATGTTGTCCAAATAAGCAACATTATTACTCATGTTCAGCTCAATGGCCAGACCCTCCGGATTATAACTCAGCATTGCCTCTTTATTTCCATCAAAGCCTTCATCCAACCGAATACCTTCTGCACCAAGTGCGGCGAAAAAGCTCAGGTCGTCATAAGAAATACCCAAATCATCAAAAATCGATGGCGCGATATCTAGAACTGTTTCAAACCCCAGATCCTTCGCGTAATGGATGATGCTACCGAATTTTTCACTGACTTTTTCTTTGCCTTCCGTCACTTCCAGCATACTCATGAAAATACGCGTATAGCCAAGCTCTGCCGCCTTTTTGATATACGCGCGATCCGCTTGCGGATCACTATGATCGGGATAGACCGAAATACCTAATTCACGTTTCATTCTCTTCCTCCAGTTATTCTTAGTCTGCTAATCCGTTTCGTTCAGTCACTTCTTTGAACCAGTAGCCTGATTTTTTAACAGTCTTGATTTGTGTATGAATATTATTTGAAATGAAACCGTAGCGGTTCTTATAGGAATTCAACCAAGACCAGCAGTCGATCGGTGTCCACATATGATAGCCGAAGCAATTTGATCCTTCTTCGATTCCTTTATGCAGCCATTCCAGATGTTCTTGGACAAAATCGATCCGATAATCGTCTTCGATCATGCCTGCCGTGTTTTTAAAGCGGTCTTCATTAGAAACACCCATACCATTTTCAGATACGTACCACGGAATGTTCTTATAGTTTTCTTTGATATTTACAGCGATATCGTAAAGTGCTTTCGGATAGATTTCCCATCCGCGGTCCAAATTCACTCGGCGACCAGGCATATCATATGCATCATAATACCGATCAGGCATCCACTCGCCAACGGAGTTTGGTGCAACATCGGGTGCTTTCACGCGATTCGGATGATAGAAGTTCACCCCTAAGAAATCAACCGTATTATTCTTTAAAATGTCTTTTTCTTCGTCCGTTGTTTCCCATAAAACCTTGTCCTTCGTCAACAGCTCTTCCAATTCAGCAGGGAAATGTCCATACACTGCGGGTTCCAAAAACATTTTATTGTTCCAAAGCTCCGCAATACGCGCAGCCTCTTGATCTTCCGGCGCGTCGGAAGCTGCATAAGTCGGTGTCAGATTTAGAATCGTTCCGATTTGCGCATTCTCAATGTTTAATTTGCGGAATGCTTGGATGGCTTTCGCAGAAGCTAAATTCAAATTGTAGGCCACTTGTACCGCTTTTTTTCCATCAACGATATTTGGATAGTGGAATTGGAATAAGTATTCGCCTTCTACTACCACCATTGGTTCATTGTGCGTCGCCCAGTATTTCACACGATCACCAAACAATTCAAAACATTTCTCAGCAAATCCTACATACAGATCCACCACTTTCTTTGATTCCCAGCCGCCGTATGTATCGTACAATTCTACTGGCAAATCAAAATGGTGCAGATTCATCACAGGTGTCATGCCCTCTGCCAACATTGTGTCGATCACATTGTTATAAAAGTCGACAGCGTCTTGATTCACCGTATTTGTTTCTAAATCATCGATCAAGCGGCTCCATTGGATGCTGGTCCGTAAGCTGTTCATGCCGATCGAGCGCATCATAGAAATGTCTTCTTTGTAGCTGTTGTAAAAATTCGAAGCGACATCCGGTCCTACATGATTATGGAATTTTTCCGGTTCGATCTCGAAATGATAGTCAAAGACATTCGCATGTTTTTTGTTGAAGCGTCCTTCGCTTTGTGGTCCAGATGTGGCTGCGCCCCACCAAAAATTTGTTGGAAAAGTTTTCATTATTGTTCTACCTCATTCTTAAAAATAGTATTTTTTAACGAATAAAGAGGGTGGAATCCAGTGATCCGCACCCCCTTTTTTGTTATCAATTAAGCTTCTGCTTCTTTAACTTTTTTCAATTCTTGTCTTGTTGCTAAGGATACGAATGGTACATACATTGCGATTGAGATTACTAAGTTCACTGCTGCCAAGATGGCGCCGGAGAAGCTTTGAGTAGCTAAGAATCCACCAATGATTGGAGGAGTTACCCATGGCGGCATTACTGTTGCTGGCGGCACTAAACCGAATTTCGTCGCAAAGTAAGCTGTTGTTACACAGACCATTGGTGTCAAAATGAACGGGATAAACATAATTGGATTCAACACTAATGGCAGACCGAACATCAAAGGTTCATTGATGTTGAAGATACCAGGAGCTGCTGCCAAGTTGTTTACGACCATAAATGGTTTGTTTTTACGTCCAACTAAGTAGATAGCAATGATCAAACCGATCGTTACACCTGTACCACCCATGTTTACAAATGAATCGATGAATGGTTTGTTCACGATATACGGAGCTGCTTTACCTGCTGCCAATGCATTTGCATTTGCTTCAATCGCTGGCGCATTGATTGCTTGCATGAAGGGATCGATCATGTTGGCACCGTGTAAACCGAAGAACCATAAGAATGGTGTGATGAAAGCAATGAGTAACGCTGAGCCGTATGAATTTGCTAAGCTCATGAATGGTTCTTGAACAGCTGCGTAGAAAGCAGCAAACATATCTTCTACACCGAAACCTGCAATAATCGCAGCAATTAAACCAAAGATCGAGATAACGATCATCGCTGGGAATAGTGACGCGAATGAACGTGCAACTGCTGGCGGCACGCCATCAGGCATTTTGATAACTAATTTTGGACTACCCACTAAACGAGTGAATAATTCTGCAACGACCATACCCACGATCAAGGCAACAAACAAACCTGAAGAGTTCATTCCGCTAGTTGCTGCTCCTAAAGTGAAGAATGATGCCACTGAAACAACACCTGTTGCGATTGGATCTTTTCCATAGTGGCGAGCTAAATTGTAAGCTACTAAGAACGCGATGAATACAGAAAGAACACCAAATGTTCCGTTCCAAACAGCGCCCCCGAAGCCTTTCCATGATTCGCCGCCGAAGATACCGTTCATGAAGTTACCAAAGGCTGGGATCGAAAGTGACAAGTTGTTGATCATTACTGCTAACGCTCCTAGGATCATTAGCGGCATTGTTACCATAAATGAATCCCGAATCGCGACTAAGTGACGCTGATTACCGATTTTTGAAGCAACCGGGATAAAGTGTTTTTCCATAAAATTGACAAATTTATCCATTTTTTATAGTCCCCCTAATTTAAAAATAATCATAAAAACTTTGTTTTCCTTTTGGAAAAATATCTAACGCAACGTCTTTTGACGCAGTGACTTTCCCGAAGAAAAGTCCTTCAGCTAAAGATAATTCGCCTAGTAATAATTCGCTCCACCCGTGGATAGAGGCTTTGACATCGCCTGCTTTTTGTACTTTTTGACACGTCCCCTGACTGATCTGCCAGCTACCAACATTCCAAGGACATTCCTTATCTTCAGTTACTTCTAAAATAATTTCTTGTTGCTTTATCGGAAGTTTCGGTAATAATTGCGTGATGTCAATAATTCGACTCATCATATACGGTTCCAAAGTAATCGTGAAATAGTCTTGCTCAAGAAAACATTTTTCTATGCATTCATGAACAGGAGCATGATAAAGAAATTCTTCAAATGATGAGACATGGGATTTCAAGTACGTTAATAATTTTCGCATCGCGAGTTCGTCCTCGTAAGCGAGCTCATCGACTACTAATGTGTTTCCTTGCATTCGATAAATAATGTAACCCTTCGCCTCACCAGCATCATCGAAAGCTACCGCATAAAAACGATGTGGATAATAGTCGTTTAGACGTTCCCACCACCACTCTTCTCGGATCACTGTTCCGACTTGCTGCTGTGTTAGCAAGCGTTGGTAAATGGATTGGATCTCAGGCTTCAATTGCTGCCAAGATCCGCGTTTGATAGTCCCCCTTCTTTCACTTTTTAAATAAGTAAAAGCTAGTGCCGGGATGCGGTATGTTTTTCTTCGGCTTGTAGGTTCGTACCCGAATTTACGATAAAAATCTTCAGAAAAAGGAGCAAGCTGAGAAACCGCCACGCCTTGATCATACAGATCAGACAAAAGTTCGGACATGATGCTGCTGATGCCGCCCTTGCCTCGGTATTCCGGATAACTCGCTACGTACCCAACACCAGCCATTTTTACTTTTTGTTGAAAGAGCTGCATCTCGAAATGATTGGCCATCACTAAGTTCGTCAATTCATTGTCTTGATACACTCCATAACAATCCGCGTGTTCGTAACGTGATAAAAAGAGCGGATCATCAATGATCGGATCTTGCTTTCGAAAAGCATATTCAACCAAAGCTGTGATCGCTTTCAACGTTTCATGATCGCGAGCTAATTTCACGTAATCACTTCCTATTCGTTCCCTATACGTTTGTAAAGGGCCACGACTTCTTTAGCCATATCATTGAAGGTAATACTAGTCATCAAATGATCTTGACTGTGCACTGCTAAAAGCGTCACGGTCATTGGATTACCGCTGGCTTCTTCTGTTAACAACCCTGTTTGAGAATGATGGGCTTCAACTAATGCTTGGTCGGCTGCTTCAAGTTTTTCCTGCGCCAAATCAAAGTTGCCTTCTTTAGCGGCTTGAATCGCTTCCATTGCATCGCTTTTCGCATTGCCGGCATTGATGATCAACCCCATTACTGCTTCTAATTGTTCTTGACTCATCGTATCGCTCATCTGCTTATCTCTCTCCTCCGGACAATTATTTCATTAATTTTAATGCGGTATTTAAAACGGCTTCACCATTCATCATGCCATAATCTTTCATATCGATGACATCAACTGGGATTCCTTTATCCGCAAGTTTTGTTTCAAATTGGCTCTTCATGAAACGAACTTGTGGGCCTAATAGTAAAACATCTACTGGTTTGCTTGCATCTTCTAATTTAGAATCCGCTTCCGAAGCTGAGACCGCAAAGATATCAGATTCCAATCCTTCTGCTTCTGCTGCTTTTTCCATTTTTGTTACTAATAAACTGGTACTCATTCCTGCTGCACAAACTAACATAATTCTTTTCATAAATGACACTCCTCAATTTTTATTATTGTACACTTTATATAAAGCAACTCCCGTGCCAACTTTTACAGTGCACAGAAGCCGTCATGATAAGGGTTTCATCTTACACACAAAAAAACTAGGATTACACACTGTGCAATCCTAGTTCGATTCGATTGTCTTCAAGGGTCTTAACGATGTAAGCGATATCGTCTTCAGTAAAGCGAACCCCAAACTGTTTTTCAAGCACTGAGAGATTTGCTGCTGTTTGATTGAAGCGCACACGATGCTGTTGATGAAAGTATTTTACATTCTCGAACGTCGGGCGGTTCTCGCCTTTTTTGATTTTATCCACTAAAAAGGCAATATGGACACTCAATGCCTGCAATGCCGTATTCTCAATAATCAATTCCTGGTCTTTACGGATCAATTGCAACACATCATCAATCAATAAAAACAATGTTTTGACATCCAATTCAGGAGAAAAGTTCTTCGTTAAGGAGTCCACCATCTCCGGCAAAGTGATGGTGCTTCCCAACAGATCCTGAAACTCTAAGATCTTTTCTCGTTTAAATAGATTCATTGCTGGAATAAATGGAATCTTTTGATAATGAATCTCCATCGTTCCTACGATCGCCACGATATCTTTGTGAGTGATTAGCTGGTCAATGCGGTGCTTGAAGCTTTCTCGCTCCAAGGATTGCATCTGAATAACTTCAAACTCCTCCAGATTGACGATCTGCGAGACCACTTCATTCAATCGTTTAGAGACGCCTTCGCCAGTGAAGCAAGCAACGATGATGACTTTCTTTTCATCCTTTTGAGTGGGCTCCTCTAGACGGACCATCGTTTGGAACATGGAAATCACACTGGTGTAAATCTCCTCCAAAGAGCGTCCCAATGTAGCTAAGCGCAAGCTCTCCAATACCAGCATCGTACTTGCCATAGAAATCACTCGCGTACGAATCCCCATTTCATGAAAGATCAGATTCCCAAAATTATTAGGCGAACCCATGTCTGTCAGAAGAATGATCCCTTCAGAGAACTCTTCTCGTTTTCCTGAGATATAATTTTTGATTTGACCATACATTTTCTCAGTATTTAATGTCAAGGGCATGTTAAAGGCGATGCCGCTGGTCGTGCCCAACAGCTCCTGGACCGTTTCCAGCATACTTGATGCGGTTGATTTTCCGTGCATCACTACCAGCACTGCGACTTGCCGTTCATCGACCTGCTGCGCTTCTTGATTGTCCATCGTCAAAAACATGGTGATAAAGCCGATCTCATCTAAGGGAATCATAATGGCATAAGCTTCTTCGATCCGATTCGACAATTCGATGGCTAATTGGAACTCTTTTGAATAATTCCGACGAATATCGTTTAAATTGGGGTGAGAGATGAATTGATTGCCACGAATTCGTTCAATCGTCGAATTGATATGCAATGCAAACGCAAAACGCACTTTCTCATCGTACTCACGGTTCATTTGACTTGAAGCAAAGTCATAAAGTTCATTCACCAGCTTCCACAGATCGTCAGAAATAATTTCGCGATAGGCGTTCGTGTGTGACAGCTCTTCAACATAGGTCTCAAAATACTGATCGACATCATCCGAAATCAATTCTTCCAAATCAATCTCAGATAAATTTTCACGACCTAGCTTTTCTAACTTATAGGTAATAGAATGATAGACTTCCATATCTTTATTTGGGTCTTGCCCCCAAACGACTTCCTCCGTCCCCGGTTTCAAAGTCAGATAAAGATTTCGTTTATCCATAAAAGGAGTGAGTTTGTCTTGTACTTCATTCATTCGCAAGAGGCCTTTTTGGACTACTAAAGGCAAGTCTTCTTCTACGATCATGAGTTTGTCTGACTCACTATTGGTTTGATGATGCAAAAAGGCCTTTGCGCAGACTAATTTTAAGTCTCGTTTTAATTGCCCGATGTTTCCTTCTGCATTATATAGAAGAAAGGCTAACAAGCTCCGCTTATCGATCGCGATTTCCTGCATCAATCGATTGGCTTCCTGCTGAAGAAATTCTTTAATGATGGCTAGTCGCTCGTCTAACGAACGTTCGGCCAAAGAAGGCAATTCGATCTGCATGGGGATTCGACGATTAAACGTAGACAAAAATGTCGAACTTGTTTCTGTCGTTGCCCCAATGATCTGCACGGAAGCTTTCTTTTCTTGACCGTCACCCAGAGAACGGAACGTGCCCTTATCAATAAAGGTGAAAAGCATCTCCTGTCCTTCCGGCGGCAAGCGATGAATTTCATCCAAGAATAAAATGCCTCCATCCGCTTGTTCCATCAGCCCTTTTCGTGTTTCCTCTGCACCGGTAAAAGCGCCACGCTTCACTCCAAAAATATGTCCGTAAAGCAACTGGGGATTTTGTGCATAGTCCGCACAGTTAAACGTGATAAACGGGGCGGTCTCATTTAATACATTGGCAGAAACAGCAAAGCGATACATGCATTCCGCAAACATCGTTTTCCCTGTTCCCGTCTCGCCAAATATGATCGTATGCAGTCCGCGGGGAGGATATAAAATAGCGGCTTTTGATTTTTGAATTTGACTCTTCAAAGAATCTTCGCGACCAATCAAATTATCAAAATTAATATGTTTTTCCGTGGACACCGTAGTAATTTGAAACTTTACCGGTCGTCCGTCGATTTTTTTTACTGTGCCGTCCTTCATCAATTCATTCAAGTAGCGGCTGACATTGGTCCGATCCACGCCTAATTGATCCGCCAACTCTTGGGCTGTCAGTTCGTTAGGATTTGCTCTCAATGCGTCTAATACTTCATCTTTTCTTGATTTCAAAAAAATCCCTCCCGAAAGTGGTATAAACCATTTACATTGTAACCCTTTTCTTTTCTTATTTCTACTCCTTCAAGTTCAAAAAAATTTACACTCCATTAACGAAATGAATGGGTGATTTTTTCTAATTCCTGAGACACCTCTACTTCTGAAACATCATTCGTCAAATAATACTCCAGCAAGCCAACCAACCCGTGAGCGAAGAAAACACTGGTCATCGGCGATTGGTCCGTCATTTGCTCCATCAAATAATTAATTTGAAAGCTCGCAAAAAAACCTTGCTTATCCGCACGAAACAACCGTTGCAGATGGTCACGATTTGCCGTTACATATTCAAACGTTTTTTCTAGTTTTCTCTGATTGCTTGTTTCTTCGTTCCGATCACAATACTCGAATAATTTTTGCATCTCGTAAGCAATACTTTTTTCCAGCAGGTCATCTTTATCAATAAAATGAAGATAAAACGTTCCTCGATTAATATCCACCGTCTGACATATCAGGCTCACAGATAGGTCCTCATAACTTTTTTTCTTTAAAAGCTGATAGAAAACGGATGTAATTACTTTTTGAGTCTTTCGCTTTCGTCGGTCCATCATTGCACTCCAATCAATTAATACTTTTTGTTCAATTATCAACATAAAAGACTTTTTGTTGATTGAAACTTCTGAATAGTCCACTTATTATAATGTACACAAGTTGATTAATCAACGCCTGTTGATTTTGGAAGGATTGAAAAAGATGAAAATACTAGTATACGGTGCAGGCATCCAAGGAAGCTATCTTGCCCATTCACTCCTAAAAGGGAACAATCAAGTGACACTCCTGGCACGAGGTCAGAGAAAAAAAGAGCTGCAGACAAATGGTTTGGTGTTGACCCATTCCCTTCAGCGCAAGCAAACAAAAGATACCCTTCAAGTGATTGAAACGCTTCAACCGAAGGATCAGTATGATTTGATTTTTGTGACGATGAAATACAGTGATTTCCCGACAGTCATTGACTCTTTGGCAGAGAACTGCAGCCAAACGATCCTCTTTGTGGGCAACCAGATCGACGCGGCTGGTTTAGAAAAAGATTTGCAACAAAAAAGTGTGCAGCCTAAAGACGTTTACTTTGGTTTTCAATTAACTGGGGGTATGTCTACTGACACTGGGGTCTCCGTTCTGCGTTTTGGAAAAGGGCAAATGAAAATCGGTTCGCTGCACACACACTTTAAACTCACACAAACCTTAGATACTGTGTTTGAAGGTACAAATTACGGTTGGAGTTATGAACAAAAAATGGATGACTGGCTAAAAAGTCACGCAACGATGGTCATGATCCAAAATTCGTTTGAATATCTTTATGATTTTTCCGCTGTGACCATTCGCAAGTCCGGCGAACTCTCGACGCTTTCCTATGCATTAAAAGAAGGCATTGATTTGTTAGAAGCAAGCGGTAGTGAGATTTTTCCTAAAGGACAACAATTTCTATTCCAGCACCCGGCTCTTGCAAAGCTTTTTTACACACTCTATTATCGTTCACCAATCAGTCGAATGGTTCAAGGAAATTTCAAAGAGGTTTATGAATTGATCCGGACGTTTGAACACTATCAAACAAAAGAGAATAAAGAGCTTGATACCCTGCTTCAAACTGCTAAAGAAAAGTACGAAAAAAGCTGAGGAATTTATCCTCAGCTTTCTAACTAATAAAGCCGCCAAGACGATTTCAATCTTGGCGGCTTGTCGTTAATCTTGGTCTTTCATGGCTGCCTTTAGCGCAGCAGCTAATGGACTTTCTTGCGGTTCTTCTTGATCATTGAGTTTCTTTAATAAGCGGCGTTCTTCGTGCTTAGTCATTTTCTTTGATCGTTCTTTTTTGTCTAACATCTTCTCTGTCGTTCCGTCATATTTACAGCGGAAGTAAGCGCCGTTTTTCCCGTCGATGATCTCCATCTTGCGGTGACATTGCGGACAACGATGATTCGAGACTTTTGGATCTTTCCGACGGCGGTACGTACACTCTGGATTCGTACAAATATAGATTTTACCATCTCGCGTATTTTTTTCTCGTAACGGTGACCCGCACTCCGGACATTTTTTTGCTGTAATAGAGAAATCCTGATACTTCTTGTCGCTATGTTTAACTTCACTGACTAATTTCTTCGTATCGGCTTCGATTTCTTGCAAAAATTGCTTGCTGCTGTATTTGCCGTTAGCGATCTGCTCTAATTGCTTCTCCCATTTTTCTGTCAGCTCTGGGGTCACTAATGAAGGATTCACCAGCTCCAATAACTGCTTTCCTTTTGGTGAAACCAATAGTCCGCTAGTCGTCCGTTCCATTAATTCCGATTTGATTAATTTCTCGATGATTTCAGCACGTGTAGCGGGAGTTCCCAGACTGTGTTTTTCCATCTGTCCTAGAAGAGTTCCTTCATTCAATGGCTTCGGCGGTGTCGTCAGAGCCTTTTCAATTGTAAAGTTCGGAACTATTTTCATTCCTTCAGACCATTGAATTGCCTTTTTCGCCTCTTCTTCGGGCTTCCATCCAGCAACCAATACCTTGTTTTGACGGAAAGTGAACGTCTCCTGCTGGAATGTCACGGTTACTTTTTGTTGGCTTTCCTTGTGCGCTTCTGCAAATAAACCTAAGAATCGTGTGACGATCATATTATAGATTCGCTGCTCATCGGTGGACAATTTTTCGAAGCGGGCACGCTGTTCAGTCGGGATCAGCGCATGATGATCTGTCACCTTGCTGTCTTGGAACACGCGCTTTTGTTTTACTTGCGCACCATTTTTGATATATGTTTTTACTTCTGGCGCAAAATCACTGACTGCTTGCAGGCGTTCTTTCATCGTTGCCTTCATATCATTTGTCAGATACTTACTGTCTGTTCGCGGATAAGTCACGACTTTATGAGTCTCGTATAGGCTTTGGACGAGAGACAAGGTTTTCTTCGCAGAAAATTGATAACGGGCATTGGCTTCTCGTTGGATCTCTGTTAGATCATACGGCAAAGGAGCCGGTTCCGTCTTTTCCTTTTCCGTTATCTCTGTCACTGTTCCTTTTTGCTGTGACAAATCCTTAACCAGCTTTTCAGCCGCTTCACGTTCAGTGATTCCATAAGGGTTCTTTTGGTTCAATTTGGCTTTTTGCCCTTCAACCTCCAAAGAAACCACAAAATAATTTTGCGGACGGAATTTCTCGATTTTCTTCTCTTGTTGCCGAACCATCGCAAGGGTCGGTGTTTGCACACGTCCAGCCGATAGACTGTCTTCGTATTTTACTGTCAATGCGCGTGTGACATTTAAGCCAACGAGCCAGTCCGCTTTTGCCCGTGCCAATGCTGAATAATACAGATTGTCATAATCTTTCGCAGGCTTTAGCTGCTTAAAGCCGTCTTTGATCGCTTTGGTCGTCTGTGAAGAGATCCAAAGACGTTTGACAGGTTTTTCAAAACGTACATATTCCAAAATCCATCGCGCGACAAGCTCCCCTTCACGTCCGGCATCAGTAGCAATCACCGCTTCTGTAATATCTTTTCGTTTTGCCAGCTGTTGGATCGTTTTTAACTGTCCACGAGTTTTAGGTAACGGCTTGATGCCGATCGTTTTAGGAATCATCGGCAATGTCTCCATCTGCCAACTTTGCCATTCCTTATTCAAATCCTCCGGCATTTTTAAACCCAATAAATGACCAAGGGCCCAAGTCACGACAACATTGGGTCCTTCAAAATAATTCTTATTTTTTTGATTGGCGTTAAGCACCTTGCTCAAGTCTCTTGCAACACTTGGCTTTTCCGCTATAATTAGCTGTTTCATAAAATTCCTTTCTGCTATCAACCGTTAATGGCTGTTCATCTTTCAATAAGGCAAGACCCCAATACTGTTGTAAATAGTCATCACATTCCTCACACCAGCGTTCGTCCTGTTCTTTCCAAAATGCGCTTAAAAAGTTATGTTTCGCACTGCTATATGTATTGGTATTTTGGAGCTCGCTCCAACGATGTTCGTAATAAGCTACAGCCGCGTCAAAATCCTCAAAAGTCGCGGTTTCTTGAATATCTTCTTGCCATTCTTCAAAGAACCACCAAGGTTCATTATCTCCATACATTGTAATTACTTGATACATCCCGCTACCCTTCTTTCCACCCTAATCATAAGTATCATGAAATAAAAATTCAAGAAAAATGTTTCCGGCTGAAACAAGTTCAAGAAAAATCAAGATAACCACAAAAATTTGCAGAAAAATATTGATTTTTTCTTAATTATATCCTACCACAAAGCGAGAGGTTTTTATATGCACCTTAAGAGAGTTATAATGAAAATCGATTTTTGAAAACTTCATAGGTAATGAAAGAAGGCAGTTAACACGTTGAGTAAACTCAAAAATACATTGTTTCAACCACGCCCTACTTGGCAAAAGAACTTGATTGTTTTATGGTTTGGTACCTTTATGGCTGGCATTGGGTTCAGTCTCGTGATGCCTTTTATGTCTTTATACATAGATTCACTAGGCCACTATACCAACCAGCAATTGAACTTTTGGAGTGGGATCACCTTTTCTTCGACTTTTTTGATCACCGCGATCGTCTCTCCGTTATGGGGAAGATTGGCTGACCAAAAGGGCCGAAAAATAATGTTGCTGCGGGCCTCTCTAGGAATGGCGATCGTCATCAGCTTGATGGGAACAGTAGGAAATGTTTATCAGTTGATCGGTCTGCGCTTGCTGCAGGGTGTTTTCTCCGGCTACATCAGTAATTCTACCGCTTTGGTGGCAACAGGCACCCCTCGTGAAAAAAGCGGACAGGTCCTTGGAACATTAGCCACAGGAGCTGTAACGGGTAATTTGCTCGGACCTTTGGTGGGAGGCGTCACCGCGTCCATCTTTGGGTATCGTTTGACCTTCTTCATCACAGGCGGGATTCTATTTTTAGTCTTTCTTTTGAGTCTGATATTTGTTCATGAAGAATTTACACCGATCGAGAAAAAAGATATGCTTCCGGCAAAAGAGATTTTTCATAGCTTGAAATACCCACATGTCGTCATCGGAATGTTCGTTACGACACTGATCATTCAAGCCTCGAATAATTCAATCAGCCCCATTATCAGTCTATACATTCGACAGTTGATGCATAATCACGGCAATGTCACTTTAGTCAGTGGTATCATCGCCTCCATTCCAGGGATCGCCACCTTGATTGCGGCGCCGCGCTTTGGACGGCTGGGGGATAAAATTGGAAGTGAAAAAATTCTGGGAATCGGATTGATCTTTGCCATGCTGGTCTTTCTGCCTATGTCCATCGTAACAAATGTTTGGCAACTCGCTTTTTTGCGATTCCTTGTGGGTATTTCTGATGCTTGTCTGCTCCCTGCTGTACAAGCGCTGATCACAAAGTATTCCCCTCAAGAAGCTGCGGGAAGAATCTTCAGCTACAATCAATCCTTCCAAGCGGCTGGAAACGTTGTTGGGCCTATGATCGGGTCTAGTGTTTCCTCACTCTTCGGCTATCGCGGAGTCTTTATTTCAACCTCCGCATTGGTTCTGATGAATTACTTGTTAGTTCACCGCAATACGAAAGAAATCGCTGAAAATCATCACCAAGCACAAGGTTCTCATTGACCGCCGAGACAGATTAATGGCAACTTTTTCGTTAGTTTTTTATACTAATAAGTGATTCTAACGAAAGAAGTGAAAACGATGCTTGATGGACAATTAAAGTTTTTAGACTTTTTCCTCAACAATACGATTGAAGGAAAAGAAGAGGAAGCAAAAGAGATTCTAGTGAAAAGCTTCGCGGATAAAGAAACTGAGGCGTTAAGCCTGCAAGAATTCAAGAAGCTGCAAGAAAAACTATTCCCCTTGATCAAACCAGAAAAACTTAATGAAGTGAAAGTTGCCATGGCACATTTTGCCCAGAGCCTTTCATAGAAAAAAGACTTCGTCGAATGGACGAAGTCTTTTTTTATTCTTATTCTGCGACTGCTTTTTCTGTGCTTTTACTTTCTACATTAAATAAAGAGCGCAGGCATTTCGTTGCGACCATCAAGCCCAATCCTAATAACAGAAAGGCAAAGACTAACTGTAATCCGTCTGACAAGAAGACAAATTGTCCTGCAGCCGGAACTGCTGGGATCGTCACTAAGTAGTCTGTTGCACGGATCAATTTCGTTACCAGCCCATAAACAGACATGCCCAGTGCCGTAAAGGTAACGGCAAGCATGATTCCCATAGGAATGTAAAACATCACCCCTGATTTTTTAGAGGTCTTCATATAAACGGCTACCGCAATCATGACCATCGCAGCCAATAATTGATTCGCTGAACCAAATAGCGGCCATACACTGTTATAGCCTCCAAGCGCTAAGACAAACCCTACACCTAAAGTCACAACCGTTGCGACATATTTATTTGTTAATAATTTAGCTAGCCCTTTTTGCTCGGCACCCTCTTCATAAAATAATTCCTGCAACGACATTCGGCCAATACGTGCAACGGAATCCAGCGAAGTCAATGCCAATGCAGAAACACACATCGTCATGAAGGCTTGCGCAACATTCAGCGGCAAACCAAATTTCGTTAAGAATCCAGCGACTGAACCAGAGAAGATCTGGAAAGGTGTTCCAGCCGGTAATTGACCATTCTTAGCAACAGCGCCTGCTACTACCAAAGCCACTACCGCCAAAACACATTCGCACATCATCGCGCCATAGCTGATAGGACGCATGTGTTTTTCGTTCGTTACCTGCTTCGAAGAGGTTCCCGAAGAGACCAGACTATGGAATCCAGAAACAGCACCACAGGCGACGGTGATAAATAAAATCGGGAAAAGGTATTTCACATTTCCTGTTGCATCCTGTACCGCAAATCCATTGAAGGCATTCAGCTCAACCATCGGCGCTTCAACCAAAAGTCCCAACACTGCCGCAATGATCATCCCTAACAGCATATACGTGCTAAGAAAATCACGAGGAGCCATCAACAACCAGATCGGCATAACCGATGCTAAGAACAAATAAGCAAATACGATCAGCAGCCACGTTTGTTTGTCTGCGAAAATCGGAAAGAGAATACCAATAGCCAGCGTCACTAACAAGACCACGATTCCAAAAGCATGCATAGCGATGCCCTTTAAGTGCACTTTCTTCATAAAGAATCCGACTAGCACTGCGGAAACGATAAACAGCATCGAGATCGAGGCCGCAGAAGCATTTGCTGTGTTGACTGCTGCGGGAACGTCCGGTGTCATTCCATTGAAGGTCGTGGCAACAATGTCACCAAAAGCTGCAATGACTAACAGGGCAAACAGCCAGCAGAACAATAGGAACAGCTTTTTCCCAACTTTTCCAATATATTTTTCAATGATCAGTCCAATTGACTTGCCTTCATTTTTAACGGAGGCGTAAAGAGCGCCAAAATCATGTACTGCTCCAAAAAAGATTCCGCCAAACAAGATCCATAAGAAAGCTGGCAACCAACCAAACATCGCGGCAATGATCGGGCCTGTCACCGGTCCGGCACCAGTGATCGATGAAAATTGATGACTAAATACCACAAAAGCCGGCTCAGGTACGTAGTCGTCTCCATCCTCCAGAGCGACCGCAGGCGTTACCGCCTTCGGATCAATGCCCCATTTTTTCTCCAACCAGCGGGAATACCCAAAATACGCGGCGATAAAACAAATAATAGCTACTACTAACAAAACAACACCATTCATAAACTCACCCAACTCTCTTCGTTTTATAATAAATATTTAATTAGTATCTTCCCATAATTCCATGAGCATGTAAAGAGAATCATTTTAATTTTCACGAATTTTCTGTAAATACAATTGAAACAAATTCGTCCTGTTCTTGAATACTTTGACTTTTTTATTCACAAAAAAAACAGCCACTTTTGTAGAAAGTGACTGCTTTTCTCTAAATTAAATATATTGTAATTCCTTTGCTTCTTGGTACGCATGATCGATCAATCCGCCGCCTAAGCATTCCATGCCGTCGTAGAAAACGACCGCTTGACCTGGTGTGATCGCGCGAACAGGATCATCGAAAATGACTTCTGCTCGATCGTCTTCCAGCAAGCGCACCGTAACGGGTACGTCTTGCTGACGGTAACGAAACTTCGCAGTACATTTGAATTCTGCTGGACGCTCTTCATTTGTCGTAAAGTGAATCTCGCTCGCATCCAAACTCGTTGCGTATAACGCTTCATGATGAAACCCTTGTCCAACATACAGCGTATTGGTAGCTAAGTCTTTGCCGACTACGAACCAAGGATCATTGGTTTTTCCGCCGCCGCCGATTCCCAAGCCTTGACGTTGGCCAATCGTATAATACATCAGGCCCGCGTGTGTTCCTTTTTCTTCACCGTCTAGCGTGACCATCTTCCCTTGCTTTGCAGGAAGGTAGTTGCTCAAGAATTGTTTGAAATTCTTTTCACCGATGAAGCAGACCCCAGTAGAGTCTTTTTTCTTAGCAGTAGCCAAGCCAGCACGTTCAGCAATCGCACGAACTTCTGGTTTTTGCATCCCGCCTAAAGGAAACATCGTCTTCGCTAATTGCTCTTGCGATAACTGACTCAAGAAATAGGTTTGGTCCTTGTTATTGTCCACGCCTCGCAACATGTGGACCACCCCGTTTTCATCCTTTTCGACTTGGGCGTAATGTCCAGTCGCGACATAATCCGCACCTAACTCCATCGCGTAATCCAAGAAAGCTTTGAACTTGATTTCTTTGTTACACATCACGTCTGGATTCGGCGTGCGGCCTGCACGGTACTCCGCTAAGAAATATTCAAAGACACGGTCCCAATATTCCTTTTCAAAATTGACAGAGTAATAAGGAATGCCGATTTGGGCAGCGACTTTCGCCACGTCCTTATAATCTTCTGTCGCGGTACAAACACCATTTTCGTCAGTGTCGTCCCAATTTTTCATAAAAATGCCGACTACATCATAGCCTTGTTCCTTTAACAACAAAGCTGTTACTGATGAATCGACGCCGCCGCTCATTCCTACGACGACTCGTGTGTTGCTGTTAGACACAGTATCACCATCATTTCAATATAGATTCCGAAAACTCTACGATTTGAAGGTCGCAACTTTTCAGTATGACGAATTATACAACATAAATCTTAAATTTTCGATAGATATTCCTTTATATTATTTTTATTTGTCTTTTTGTATTGTTTGTATTAATATAGATAATACAAAGGAGGGCAAGTAAATGATTATAGAAATTGATTCCCGTTCCGAAGAACCCATCTATTTGCAATTGCGGAAACAGATCATTATCGGTATCGCCCGTGGTGAGTTGAAGCCAAACGAGCAACTGCCGACCGTCCGCCAGTTTGCCGATGAACTAGGAGTAAACACGATGACTGTCTCTAAGGGCTATCAGCAATTGCGGGAGGAAGGCTATCTGATCACGGATCGGCGGAAAGGAACTTTGGTCGCTTCTTTACCTGTCACCTCTAAGAAAACAGACGAGGAACAATTAACATTAGTGTTGGCAGAACTTTATTTGTCTGAACCTGACGAAAAAGCGATCCAAGAAAAGGTCAAAAAAATAGTAACGAGTTTTGGAAAGGAGTAAGGCGGATGTTCGAATTTATTCTGTTGCCTATATTGATTTTTTGCAACTTTATCATGGCCTTCGTTAGCTCTTTAGCCGCGAAGCCGCATAACTATGTGATCGTGGAAAATACTTTTCCAGCAGATAAAATGGAGGAGCCGCAAGTACTAGCCTTTCGTAAAGACTATCGAAAGCGCCAATTTCAGTTGGCCTTTGGTTTGAGTATTGCTGCTTTTCTTCTCCTCATACCAATGAAAGAATCCCTCTTCATGCTGCTGTTTTTCTTTCTTCTGTATCTCAGCATTGGTTCTGCGTATTTACTGCAACTTCGCTACATTCGTAGAGGTCGGCAATTGATCGTTGCGAATCAGTGGCAGTTGACCGAGCAGCCGATTCGTGTGGATACAAAATTGGTTCTTGAGAAAAATCGAAAATTGGTATCCCCTTGGTGGTTTGTTTTATCCATCGGCTCACTGATTTTATTGACTGCTCTGACCGCTCGACAAGGTGCAGGAAGCTTAACTTGGATCTTATTTGGTGTCTGCAGCGTCGCGCTGGTTCTCTTTATTCTAAGCTGGGCATCGATCAAGCGCCTGCCGACTCGAGCACTCACTGACGATTCGTCCATTAATCAGCAATACAATGACCTGACAAAATTTTATTGGTCAACATTCATTGTTGCAACGAGCGTTTTCATTAATCTCATTGCCTATATTCCAATACTGACCATGAACAGCAGCAGTCGTCTATTTAGCGTCCTGATGATCAGCGAATTCTTGCTTATTTTTCTTTTTTGCGGGCTGACCTTCTGGTGGTTGTTTCGTTTACGCAAGAAGCAAGACCAATTATTGTCTCAAACTCCGAGCTTTCGGTATGCAGGAGACGATTACTATTGGCGTTACGGAATATACTGCAATCCAGATGATCGTCGTTTGATGATCCCTGACCGTATTGGCATGAATTTGACGATCAACTTAGGGCGAATCGGCGGAAAGATTTTTCTTGCTTCTGTTCCGCTTCTTCTCATTGTCGCTATGGTTGTCTCCGTAGGACCTTTGTATATCTTGGACTATCATCCCGATCCATTGACTTATCAGATCCAGCAAAAATCGATCCGTTTGGATGGTCCGCTTACTAAAGAACAAAAAATTTCTTACGATGAGATCAAAACAGTTGCGTTGATCGAGACTCTCCCCGATTCTGGAATGAAGATCAATGGCTTAGGGACTAAAGATTACGCCCTCGGAAGTTTTAAAATCGATGGCAAGCCCGCCTCTCTCTTCGTGGATCATCGTTCCAAACCGATCTTAAAGATTTCGACAAACGAACGCGATTACTATTATACGAATATCAAATCAGCCGTTACTAAAAAGGCGTATCAGCAAATCCAGTCTCACCGTTAAAAATCAAAAGGAGAAGAACCTAATGACACAAACTGTTCGAGTGATCCGCTTAAGAGAACACCCTGAAAAAATTGATTCCATCCTGTCCTATGTAAAAAAGCAATGGGCTTCTGAAGAAACAACAGCCGTCTATGAGGACTGTCTGACCCACGCATTAACGACAAAAAGCGTGCTGCCCCAGTGGTATGCGTTGATGGCTGGTGAAGAGATCATTGGGTGTGCCGGCCTTATCACAAATGATTTCATCAGCAGAATGGACCTATGGCCTTGGCTTTGTGCTGTTTATGTCGATACTCAGCATCGCGGACACTTTTTAAGTAAAGTACTCATTGAGAGCGTCGAAGAAGACGCACGCAGGTTCGGGTTTGAGAATCTTTTTCTCGCGACGGATCATGAAGGTCTCTATGAAAAAATGGCCTTCCACTATATCGGCGATGGCTATCATCCATGGGGGGAACACTCGCGGATTTACAAAAAGAGCCTTCGAGAAACTTTTAAAGAAACCAGCCTCCACGAGTGATCCTTTTAAAGAAAAATAGACAGACGGCTTATAAAGAGTCGTCTGTCTATTTATTTTTTTATTCTACTTTTCCCATTCGTTCGATCGGCCAGAAGACAAATTTCACATTGGTCAGAATATCGTCTTGATCGATCATGCCAATCATGCGGCCATCTTTTGAAATTCGACGGTTGTCGCCTAAAACAAACAGCTTTCCTTCTGGAACATTCTGCTCCCCAAACAACTCCTGCAAATCAAAATCGGTCGTTAACGGCAAGCCATCCGTAACTTTTTCTTTGTATTCGTCCAAATAAGGTTCGCTGTATTTCTTGCCATTGATATAAAGCTGATCCTCTTTGTAAGCGACAGTATCCCCAGGCAATCCGATCACTCGCTTGACATATTCGGCGCCGGGATTGTCCGGAGCTGGAAATGTCACGATATCAAATCGGTCGAGGCCGGTATGTTTCAATCCAAACATTCGCTCTCCATTATTCAGTGTCGGCTTCATCGAATCTCCCACCGCTTCGACGGGGGTGAAGACAAACCTGCGCAGTGCGATCACTAAGCCGACCATCAGAACATAAAATAGAATCGTTTTGATTATTTCCTTTTTGTTCACTTTCGGGCTCCTCTCTTGCTTTTATGTTATCCGTTCCTTCAAATTTACCACAAACCCCTTGTCACGAAAACAGTACCTCCGTTTTTCGTTATTCATTTTTTTGATTCGCTGTAAACTTTACGAAAAGGTAAAAAAACATGAAAAAAGGCATCGACTGTTCGATGCCTCGCCTGTACTATTTTAATTTCTTTATTTCTGCTTCTTTGTATTCCGCGATCTCGTCAATCAAATTTTCAGAGATCGGCGTTCCGAATGGCAGGGGGGCTTTTAAAAATCCTCGTTCAGGCGCGTCTACCCCAACATTGATATCCTCCGCGATCGGCATACTGTAATTATGAATATGTCCATGGAGATTCCGAATATTCAACGTCTTTCCTAAGAGCATCGGATAATGGGTCAAATAATATTGATGATGGTTAAATTTTACGATCGCGCCCACATCGTGAAAGACAAATTTGTCTTCCCCATTCTCAAGCTTTGGATCATGGGCCGCCAAATAATTGAAAAAAGTCCGAGAATCATGGTTTCCTTTGATAAAAATAATACGACCGTTTAATTGTACCAACTGTTCTAAAATTTCTGGAAAGCCTTTTTCATATTTCGGATGCATCGCCACATCTCCTAGGTGATAGACCGTGTCCCTTTCATTCACGACAGCGTTCCACGCACGGATCATTTGCTGATTCATCTCGTCCACAGAATCAAATAAGCGCGGCGCAAAGTCATTATCCCCTAATAAATTCTCATGAAAAAAATGCGTATCTGAGATAAAATATTTCATTCCATTCACCTACAAACGAATTCAGATTGTTTCTTATAGTTTACCATCTCTTCTAAAAAAATGCGCTTGACTGTTCCTTTGTTTTATAAATTTCTATCCATGATTGGAGAAAGCAGCCAAAGAAAAAAGACCACCAACTTATACTTGGTAGCCTTGTTTTTGTAAAAGTGCTTGATATTTTAATTTGATAATAGAAAGAACTGCTTCTAACTGTGTTAGATCTTCCACTTTGCTGGCATCGAATTCCCGCGTGCGTTTGAAGGATTTTCCAGTGTCGATCAAATGAAACACTTGGTTCCACTTCTCAAATTCAGAAAGCGTGTTGAAGTTGGCGATGGGAAAGGCAGCGCCATCGCAAATTTCCCACAAGCGGAAAATCAAAAAGGCCGTGTCGATGACTTCCATCCGTTGCCTCTTCTTCGTACAAGTCACGATCACTTTTTCAGGATTGTATTCCAAGTACCAATCTAAAAGAATGAAAAAGGCTTCCCAACGGTACGTGTCTTTAAACATTCGCTGTGTATCTGGCATATCTCGAAAAATCAGCGGAATCAAATACTGCTTTTTATATTTCCAACAAGGGATTCCGTCGATAAAATAATCAACATAACGTGTTAAATAGCTATTTCCTTCATAATCACTAATATAATAATCTTCCACCCCATATTTTTGAAACTCTTTCGTCAGCTTGGCGCAGTCTTCGATCGAGACGGTTAGGCCAGATAAGAGACGGAAATCAGAAATAATTTTGTGATGATCGATCGTATGTACCTTTTGAACCAACTTGTCACCTTCATTTCCAGCTATTTTCTTATTATAAGTGTACCATAATCTTCTGAATTTTAAGCTTATCAGCCTTAAAATTTTTCCCAAAAAAAGATGAATATAGCAAAATAGACACAGAAATATAATAACAGCGCGTTTTAAAACACGAATCAATAAAAAAATATTAGCTTTTTATAATCGCTAAATAATTTCGCAAAAAAAAAGGAAGACCTTATCCTCTTCGATAAGATCTTCCGTCTTCTTTAGACTTCCTCTTTGACAAACAATCCACGCTCGATCATTCCATCCATTAGGAAATAGAATTTTTCTTGAACCATTTCTTGTCGTTCATCTTTAAAAATATCCACTGTTTTCAGACCATTGGCAGTCGTTACAGACATTTTCATTGTGCTGATATCTTTTGATACCGTAATTTTCAATTTGAATCCTTCTTTGCTTTGGGGCGTTGCCTGTAATGGACGGATCAATTGGAAATTACCTGAAGTTGTCTCAGTAAATCCATTGTCTCGCAAGGTATATTTTTTAGCGGTCGGTGCCAATGCGTAGTGATACTTTGAACCTTTGATCGTTGTTGTCTTCGTAAATGCCATTTGCTCACCTCATCATTTTTTCTTTTCACTCTCAATTATAAAGATAAGTTTCAGGCATTTCAATCTACTTTGTCAGTTCGTGCAAACTCGCGACGAGTTGTTCCGCAAAATAATCGACTTGTTCGATTGTATTTCCGTAACCAAAACTGACGCGCAACGATTCTTTGACTTCGATCGCACCTTCGCCGTACATTGCCTCTAATACATGAGAAGGATCGATCGTCCCTGCGGTACAAGCAGAACCCGTAGAAACAGCAATGCCCTTCAAGTCTAGCTTCATCAACAACAAGTCGTTGACGATCCCAGTAAAGCGGAGATTCAAAACGTGAGGCAGCTTATTGTTCAAATCACCATTCACGTGATAATCAACCCCTGCTTGATCAAGTGTGGTCAATACTTTTTGAGTGAATTGTTCATAGAGTTTTTGACGTTTTTCACGTTCATCCTCTGTCAGCAGTTCTACCGCTTTAGCCATTCCGCAAACCCCTGCCAAGTTTTCAGTTCCTGCACGGCGTTTTTCTTCTTGTTCCCCACCGTGAAGCAATGGCTGCAATTTGGCCTCATCACTTTTATACAGAAAACCAACACCCTTTGGTCCATTGATCTTATGCGCAGAAATACTTAAGAAATCAACGCCTAATTCACGAGGACGAATGAATTGATTCCCGTAGGCTTGGACAGCATCCGTGTGAAAATAAGCAGGATGGTCCTTTAACCGCTCCCCGATTTCTTGAATCGGCATCAAATTACCGATCTCATTGTTTCCATACATGATAGAAACCAAGATCGTATCGGGGCGTAGGCTTTCCTCAAAATCCTTTAAAGAAATCCTCCCTTTGCGATCAACTGGCAAATACGTCACTTCAAATCCTTGAGTTTCCAGATACTTCATTGAATTGATGACTGCTGGGTGTTCAATTTGTGTCGTGATCAAGTGACGGCCTTCATTTTGACGACCAAAGGCGGTCTCTAGAATCACTGTATTATCCCCTTCGGTCCCGCCGCTGTTAAAAATGATCTCATGGTATTTTGCACCAAGACTTTTCCCGATCACTTCACGGGCCATCTCTAATTTTCCTGCGGCTTGTCGTCCAAAAGAATGGATACTTGAGGGGTTCCCAAATGTTTCATTCATCACTTCTGTCATCGTTTCGATTACTTCTGGATGCATCGGACTTGTTGCCGCATGATCTAAATAAATAGTTTCCACAAACCTTCAAACCTTTCTATACGTCAGGATTAACAAATCTGCTCAATAGAGAAGCACCAAGCAGATACTATTTTTCGCATCCGTCCACCGATGCTTCCAGCAATAAGACATATTTCGGTCAAAATCGCTTAGAAGCACAATCATTGGGTGCATAGATGAAGCTTAGTATCTCCTTGGTGCTTCGTAAATTTGAACAACATTTGCTTATTGATCAATTATTCGTTTTTCTATGTCGCACACTCTGAAGCTTGGAACAGAGAGTGCTCTGACTGTCAGTCAATTTGTGGGTGGATCACCCGCAGGAGGGTAGACAGTGTTTATTCAAAATCCTTTTGTTCCATCGTAAACAATGGACTAACGGATTCATTTTGATGGATTCGTTTCACTGCTTCTCCCATCAGCATCGCACTGCTGATAATGGATAATTTCTCAGGATGACGCTCAGGTGCCGTCAAAACGGAGTCTGTGATACAAATATCTTTGATCTCAGTCGCATCCAAATTGGCTTTTGCTGGCGGTGAAAGCAACCCGTGAGAAGCGCAGGCAACGACTTCCTTCGCCCCTGCCTTTTTCAAGGTTCTCGATGCATTGGAGAAGACTTCACCCGTGTTCAAGATGTCATCTACCATAATACAACAGCGGCCTTCTACATCTCCGATCACGTACCCAGAATCTGGATTGCCCTCTTCGGCAACATCTACGATCGCGATTGCTGTATCTAAGTATTCCGCTAGGCTGCGGGCACGCTGCACCCCGCTGTTTTTAGGAGAAACCACCACATAATCATCCCCAACCATTCCGCGGCGACGATAATAATGGGCAAATAAAGGCATCGTGAACAAATTGTCTACAGGAATATCAAAGAAGCCTTGCACTTGCACCGTGTGTAAATCAAGTGTCAACACTCTTGTCGCACCTGCGTCTGAAAGTAAATTCGCAACCAGTTTTGCAGTAATTGGCTCATGTGGTTTTGCCGTACGATCCTGTCTCGCATACCCATAATAAGGCAGAACGACATTGATCGTTTTTGCACTTGCTCGTTTTAATGCATCGATCATGATCAATAATTCCATGTAATAATCATTTACCGGCTCATTGGTCGACTGGATCAAATACACATCAAATCCTCGTACTGTTTCTTCTAGATTGATGGCGATCTCTCCATCACTGAATTGCTTGACAGTACTTCTCCCTAACGGCACGCCACAGACATCGGCGATTTTTTCAGCCAATGGTCTGTTCCCATTAAGACTAAAAATTTTAAATTTTTCCTTACTTTCTTCTGACATGGTGTCCCTCCAAGTATTTTTGTACCACCAGTTTAACATATTTTCAGTTATTTGCTGTAGCATTTACTTTTTTTAAGGAGATTGTGCCATTCCCCCACTCAGCCGGGATCACAGCCTCGCTCTTGCCCCAGTTGTCATGGATTTTATAAAACCGATCGCCCGCCGAGGTCTCCATAAATCCATGAACGACGACCCAATGATTTTTGTAGGTGCTGCCCCTTAGTTGTAAAAGACCGATCATGACCGGCTCGCCTCCTAATAGGCGCTTAGTCACCCGCTGCCAAGAACCCACCATCGTCCCGCGGGCACGGTAAGGAATGCGGTAGCGACGAAAGAAACGATTCAAACCGATCGAAATCTGCAGCGGCACTGTCGGGAAGTCCACCGGCTGAAGCATTGGTTTCAACGCACGAATCAGTTCTTCTTTTTGTTTGCTGTTCTTTTTTCTCAGTCCCGCGGGCAAACAGGCAACATCAATCTGATCCTGCCAATACGCCAACAACACGCTGCTGGCATAGGTCCCGCATAAAAAGCCTCGCGGTGTCTTCCACTCGCGATACGTTTCAAAGCTTTTCAGGTCATACCAGTGATCCTTTAAATAGTCCATTGCTTCCACCACCAAATCATTTTCTTTTGTGTATCTTCTTAAGATATATCATAATAGATAGTAGCTGAAAGAACTAGAAAAAGATCATGGACAATTGCCAGAGTCTTTTTAGTTTTCAACTTATTAAAGAATTAGGAGGAGTCCATTTTGGATAATACTAAGATCACAGAGGATTTATACGAAGCCGTCAACGGCGAATGGATCGAGCATGCAACGATCCCAGCAGATAAGCCTGCAACAGGCGGCTTTCAAGACCTCGTCGATGAGATTGATGATTTGTTGATGGCTGATACAAAAAAGATGAGCGCGGATCCTTCTGCCATTCCAAACGATTTAATGAAGGAATACATTGCTTATTTCCAATTGGCAAACGACTATCAAAAACGCGATGAAGACGGCGCTGCACCCCTTCTTCCCTTATTGAGAAAAGTGGAAGACATTGAAGCGCTCGCAGATTTAGAAGAGCAATTAACCAGTTGGGTCATTGAAGGACTGCCGTTACCTTTTGGAGTCGATGTGGATGCAGACATGAAAAACACAACGATCAATGCCTTATTCGCAGGTGCACCTGGACTGATTTTGCCAGATAAGACCTACTATGAAGAAGGCCATCCACAAGCGCCGCAGCTTTTGGCGATCTTTAAGGAAATGACGATGACGCTCTTCAGCCTTGCCGGCTTCGACGCGGAAAAGGCAGAAAGAATCACAGAGGAAGCCTTGCGTTACGACAAATTACTGGCCCCTCATGTAAAAAGTGCGGAAGAAAATGCCGACTACAGCAAGATGTACAATCCTGAAAGCGGCGAAGAATTTATCAAGCACAGCCAACACTTGGATTTAAAGAAATTATTGATCGGGCTGATCGGTGAGATTCCTGAAAAAATCATCGTAACGGAACCGGCCTATTTTGAAAAATTGGATACCTTAGTAAATCCTGATACCTTCCAAGAAATGAAAAGCTGGATGCTGGTCATGACCATCAACGCATTGACTGGTTACCTGAGTGAAGAATTCCGTCAAGTCGGCGGAACATACAGCCGTGCCCTTTCTGGCGCTCCCGAGGCACGTCCGAAGGAAAAAGCAGCGTTCTACCTCGCCTCTGGTCGTTTTGATCAGATCGTTGGGGATTATTATGGAAAAACTTATTTCGGCGAACAAGCCAAAAAAGATGTCGAACAAATGGTACAACGGATGGTGGGGATCTACCAAGAACGCTTGAGCAGTAATACGTGGCTTAGTGAAGCGACCCGTGAAAAAGCGATAGTCAAACTAAACACGCTGGGCATCCACGTTGGCTACCCAGAGACGATTCCGCCCATCTACACACAATACAAGGTAACACCTGTAGAACAAGGTGGTACTCTTTTGAGCAATGCCCTGCACTTCAGTCAATTAAAACGAAAAGACGATTACGCAAAATGGAACAAACCCGTGGAACGTGACGAATGGGAAATGAGCGCAGATACTGTGAATGCCTATTACCATCCCTTCCGCAATATCATCGTCTTCCCAGCAGCGATCCTCCAAGCACCCTTCTACAGTTTGGAACAATCAAGCAGCGAGAATTTCGGTGGGATCGGCGCGGTGATCGCACATGAAATCTCCCACGCTTTTGACAACAATGGGTCACTCTTTGATGAATATGGAAACCTAAACAACTGGTGGACAGAAGACGATCGGACCCGTTTTCAAGAGTTAGCTGATCAAATGATCGCTGAATTTGATGGCCTAGAGATCGCTGGCGGGAAAGTCAACGGCAAACTGACTGTTTCAGAAAACATTGCGGATGCAGGGGGATTAAGCTGTGCGTTAGAGGCAGCGAAGAAAGATCACGATGTTGATTTGAAGGGCTTCTTTATCAACTGGGCAACGATCTGGCGCATGAAGGCACGGCAAGAATACACGCAATTGCTGCTTTCTATCGACGTTCATGCACCGAACAAATTACGGGCAAATGTTCAAGTGAAAAATTTAGCCGATTTCTATGACACATTTAACATTCAGCCAACAGATGCCATGTACTTGGCACCTGAAAAACGCGTACGTATTTGGTAATAGAACAAAGGGTTCTGACAATTTTACTGTCAGAACCCTTTTTTTATGCCTATGCTTTTGGTTTCTTTGAGTCGATCGCGTATTGGCGACGTCCACCTGGTTTTGGTACAAGATCGCCGATCATGTTGCCGAAGCCGCCTTCTACACGCAGTTCATGACCATTTGTGTAGTCTGAACGTTTGCTGGCAAGGTATAATACCGCATTCGCAATATCTTGTACTTCGCCGATACGACGGTTGGCAGTCATTCTTCTTCTGCCTTCTTCCACTTCTGCATCTTCATAGAATTTAGTTGATAATGGTGTTTTAACGAAACATGGCAAGACACAGTTGCTGCGTACGCCATATTGTCCCCATTCACCAGCGATCATCTTAGATAGCATATTCACGCCGGCTTTACTTGGGCTGTATGCTCCTGAGTATGTTTCGGGAGCGATCGAAGCGATCGTCGAGATATGGACCATGCGGCCTGATTGTTGTTCGATCATCACGCGGCCGATACGTTGTGAGACTAGGAAGTACCCTGTCAAGTTTACATCGATCGTCCGTTTCCATTCCTCTAATGCTAAATCTTCCAATGGGCTGAACGTTAAAATCGCTGCAGTTTGAACCAATACGTCGATTCTGCCAAAGTCTTCTTTGACTGTTTTCGCCAAGGCATCTACTTGCTCTTCAACTGTTGAATTGCATGAATAGCCTTTCGCTTTGACGCCGTATTTGTTCGCTAATTCTTTCGCGTAGCTTTCTGTTGCTTCTTCATTCAAATCGACTAAGGCCAAGTTAGCTTTTTGTTCCGCAAAATCATTAGCGATTTTCCGTCCCATGCCCCCTAAAGCTCCTGTGATAACTACGACGTCTCCTGCTAAATCTAACCATGTGTTTTCCATTCTTTCCGCTCCGTTCTTTTATGTAATCTTTCTTTAAATATACTGAATCCGTTCCCAGGATACTAATTCTTTTTTTCAATCAATCTATAGTCTTGTTCAATCAATCACCAATAACCGCTTGATCAGCGTCTCGCTGTACTCGGGTGCGACCGGATCGAGCAGCACGATATTTAATAGAACCGGTGAAAAATCCAGCTCTAACACGGACTGAGCAAAGCTCATCGCCGCAATTTCACTTAACGCGTGCACTCGTGCATGACGCTTAAAGGGCCCTGTTTGGTAGCTTAAATTTTTTTGAATCGTGAACAACTGCTGCTGATTCTCAATAAAGTGATACAGCTCATGAGCCAATAAAATATCTTCTACTTGCTGATCCTTTAAGAAGTCATATTTCTTCAATGAAGGCGCCGCTGCCCTCAAAAGACTTTGATTGATCCGAATGCGATCAGGCAGTTGAAATTCCGCAAAAACATAGCGAAAGCTCTCCGCTTTTATTTCTTCCTCAAAATAATCGATCGTGATCTTTTCTTGCTCACAATACGCACGAAGATCCTTAGCGGGCACTTGAGCCCCCGCGGCTTTTCCACAGTCGATCGCTTGATACAAAAGAGTTGAGCGCTGTTCTTCAGGGATTTTTCTGTAAAGATGATCCTGCGACAATAACCCCTGCGCATAAGTCGCATCGCTTAACTCAAGCAACGCAGCAATATCCATCTGCAGCGCCCCTCCTTCTTTGTTAGCTTTTCTCGTTGTCGCTAAATATAGCGATTCGCGGCAATAATAATGATCTCATCCGTCCCCAGAATCTCACTCATTTCAATCTCCATCAGCATGGTTAATTGAGAAAAATCTGTACTAGAAAAATCCAATAGCCGCGGACCAACGCAGAAATAATAGTCCGGTCGAATAATCAAATCACTTTGATAGTTCGCCATGCTTTCCCATAATTGATTGACTACTTCAAAATAGCTTTGGATCGTCGTTTTGACTACTTTGGCGTGCTCGCGCTGTACGCGAATAAAGCCTTTTTTGTCAATAACTCGGATCGCATCCCCTTTTTTCGTTTTTGCCCCATAAATAGCAAAATGATCTGTCGTATCCAATAATCTGACTTGATCAGAGGGCAATCGGAAGTCCTGGATCGCGATCTCTCGTGCCTCCGCTTCAGTTGCTGCACTTTGAAGTTCCGTTGCCTGTGCCGCGGTCGATCCTGAGGCGCGGGCAGTGATTTTTTGTGTTTGAGGATCGATCTCGATATGGACCTCGACACTGTCCTCTGTTGCACCACTCTCGATCGCCATATCGGTCACTTCTTGTTTGATTGCTTGGATATCCTGCTTCGTGGGACTAGGCACGATTCGCTCAACGACATCCTGAACAGCCGCTAATGCCACTCCAATCGAGGAAATGACCTCCGCGTTTTCTGGTATCTTATAGTTGAGGGCCATCCGTTCAGCCGCATACTTGATCAAGGCAGCGACACCGCCGCCGACACCGACTAACGTCATTTGGTTCTTCTCAAGCTGATATTTCTTTGCTAATGACTGGATCACAGGCTCGATCTTCTCGACTGCTTTGGTCAATATCTGATGCGCGACATCTTCAATAGACACATTGAGATAGTCAGCCAAAGGTGCCATCGCTTTTCTTGCAGAGGCGACGTTTCCATAACAAAAATCGTCATCCGTCACATAGCCCAATACGTTGGCAGCACAAGAATTGGTTATCGTGATGCGTTTCCCATTTGCCAAGCGAATGGCAACATAGTCTTCCGGGTCCCCCTCCTTCGGCGAATAAAGCTCCAATTGAGGGTCGACGATTTCTTCTTCCGGCGTATAAACAGCGTATTCCAAGCCGGCGATATGCGCACTGCGGGGGCCGACATCCTTTACACCGCTCTTATTCACACGGATCATACTGCCGCCAGCGACACCCAATACTCGAACATCCAACGAATTCACATACGTCTTATGCCCAGATATCTCCGAGTAGTCGATCACAGGCCGACCGTTTTTGATCACCCCTAAATTTGTTGAGGTCCCGCCCACTTCAAAATAGATACCGTTAGACGTGCGCAGATACATCAACGCGCCCATTACACTTGCCGCCGGACCTGACAGCATCGTCAGTACCGGACGTTTTTTCATCTCGACAACATCCATCAGACCGCCATCCCCCCGCATGATCATCAAGGGAACATCCACCCCTGATGAACGAACACTGCGCTCAGTCGAATTCGCTGTTTCCAGCATTTTCGGTAAAATCGAGGCATTGATCGTCGCTGTTCGCGTCCGTCGTGAGAGTCCATAAAGCTTGGTCATCTCTGAAGCAAGTGTCACTGGAATATTTTTTTTGCGAGCAACTGCTGCAATCTTTTCTTCTAAGTTGAGATTATCTACGCCGAATGCCGCAGAAGCGACTAAAACATCCATTCCTTCTGCCATCAACTCGTCAACAATCGGAGCGATTTCTTCTTCGGTTAGATTTTTTTGCGAAATGAATCGCGACATTACGTGGATACTTCTTCCTGTACCTAGATCAATATCCTTCAAATTTGTTTGCGGTCGTGCCAGCCAGCCTTCGAGCCCAGGTTTCGCTGTGCTGATGATCCCGATATTAGCAACGTCCCCTTCTAATAAGGCATTTGTCGCCTGCGTCGTACTATGGGCCACGAAGACGACTTCCTCTGGCGCAATATCAAACTCTTCTAAACATTTCAAAAAGGAACGAACGACACCTTCAGCAACACCTTGCTCGCTGTCATGCGTCGTTTTCACGGAAGATTTCCCGATAATTTCTTGAGTATCATTGTCGATAGCTACTGCTTTCGTATGCGTACCGCCGACATCGATCCCGATCCGAACACGTCGTTTCATGTTGAGACCTGCCTTTCCTAAATTCTCTCTTCTAACTCTAAAGTGGATTGTTGAGGAAGAAGTTTGCGACTTCTAAAATCAATGCCACCATTGTTCCTGGAATCAATGCCACTTTCATGTAGTCCACTGCATTGATACGATTGAAGCCCAATCCCCAAGCATTCCAAGAAATCGTAATATCAAAATGAGCCATGCCGATCAGGACAGAAGCAAACAAAGGATACAAGAAAGTGGTTGGAAAGTTGGTCGTTTGGCTGACTACCGCCAGCAAGGCAGCACCTGAACCGATCAATGAGAGTGGGCCTTTGAACCAAGTCAACGGTGCTAAAATCCCAAACGCGATACACAGGATCAACGGCGATGAAGGAATCCAACTGCCGATGATCTCTTGGAAATAAGGTGCCGCATAGACGGCCGCATCATTGAACATCGCTAAGGTGATCCAAAAAGCGATCAGCGCCGACATATCTTTTACACCCTCGGTAAAGATGCGAGAAATGGTCCGACAGATCTCCCGGAAGTTCCCCGACAGCCCGTCGCAGACACCTAGTCCGTATAAGCTGGCTAAGATAAAGCATAAAATGACCGGCAGTTTAAAGACGATCACGCCCACTACAGGCAAGAACGGAGTGATCAAAGAAATCCCCGGTGCATCCACCACTTCAGATTGTTTGGTCGCTGCCCAAGAATACGTAAGATTTTCCATTTTCAGATAGATCATTGACGCCAACGAAACGACGGTGATCATTACCGCAAAGGCCAAAATGCCAAAGGGAAAATAGTCATTGTACGTGTACTCTTGTCCTCCATTGGAATTCAAAAAGAAGGCTGAGTATTGCCCGAAATTGATGGGATTCAAAAAGATCCCCGCCGCGACCGACCCCGTAAAGGAGAAGAATCCGACCACTTTTGGAATACCGATGGAAAACAAGATCGGCAAGACGATCACCGCGATCGCGATCACGGACCCGCCGCCTGTCATCGAAGTAAAGATAAACCCGCTGATCACATTCACGATCGCGAGAATCACCGCAGGATTGTCTCCACCAAGCTCGACACTTTTTCGAATGATCGTGGCCGCGATACCGGTATCCAAGAGGATTCTCCCAAAGAAGGCCCCTAAGAAAATGTTCATGACCGACGCGCCGTATTTTTCAGGCGCCGTTTGATACACCTGACGCAGCATATCGTGAACCGTCAATCCGTCAAAGGCCGCATTAGGCGACAGTAGATTCCCGATGATCGGCAAAAAAGTCCAAATCGTAGCCATGATGAAAAACCCGATCATCAAGTTATGTCCTTTAATACAATAAATGACCATTCCCGCGAAGGAACAGATGAGTAATAGTCCAATTAAAATATCCATGAGGACCTCCTAAAATAGCTAGCGTCCAACGACGGACACCTGTTGATACTGATGATACACGAAAAAGACGTGCATTTACCAGGTTCTTTTTGGAGCTGCAACAGGAACTGCGCGGATACCCATGCAGTTCGATTTGATTCTTAGATCAGAAACACGTATTACGTCTCTCTGTTTGTTGTAAAAACAGGTGCAAGACGCGGAACGAGGAGGTGACTCTATTCAGTCATACCTCCTCTGCTCTGCAATTAATCACGCATTTTTTCAAAGGCACTATAGCCGAATACTTTTTTGTGTTGCTCTAACAGATAGACCATCATAACAGTGGCTGTAAGTGCCGCCACTAAAAGCAAGCCCATCATGATGTAGATCGCTTGTTTTTCACCCACTGATTTCGTCATCGCAGAAACGATGAACGGCAAGAAGGTACTAGCAAATCCCATGAACGTATAGTAGATCCCCGTATTTCTTCCTTTTGGTCCCGGGCAGAATAGCTGACGCAGCCCTAACCCTGTTTGCAACGCACCACCTGAGGCAAAGAAGCCTAATGCTGCGATACCGATGTAGATCACTGCCGGCTGACGGATCAGTAAGACGATCGCCAAGGCCAGCGCTGTGAAGACAGAATCGATCACGAGAACCTTTAATGGGTTCCAACGCAATTTACCCATCATGAATGCCCAGAATACAACGGCGATGATCCCGCCAAAAGTGTAGATCGATGTTAAGCCCGCCGCTTGAAGTTCCGTCAAGCCGGCATTGCTCAAGCCAAAAGCTTTCGTGTATTGCTGTGCACCATACATGATGAACATACATAAGAAGGCATAGAACATTGTAATGAAATTGACTAAAATATTTGGTTTTACTAACATTTTTGCTTTAGCAGCTTCGATTTCTTGTTTGATCGCATCGGAGTGACTGCCGCTTGACTCCTCTTGATCGCCGCCGCCCTTCATCATGTCGTCATAAGCGAATGGTGAGAATGCCGCTAAGACCAGACAGCCGATAGATAGCGCCAATGGAATGATCACGCTTAATTGAGGAGAACCCATGTTAGTGAAGTTCACTACCATCAATGGATAAACGATTCCGGCTAATGAAACGAACAACTTGATCCCTAACAAAGCAGAACCTGAATATTTTGGTGCAGCTTCTTGAACGGCTGGGTACAATGAAGCATCCCAGAATCCAGATGTCGCCACACCTGCCATGAAGGCACAGATCGAAGCGATCAGCATGCTTGGACTTAATAGTAAGCCGGCAAAACAGATGATATACAGAACCGCGCCGCCGATCGCCATTTTCTTCCGGCCGATCTTGTCGGATACTTCTCCGCCGATCCATACAGAAATAAATTTACCAAAACCAGTTGCAGTAATTGCTAGCGAAACGGCAGCAGCTCCAGCCGTCGCATCCGTGTATCCCCATTTTTCATAAAAGTAAGGCATATTTTGACTAAGAATAAGTGCTTGCATCCCATGTGTAAAGTAGCACAAGTAAGTTGTCACTAATGACATGATATATTTTTTCGATCTCATCCCTACACTCCTAATTTGTGTTAGTATAATTTCTTTCCGTACATCCTTTTTTCAGCATGTACGGAAAGATTCGCCTACGGCCGAACTGGTAATTCTTGGTCTGTAAAAATCTTGAACGCTGCTTTTCCTTGTCCCAGCAACATTCCTTCGCCAGTAACTGTCTTACAGCCCTTCGCTGACGCGTCATTGATCAATTGCGTCTTCGGCGGGTTATAGATAGCATCTGCGACGATTAATTTTTCATGAAGCATGCTTGTATCGCTGATCGGTGTTCTCGTTGAGCCTGCGCCCATACCAACTGTTGTTCCATTTACTAAAACATCCGCTTCCGCGATTTTTTGCTTCAATAGATCCGCATCGCCTAGATCATGGATCGCTACCGCCAATTCTGGGTAGAATTTCTTGATGCGTGCAACAGTTTCTTCTCCCTTAACAAAGAAATCATCTTTGATATTGAAAATATCGATCGCCGCTGCTTCTTCGATCGCTAATTGTACTTGGATCGCTGTCGCCGCGCCGCCTGTACCGATAACGACAAATTTCTTGCCCTTCGGATCAACGTCGTTTGCTTTCAAGTTATCGACAAAGCCGATCCCATCAGTGATATGCCCTGTTAATTTGCCATCCTCATTTTTGAAGGTATTGATGGCGCCTACCATTTGTGCCGCTGGTGATAATTCGTCCATATATTTCGCCGCTTCACCTTTACAAGGCATCGTGACATTTCCGCCAGGCATGTTGAATGTGCGAACGGATTGGAACGCATGTGCAACTTCTTCTATTTGTACATCGAACGCAAGGTATACAGCATCGATCCCTAATTGTTCAAAGCCATAATTGTACATCGCTGGTGACCCTGAATGCCCAACCGGACTTCCGATCAATCCATATAAGTGTGTTTTACCTGATACGCCTTCTAACATTTTTTTATCCACCTTTTTTTAATCTTCTAGTAATTCTGGCCACGCTTGTTTGATCACATCAATACTTGTGTCGTAGTTCATTTGTGCTGCTTTTTCATAGCCTAAGCTCAAGATCGGATCAGAAATAACTTCTGTCCCAATAACGCGAGGCTCGATGCCGTGTTCTTTGATTGCTTTCAAGAAGCCAACCGTATCGCCCCAGCCAGTTCCTGGGCATAGACGGTCATGCATTGATTCGTCACGTAAGATCGTATCTGGGTAGCGACGTTCTAACACATCACAGATTTGAACAGAAACAACTTTTTCTGCTGGAACATCTTTTAAATCTTCTGCTAATGTTTCAGCACGTGCCCAATGCCACGTATCTAGGATCAACATGCCGTTGTCACAGCCTGCTTCCTTCACGATATTCCATGCACTTGCTAAATCTGGTACACCGCTGTAAGGCATAAATTCTAAGCCGATCACTAATTCCTTCGCCCGTGCACACAATTCTTTAAAGGCTTGGATATGAACTTCTGCCGGATATTTTTCCATCAAGCCGCAGTTGATATGCCCTACGCCGAACAGACGCGCCATATGATACACCGTTTGTTCTTTGAATTGCTGTAACAATGTCTCTGGCGTTTCTTGAGTCTTATTAGGGTCTGCCCATAAAGTGATGTATTCCACTTCTGTGACTTTCATATCGTTTTCTTCTAAGATTTCCAACATGCGGTCATCTGAATAACCTTGTTTCACTGCCAACATATACGTTTCAGCACGTAAACCGATGCCATCAAAGCCTGCTGCTTTTGCGATTTTTACCCGTTCTTCAAAATCAATTTCCATACCTAATGTATAAGAGCTGATCGTCAATGGTACCTTTTTCATTTCATTTCCTCCTAAAATTATAGCGAATTTTCTAAAAGTTATTTCTTTCACATGCAGAGCTGCAGTCTCCTAATGTATGAAAGCTTTTTTTGTTGCGAAATCCGTACCTTTCATAATGTATCGGCTTTCACAATCAAATCTTGCCTTCATTTTAACGTGCAGCATTTCAAAATTCTAATTGGTTTTTCTCGTAGAATCTATAGGTAAAAGATATAGGTTTTGCTATACTTATAAAAAAGATCATATACATAGGAGAAGAGCTATGAATCTACAGCATTTAAAATATTTTGATGTGCTGGCCCGTGAGCAGCATTATACACGCTCCAGCAAACTCTTAAACGTCACACAGCCCAGCTTGAGCAACGCGATCGCCTCTCTCGAAGACGAACTCGGGATCACGCTGTTTGAAAAAAAAGGCCGGAATGTCGTATTGACCAAGCCCGGCATGATTTTTCAAGATTATGTCTCCCGTACATTAGGAACACTCGACGATGGGATCGAGACCGTCACCAAGATCAGCAAGGGCAGCGGGTTTATCAGCTTCGCCTTCTTACCCGTTCTAGGCACCACCTTTGTGCCCAAATTAGTCCGTGATTTTCATGACGCGAACCCCGACAAAGAAATCCTCTTTGACTTTCACACGTCTTCGGGTGTCACTAGAGAGATCGTGGATGGCATCAAAAACATGCACTACGATATTGGGATCTCTTCCTATCTGCCGGACGAACCCAGCGTGGAGTTCTTGCCCATCGCCGGTCAGGAGCTGGTCGTCATCGCACCCTTGGATCACCCGTTGGCCCAGTTCGATGCGATCTACTTGGAGCAAACGCAGCCCTATGAACAGATCGGATTCAGTAAAAGCAGCGGCTTGCGAAATGTGATCGACGAAACCTTCAAAAAAAATAATTGCAGCTATAATATCGTCTATGAAGTGACGGTGGATCAAGTTATCGCAGGCCTGGTCAGTCAAGGCTTCGGTATTGCTGTCGTGCCGAATATGTACATTTTGAAGCACCTGCCGCTAAAAACGATCCATTTGAAAAACGTGATGCTCGATCGCTCCTTCTATTTGGTCACCAATAAAGAGGCCTATCTGACACCCGCCGTCATTAATTTCAAGGAATTCGTGCTCGCACATTCTGATCCAAAAGAAATCGTCTATTAATATAGTAGAAACTTTTTTAATAACAAAGAAGCAGGAAGGGATTTCCCTCCTGCTTCTTTGTTTATTGTGCCTCTTCCTGCTCTTTTTTGGCCTTCGCCTTTCTCCGCTTCAAAAATGCTTCATCATCGTCTTCATCTGCGTAAAACTCCATGATCGACATGCGCCCGCATTTGCGAAACTCCAATTCGTGGAACCGACGAATGCCATTCTTTTGAAAAATACTTAGCCGCATCAGTGTCGTCAGCAAGATAAAATAACGGTCGTTCGACATACCGACATCCGCGTTCCGAAATTTTTGTACGATCTTGCGTCCATTTTCATCTCTGAAAGCAGCATGGTACGCATAGCTATATCGTTCCATCTCATTCTCGGAACGATCCGATTCGCTTAAGTAATTTTCATAGAGCCAGATTTTTCTTTTGTTCGTTGGCGCCGCCGCTGCTCGAACGGCTGCTATCTCAGGACGAATCTTACGGGTCCACTCAGAAAATTCCCTGCGGTTCTTAAATAATCGATCCCGCACCACTTCCCATTCATCGTAGGTAAAAAAATCATAGAAATACAGGCAATAGTCCCGCAAATGATCTGTCGGTTCCGCTGTCATAAAGAGTTCTTTGAATAAGTCTTTGCAGACGAACGAATAATTGTCCATGGTGATGGCATTGAATAAAAGAACGGCCACCCCATATTCCACCACTGATTCCGTATCGTGGGTCTCCGAATAATACTGACTGATCCTCTTTTCAAGGTTCCCACGCTTCATGGAAAATAATTGTCTTTCTCCCAAAGGTTTGATCTCCATGTTCTGCCCTCTTTCCTAATAATCGTTGTAAATCTATCATACCTCTAAATGAGGCGAAAAATTACCCTTCTTTATTCGCAAAAAAAAAATTCCTGAGTACTTTTTTCTTCAGAATGAAAAGATTGTATACTGCCTCTTTCTATGCTAGTATTTTTTTCGGGGGATCTCCCCCAAAAATAAATCAGAGTAGGAAATAAAGCGTCAAGTGCCGGAGGGATGGGATGTTGCCCTTTGGACGAAAGACTTTGTCTGCGGTTTTATTTTCGCATTCGCTGCATGAAGAATGTAGCAGCTCTATAAGGAGATGCTAGAAATGAAGAAACACCTCGATGCTAGAAGCATCACAACGATGGCGCTATTGATCGCCATGATGGTCACACTGTCCCGAATCTTAGGAATCGAGACGCAATTTGTCAAAGTCAGCTTTACCTTTATCCCAGAGATCATTATGGGCATGCTCTTCGGTCCATTCTGGACAGGGATCGGTTCGGTCATCGCTGATTTTATCGGAATGTCGCTTTTCGCAAAGGCCCCATTTTTCATCGGCTTCACCATCAATGCCTTTCTTGAAGGAGCCATCTACGGATACTTCTTTTATAAGAAAGAAATTACATGGAAAAATTCGATTCAGTCTGTATTAGTAACGACGGTCGTGATCAATTTGATCTTGACGCCGCTATGGCTGGCATTGATGTACCATGTGCCATTGACTAGCTGGGTGATCTGGGCACCACGTTTGATCAAGACCGTGATCTGGATACCTATCCAAGCCATCATCACCTATTTCTTAGGCGGTGTCTTGCCTTACAAACAGTGGATCTCACGCTTTAATCGCGCCCATTAATTTTTAGAATTTTATTATATTTAAGTGAATGTAGTTATTTACTTCACACGAATTTTCCTTTTGGAGACTGTCTCATCCCATAGACAGTCTCCATTTTTGTGTTATTTTTCTCAAGCATAATTATCGCTATTCATTTTGGAAAGCGCTATGCTATGAAAAATCCAATGTGAAAGCTGGGAGAAAAATGAAAAATTCAGATGTTTTGATCGTCCCTAAAGACCGTTCACTATACTTTTTCCCTGCCATATCAGAAATGAGTGTTTGTTCAGGGAAAGAACTGCTCACCGCCAGCAATGACTATTTACGTCATTACTTGAAAGAGTTTCAATTGATCATCTTTTTAGACTACGGCTTTGAACCCGCGATGGCAGAGCGTATTCGCCCCTTCACAAAAGCAAAAATCGTTTTATTTTTCTGGAATCATTTCAAGTTGGAACACTATCGAAAATTAAATGCTGCTCAAAAAGAGCCTGCCATTGATGAGATCTATCACTTCGATCCCTTAGAAGCACGAGACCTCGGATTGAAGCACAATAGTTCCTTTTACACACAATCTGTCGGAGAACCCTTCCATGATACAGACTACGACATCTTTTTTGGTGCGAACGACAATGGACGCAGAGAACAAGCCATGGCTTTAAAGGACCGCTTCGAATCCCTCGGCCTGTCCACCTTTTATCATATACTGCCTAAACGCGGCAATGAACAAGACGGCTATTTGCCCTACACAGACTACCTGAAGCTCGTCAAAAGCAGCAAAGGGATCTTGGAGATTCTCCGATCCGGTCAATACGGCGTGACCCTTCGAACCTTTGAATCCCTTTATCTTCAGAAAAAATTGGTTACCGCTAATGAGATGCTGCCATTTTACAGGATGTACGATCCAAGAAACGTCTTTATGATCGGCCCAGACCTGAGCCAACTGACCGCATTCTTGAATATCCCTTACCAGCCCGCAGACCATGCCATTCTCGACTTCTTTGAAGCAAAGAACTGGGTCAATCGCTTCATTGATTACGATCCACAGCTATTCGAAGAGTTCGAATATTACCCAGAGCTGATGAAACATGAGAGCGCGTTGTAGCCAATACAAAAAGCCAAACTTTCGAAGATGGAAGTTTGGCTTTTTGTAATTACTTTTATTGATGCTTTCCTTTTTTGAAATGGTTCCTTTACATTCTTTTGATATTGTTTTACAAAAAACTAAAAACAATTAGAATCAAAAAAATTATTCAACTTATTTATCTAGCGTTTTTGAATTAATCTGTAAACCTATTATAATTCAATTATTAGTAACAACCATTTTCGTTATTTAAAACAATTATTTTAAATAGCGAAAAATAACACGCTTAATCATTATTTGTTTCTGGGGGTTTTTTGAGATTTATTTGAGATATTCGGACAAAATAAACCGTCTATTTAGCCGTCAAATTTAGGAGGAATTAAATAGTGAGAAAAGGCGAGAACATTTACTTACGAAAAGATGGCCGATGGGAAGGCCGATTTCCGAAGGGGCGGAAAATCAATGGAAGGATAAAATACGGGTATGTTTACGGGAAAAGCTACACTGAAGTCAAATAGAAGCTGTATCCATTAAAAATCAAATACCAAACATTGCAGGAAGTCCAAGGAAGCTCGGCGGAAACGTTTGAGGAATGGACGATCAATTGGCTGGAAGAAATAAAAGGAGAGGTCAAACCTTCGACTTTTTCTAGTTATTATTATAAATTGACCAAATATGTTTTCCGATAATCCAAGATGTTTCATTGAACGAGATCACATTGGATACGGGAAAAGAGTTGTTGGGAAGACTGCAAAAGAAGCTTGCTAGATCAACGATTCAAGTAGTTTTTTAGAATACTGAACAAATGCTTGAACCATGCGAAGCGATTAAGAAAGATCACATCTAATCCATTCTCTGAGATCAAGATTCCAAAAGTGAAGAAAACGAAAGTTCGTGCATTGACACTGAACGAGCAGAAAAAAATCATGGACGTAGCTGCCAATGAAAAACGAGGCTACGACATCCCCGTTTTATTAGCCTTACATTCTGGAATGCGGATCGGGGAAATTGCGGCGCTCAAATGGTCGGACATTGATTTTGACACGAATCTTATTCATGTACAACACACGTATCAACGTATCCAAGCAATCAATGAGGTGGAAAAACGGACGCAATTGGTCTTTACCGACTCAAAGACAGAGGCATAAGTGCGAGTGATTCCTATTGGTCCAACATTAAAGAAGTTATTACTCAAGCATAAAAATAGTTCAAGAGGCGGCTTTGTTTTCTCTACCAATGGGCAACCATGCGAGCCTCGACTCCTCACTTATCATTTTCACAAAGTCAGAGAAAAAGCAGGGCTATCTACAATTCATTTTCATCAGTTGCGCCATACATTTGCGACGCGCTGCTTAGAAGCAAATCGTGATATTCCTTCTGTTAGCGCGCTTTTAGGGCATACCTCCACGCAGATGACGCTGGACACGTATGTTGACGCAATGATCGAACAACGAGTCCAAGTCATTTGTGAAATGACAAAATTAATCGGATAAAGAATCAATAAAGGACGTTTTTTAAAAAAAAAGGCGGACTTTTTGAGAAAATCTTTTTTCATTTTCTGAGAAAGCGATTGCTTTATGGACGTTTTTCTTATAAGACTAATTTTTTTCTAATATTAACTATTTTTTTAAAAGAGGTTTTGTTATTTTAAATAACTTTATAAATGAGCCGTCACTGATTGTCAACCAACTCTGAGATCCTTTTCACACCAAGGATTTTAGGGTTTTTCTAGTTTTTTGTAAGACTAAGTAATAATCCTTGAAAATACTTTTGCCAATAGTAATCCTAGCCAACGAATTATTTTAGCATTTTCCTTAAATATTATAAATATATTTTTTTACTAATAAATTGTTCATTTATTCTTTACGAGATCGATTAATGGAAAATTGGAGGTGAACGCGTGTATAAATATCAGCACGCGTTCATTTTTGTGTTTTCTTTAATTTTCAATTAAAAAATAAAAAAACAAATTTTTGGTTTTGTGGAGTATAGTTTTAGGTGAGCACAAAGAAGGTGCTTAAAGGAGGATGTATATGAATACGAGTAAAAGGTTGGATGTTTTAGAGGATAAGGTATGGTCGAGTTTGTGGCAGCAGTATTATGAAAGCGCTACATCGTTTGATCCGTTGAAGGTTCAGGTCATCAACTGCATCATCCCGAATCCGAGAGAGGCGGGGGCGTTGATCTTTTCCGACGAAGGGATCTCCTTTAGTCAGATGAATCCGCAGAAGACGTTGCGTCGTTTTGCGTCGGCCCATTGTTTCCCTGAATACAAGATTCTTTCTCGCTGTCTGAAAAATAATGGGAATTTTGGGAAATATAAGTTCCCGTGGGTCTGTGCCTTCTTTGCCTTGTTTCCTTTGGAGGGGTCGGAAACCACGATTTGGCTGAATCCTGCGAAGATCGTAGACTTGAAAAAGATGCAGGAGTCCTATTATGTGGCGATCGAAAATGGACCGAAGCTCACCGTACCGATCCATCGGCGGCGGATCATCAGTAATGCTGAGGTGGCTTGTCTGGTATTGGCAACGATGCGCCGCGGGCATTTTCACTTTATCACGAAGGGCACGACACCGCTTGATTTTTTAGAATTGCCAGACACGCCTTTTGCGAAAGTCCTACGGGGACGGCTGAGCTTGCAGTATTTCCGCACCCCCATCGGCGAGCTGAATCGGCTCTATAATAAAGCTTACTCTCTTTACCATTGCAATGATCTGATCGAAAATCGTGAAGCGGTCGATAGGATCGGCTGGTACTAATGACTAGAAGAAACACAGAAAGTGAAGGAACTTCTTCGCTTTCTGTGTTTTTTTGTGTTCCTGTCCATTTTTAGCCAAAACCTTTTATTTTATAGAAAATCAACGGCAAACGCAAACAGCAAATTGACTCCCCCTCCCCCCAATTTGACCTGTTTTTGCCAAAAAAGGGTCTTTTTACCCCCAAAACGAGTCATTTTAGGGGGGGAGGCGGTCATTTTGCGATTTGTTTCTTCTGGGAAAATCCTCTATCTTGTAGTCACCGGCCGGTACAAAAAAATCGAAACGGAGGAAACAACGATGCTTCAAAAATTAGGCAGCAAATTACAGGTCCATATCGACCAAGGATTAGAAAAGATGAAGAAGGTCAATTTTCAACATGTGATCGATGATCCGTCAGAGGAAGCCATCCTAGAATTGGGTGAGATCTTAACGGAATTGTCCGCGGAAGACAGCTACTTGGACAGCGCGATCTTAACGACGCAAACACGCTACGTGAAATAACCTATAAAGGAGGAAGAAGAAATGAAAAAACTTGTCGCGAAATTCAAAACCAGCTCTGGAAAAGTACAGACCTGGAGCCTGGAAAACCCAACAACGACGAAAACACCGACTGAGATCAAAGGCTTGCTAGGACGTTTAGGCGACCTGAAGCTCTTCAAAAAGGACGATGCTTTCCTATTCAATACAGTTGACAGCGCCGCTTATGTCGAAACGACGGAACAAGAAATTTTTAAAGGCTAATCACCAGGAGGTCGAGCGGGTGCTCCCCGCTCCCCTCTATTAAGAAAAGGAAGGATGAGATTCGATGAGAATGAAGGACTTGGCACTCGATCATCACCAGCTATTCACTTTGAAATTAGAAACATTGGAGAACCGGATCACGTGGTTCTATCAATTGACTCAAAACAGCACCAAAACGATTCATTATATCTTGGCATTACGCGTGCGACATCAACTGGGAGCGAAAGAGTTTGCCCATGTTCTGAAGGATCTCGTTCGCTACATTTTCTTAAATACAAAAGCCACCCGTACGATGAAACGCTTCTTCTACTATTTCCAGGATTACTTCATGGCTCCTGAATGGCGGGCGCTGCGGATGAAGATGTTTCCTGCTAGAGACTATGTAGAAAAAGCCAAGACAGTTGTTCGTTCCTTGATTTCCCTTGTCCGTCCCGAAGAAACCAACGAACCGTGAGATCATTCTATCTACCTGCGCACACAAATAAACTAAAAGAAAGGAACTTTGACATGAGTATTGAGACGACAAATTTAGTAACGACCTTCGCAGATGGTGAAGGGCACGCACATAACTGGACCTATAGAGACGTCGATACCAGCTTGACGCCGCAAGAAATGAAAGCAGCCTGCGAACTCTTGACGACCTTAGACATTTTTGAAAAGGATGGCGTAAAACTCTTTGATTCTGTGGTATCCGGCAAATTGGTAACGAAAAAAATCTCCCCTATTTTCGACAGCGCAACAGACATTTCGGAGGAAGAGGATTCTTTTGAACCTGACGTGCCTTGCTTTCCTGTGGCAGCGGCTCAAGAGCTTGCTCCGCTTCCTGAAGCATTGGTTCCACAGCTTCCTATGCCCGTGGAGCGCCCGAAAGTGCCAGCGGTCGTACTTGCGGACACTGCGACGATTAACCAACCGTCATTAATAAAAAACGTTATGCCCATAGGTAATGAACGCACAACTTCCTGTAGTGAGTCTTCTGTACAGACAGCTTCGTCCTACCAAGCGAAGCCGGCTGAGAAGAAGCCGCGAAAAAAACTGCTGGATCGTCTGTTTCGACGGAAGAAAAACAAGGGAGAGCCCGACTCTTCACCAGATAGACGCGAGTAAGGTCTCTAACGTAATCTTTGTTCGTCTCATTAGTGCTGCGTGCAGGTAGCCTCTCTTGTCGTCACCCTCCCCACTCGTGAAAGGAGGTGATCCTTTTGAGTGAGCTTATTCGTTATATCCTCGCTCCCCTCTTTGTGGGGCTGATCGTTGCCCTCGTCAATCATTTACTGCGGAGGCACGATCCCTGACGACTGAAAAAAAGATCTGTATTGTCTCTATTAATGCAGAGTTAAAAAAAATAATTTAATAACGATTGTTATTTTGTAAAAAAAGGAATTTCACACCGCAATCTTTTTTTGCTATAGTTATTTTAGAAAGTATCTTTATTAAGAATTGAGGCCATTTTTTGTTGCCCTTCCTATATGAAAACGGATATAGGCTGTTCTCATTCGAGAGGAATTACTCCTTAATATTAGGTTGTTACGACCCTTAGCAACCTGCTCTCAACTTCTTGTTCTTCCCTCTTGGATGGGACCCTTCTTTTTTAGAGATGCTTTCTTTTTATTATATTAGTGTAACTATTAGAAAAGAGGAAAAGACAATGCTTCAATTCACTACGAGTATTCCCACACGATTTGAATCCTTTGAAGATCAGCAATCCATTGATCAATTAATCTTTTTGAATAACAATTTTCCTACAAAAAGTCTGTATCCTGTGAGACTTTTACGCATTCAACAAAAGCGGTACATAGAAAGCTCCTATAGAGTACACGGGAGAAAATGGCATATCTGTCCCGGGTGTCTGCACCCCTTTTCTGAGGATCTTAACGACCACTGCTACACCTTCCGCCCGGATCATCTGAATCTCACCAGCAGTTTTTTCCAATTTGAATATGACGAATTCAGAAAAGTCATCCACTGCTGCTCAAAAGGGTGCTTGACGGCAAGCGCGACGATCTTCGCTCGTGACAGCCTCACTGCGAAAGGGCGAAAATACATCGCACCAAATAAAATCAATCGAGACATCCAAGACATCGTGCGTACGTTTCACTGATCGAAAAAAACTGGTAGAAAATATCGTGAGGTTTTCTACCAGCAGTGATCGTATTAGTTATTATTGACACTATCCCAGACAGCTTGAACCGCGCGGAGGTCTTCATTAAATTCTTTGGCATGTTCCTTTAGAATTTTCTTCGCTTCACTTGGTGGTGTATCCCCACTTACTTTTTCATAAGAAGGATTTCTTTCGTTTCTTTTGAAGCGCAGAGTAAAATTTGTCGACTTTGGAACATCTAATTTCATGCGATCGGCTTTTCCATAAAGACCTACATAGACGTAATCTCCATCGATACCTACATCGAAGGCGCTCCCTCGATAGGTAGAAACAGGGATATTGCCATTGTGCAGCGGCTCTAGATAGCGAAGGTCATGAGCCTGAAACGTATGCTTTCCTTTATGAAGATAATTATTTGCTTCCGTCTTATCCCAATCCTTCAACTTTTGATTTCTGGGATAGACTGCTGTGAACCAATAGAGATTGTAGAGTACAAATAATGCCACCAAAGCAAGACCTATACTTTTAAGAATCTTGTAGCGTCCTAATTTTTTTCTTTCTGTCACAAGGGTTTCCATGATCACCGGCTCCTCTTTGATTAATTGGTCTAAGGAGAGATCATACAGGTCGCTTAAATAAACGAGCTTTTCAATATCAGGAAATGTGCGCCCCGTTTCCCAACTTGAAACTGTCGTTCGGGAAACATTCAGCTTCATCGCCACCTCTTCCTGCGTTAAATTTCTCGTTGTTCGATGTTCTTTTAATTTTGATCCTATATCCATGATCGTCCTCCTGACCTATTAAAAGTATAGAGTATGAATGTCCCTTTATTACGCTATGAATCGTGTCATAGCAGCTATGTCACAATTTGTAGCGTTGTTTTCCAGGGGAATTCGCAGCGTTTCTAGTAAAGGTGTCATTTTCTATTTTGACATAAAAAAGCCATGACCGCGTGCGTCGACTCCTCTTGGAAGTCCTCCCAGCGATCATGGTCTTTTCTTGATTATTTATTTGCGCGTTTTTGGTACGTACCTTCTTGAGTGTTGATTTCCAGCATTTCGCCTTCTTCGATAAAGTCAGGAACGTTCACGACTAAGCCTGTTTCCATGGTCGCAGGTTTGCCTGAACCAGTAACTGTCGCACCTTTGATGGATGGTTGAGTTTCAACCACTCGCAAAACAACGGACGTAGGCAATGTCAAACCGATCACTTCTTCACCGTAAAATTGGATTTTTACTTCCATATTTTCAAGTAAATACTTCATTTCTTCTTCAACTGTCGCAATTGGAATTTCGTATTGTTCATAGGTTTCTAGATCCATGAAAATCGCGATGTCATCTTGGCTGTACAAATATTGAACAGGCTTCGTTTCCATCATCGCTTTTTCAAATTTTTCATCTGGACGGAACGTCGTATCGTAAGTTGAACCTGTACGAACGTCACGCAATTTCATGCGCATAACGGTGTTTCCCTTACCAGGTTTGTGGTGGCTGGCATCTAACACTTTGATCAATTTGTCTCCTTGAACAAAAGTCATCCCTGCACGTAAATCGCTTGCTGCAATCATTAATAAGCACTCCTATTCCTATTTTTATCTGTTCGAATCGTTTCATTCGATGGATCGTTCTTCGTATGCGCTTTTTTTCTGCCGGAGCAAGAAATCATTCGCACCTCTCTACTATAAAATGAACCTTATTCATTGTAGCAAATAACCCATTCGGTTACTAGGAAAAAATCGCTTCCTTGCTCTATTTTGCTTGCTGTACACGGAAAAATTTCAGTTTTGGCAAATGATTCAAGGTCATTTCCAACGAAGGGCCCATCAATAATAATACGATCAGCGTCCCAAAGCCGATATGTCCGCCTAACAGGAAGCCCGCCAAAAAGATGATGGCATCTAAGACGATCCGTGCCACCTTCACCGAGCTCTTCAGCAATCGCTTCATCAAGACCATCAAACATTCATACGCCGCTGATCCAGCATCCGCCAGTAGATAGATCCCGGTACCGATACCGAACACGATCGATCCCGCGATGATCGACGGATAGCCCAGCCCATCAGGAATCGTATGCAAGATCCCCATCCCATCCAAGAGATTCAGGCAAAAACCGAGTCCGAAGCTATTGATGATACTTCCGATACCGATCATTTTTCGATCGTAAAAAAAGATGAACACTAAGACGATCCCACTGAACATCATACTCACCGTGCCGAACTGTAGGGAGACATGCTGAAGGATTCCTAACACCAATGTGCTGATCGCGTCTGCTCCCAATCCGCTGACGACGATCAATCGGACCCCCACCGCGGCGATAAATGTTCCGACGATGGCAAAAACTAACTGCTTTGCTATATTTGGTTTGATCACTTTGTTCCTCTCTTTCTTACAATCTAAATTAAGTCACGGCCAACACCAATGAACGATAAACGAGTTGATAAACTGTTTTACCTAAAAGAGCCCTTACATTTTTCCGTTTTACAAAGGGCATGGAAAAAAGCTTTTCCCACCTTCGTCCACTTACTCCATTCTACTAAACCCTTCGTTCAAATACGAAGAATACGTTCAAGAATACTCGTTCTGACCGCATACACTTCGAAAAATCTACCTAGCCGCTAACTTATATAATAGGTATTCATTTTTCTAAAAACCTGAAAAATGAGGGATCTTCGTACGCATACCATTTTCCTAACCTGCTGAAGCAGGAAGGAAAACTGGCAAAACAAAGGCACCAAACAATTTTTTTGTTTGGTGCCTGGAATTGTTCTGTTAGTTCCACTCTTTCTTCAAGCGTGCTTTGTAGGAATTGAAGCGGTCTACTATCGGCACAGCGGCTTCTTTGATGGCGCAGTATTTATCGACCATCGTTACGATGTAGCTTTCTTTGTATTTAGGGGGAGTGATCGTTGCGCCCCACATATGCTTAATAATAATATCACGTTCTAAGTCTGACAACTCCGTGATTTTTTCTGCGTTTTTAACAGCGATTCGTGGATGCATGTAGGCATGCGATCCTTCGTCGAATTTCGTTGTGCGCCAGTCGTAATAGAACAGATCGTGTAATAGACCTGCACGAGCAGTGGCTCTAGCATCGCCGTTGAATTGTTTTGCTAATTTGTAGCTATTATAAGAAACACTGATTGAGTGTTCCAACCGTGTTGAATGCATGTGTTGGATGTAATTTGCTAATTTTTGTACCTCTTCGGTAGCTAATAAATCTTCTATATAAGAAACGTATTCTTCATCATCACGCCAGTTTTCTGTCATGGATATAAAGCCCCTTTTCTTTGTCTCTGTCAAATAGTATAGCACGTGGCAGATTCATTGAATAGGCTTCCATGAGTTTGTGAATAAAGTTTAACAGTTCCTTAATATCGATTACCAAAATGTGAATTTTTACTTAAGTAAGTGGAACATTAACACGCCAGCCGCGATTCCAACGTTTAAAGATTCAGCTTTTCCTTTAATTGTAATGTACACATTTTGGTCTGTCATGGCTAATAGTTCGGGCGACATCCCCTGACCTTCATTTCCCATGACCAAGGCAAAATCACTCATCTTCTCAACGGATAAGTAGTCTTTGGCTTGTTTGTCCAAGGCTGTGCCTACCACTGGATAGCCCTTCTCCTGAAACTGAGGAATGATGGCGGAAAGGTCACCGCTTCGAACAGACAGATGGTAGAGGCTTCCTTGTGTGCTGCGCAAGGTCTTTGGATTGTATAGATCGGCGCTCCCCTGCCCTAGAAGGACGCCTGAAAAACCTGCCGCATCGGCTGTGCGGATCATAGTTCCAACATTGCCGGGGTCTTGCACATTGTCCAATAGCAGCCAAGCACCTGAAAAATCATCATTTTCTTCTTGCGGCATCTCCGCTACAGCGATCATGCCTTGGGGTGTAGGCTGACTAGACAGGGCCTTCAGTACATCGTCAGAAACAAGGGAATAATCTGTCAGATGGGCTTCGATCCATTCAGACCATTCATTCAGTCCGCGTTGGCTGATGAAAACTTCTTTTAAGACCACCTCTGCGGCCTGTGCTTCTTGGATCAAATGGAAGCCTTCCAATAAATAGGTTTGGCTTTGTTGACGGTATTTTTTTTGCAATAATTTTTTTGTTTCTTTGATAAGGGTATTTTTAGTTGATTGGATCTCTTTCAAACTGTTTCCTCCACTTTTTTAGCTAGTTGTTTTCTAACATATGGCTCCGTCTGCCATTATAGCACGCGAATTCTTGTATCAACCAGCAAAAGTCGTTATCATAGTGAATAAGAGAAAAAAAGAATCAGGAGGGTTTCATATGAAGAAGCATATAAATGTTACCGGACGTGTTCAGGGCGTGGGCTTCCGCTATACCACCTATCAGCTTGCCCTTGAGATTGGCTTGACCGGTACGGTGAAAAATGAAGAGGACAGCAGTGTGACGATCGAAGCTGTTGGAACAGAGGCTCAGATGGCTCAGTTTTTAGAGAAGTTGGAGCAGCCGCAAAATCCTTTTGCAAAAGTGTCCCATATCAGCCAATCGGAAGACCCTGGGATCAAGGACTACGATCAATTTCGCGTGGTCTATTAAAAAAATGACAAGGTTCCCTGATTTCCTCGAATTTCATTGAAAAGGCTTGAGTTATCTAGTATAGTATTTCCTGTATAAATTTTTATTAGCAGAGGAAGAAATAAATGACAAAATTTAAAAATTGGCTCTTAGGCTCCGGCCTCTTGGGCGTTCTTTTACTATTATCCGGCTGTGTTAAATCAAATAGTGATGGTACCCCAGATACATCAGGTCTTGTCTATCGAATGCTCGTTGTGCCATTGGAGAACTTTCTTAATTGGATGGTTCAAAACTTCAACTGGTCTTACGGATTAGCGATCATTGTATTAACGATCATCGTCCGCTTGATCATCTTGCCTTTGGGAATCAATCAATCCAAGAAATCATTGGTCCAATCGGAAAAAATGCAATCGATCAAACCACAGGTCGACGCAGCTCAAGCAAAAGTAAAGCAAGCAACGACGCAAGAAGAACAAATGGAAGCACAGCGTGAAATGCAAGCTGTCTACAAGGAAAACAATGTCAGCATGATGGGCGGCATGGGCTGTCTGCCGTTGCTGATCCAAATGCCGATCTTCTCCGCGTTGTATTACACGGCACGTTTTTCTCAAGGTATCCAACATTCGACCTTCTTAGGGATCGACTTGGCAAAACCAAGTATCGCTCTCGTGGTCGTCGTAGGGATCGCCTACTTGCTCCAAGGGTACATCTCACTGATCGGTGTGCCGGAAGAACAAAAGAAAACGATGCGCAGCATGATGATCGCTTCACCATTGATGATCGTCTTCATGTCCTTCACCTCACCTGCTGGGGTGGCATTGTACTGGGTAGTCGGCGGTATCTTCAGTTGTATCCAAACCTTCATCACCAATGTCTTGATGCGTCCTCGTATCAAAGCGAAGATCCAAGAAGATTTGAAGAAGAACCCACCGAAACAAGTAGTAACGAAGCCAATCAAAAAGGCTGAGCCCGTGCAACAAAAACAAGTGTCACAGCCTAAGAACAAAAATAAAAACAAAAACGCCAACGGACGCAACTCCGGGAAGCAACAACGTAAATAACCAATAAAAAGAGTGTCCACATCATCACAGCCTAGACTGGATGATGTGGACACTCTTTTTTTGTTCCTTATAGCTGATTGAAATGGCTCTCGATTTCTAGCGAAAGACCGATAGCTTTTTCGACCTATTTATCTAAGGATATCGATCAAATCTTTCTTCGCTGCTTCAGAGGCGGGCATCACTGAGAACACCAACCCGATTCCGCTTGAAACGCCGACTGCTAAACAAACTGTAAACAAATCCACGGATACCGAGATATCCATGACATTTCCGATCGCATAGGCCACGATCATCCCTAGAAGATAGCCGATGATCCCGCCGACAAGTGTCAAGGTCATGCCTTCCAGCAAGAATTGCAGGCGGATCGCGCCACGCGTTGCCCCTAGTGCCCGACGTATCCCGATTTCTTTTGTTCGCTCAGAAACGGAGATATACATCATATTCATGACGCCGACCCCTGCGATGAAAAGAGAGATCCCTGCTACCGCGCTGATGAAGAGTGTGATACTGCTTAAAACTTCACTGATCCCATCTGTCATCATCGCCATATTAGACACTTGGTATTCCCCTTGCTGACGCATCGCTCCGGCGTCTTGCAGTTTTTTGATGGCTTTGTCAGCGACTTTGTTCAACTGACTGCCGTCTGCTAGTGTCAGGACGACCGAGCTTGTGTAGCGTTCATTCCCAAAGAAATGGACGTAGGTTTGTCGAGAGATCTGGATTTTCGTAGAGCCCATGGAGAACATCGTCTCTTCCATCCCAGATGGAAATACCCCCACGATGGTGAAGACTTGATTGTCTAACGTAAAGCCGCGTCCGACCGCGCTTTTTGCTGTACCGAACAGGTCTTTTGCCAACGACGAATCGATGGTCACGACTTTGCTTTGTGTCTGGTTGTCATACATGGAGATGCTGCGTCCATGGCTGACTGCTTTGCCTTTTTTCGAGACCACGCCGACACGGTAATTTTTCTTCTTATCCTTTACTTGAACGTCTTTATAAATATAGGACAAATCGTTCTTTGGATAGTTGACCGACTCCACGCCATCGATCGTTCTTAATATACTGAAGTCAGAATCTTGGATCATATCGATGTTGGAAGAATACAAGGCATCGTTGCTGGGGGCAAAATCAATCGTGACCTCCAGCTTGTCTGAGTCACTCGCAGTCAGACTCTCGATCGTGTCACGCTCAAACCCGCGGCCAATCGACAGAATCGCGATCACCGCAGCGATCCCGATCACGATACCGAACATCGTCAGTGCGCTTCGTTTTTTGTTCTTAAAGATCGAGCCTAAGGAAGAACGCCAATTGACATAGAATTTCATTCGTCATTCACCGCCCTGTCTTCTGTGATCGCGCCGTCTCTGATCTTGACTAATCGTGTGCAATAGGGAACGACCTCCGGATCATGGGTCACTAGAAAAATCGTGACTTTGTCTTGGCGGTTCAGTTCTTGGAATAGCTCCATGATCTCGTTGGAGGTATGGGTATCAAGTGCCCCCGTTGGTTCATCCGCGATAATGAATTTTGGCTGATTGATCAGCGCTCGTGCGATGGCCACACGTTGCTGCTGCCCACCGGATAGCTGTCTCGGACGTTTTTCTGCCTTGTCCGAGAGACCGACTTTTTCTAAGACTGTCATGACTTTTTTCTTTGTTTGATGGAAGCCGTAGCCGTTATAAAGAAGCGGCAATTCAACATTTTCATAGACCGTATAATTCTCGATCAGGCTGAAATTTTGAAAAACGAAGCCGACGATTTGATTCCGCGTTTTAGACAAACGGTCATCGGTGGTCGTGATCAGGTTTTCATCTTCAAATAAATACTGCCCCTCAAACTTTGTATCGATAAAGCCTAATAGGTTGATCAGTGTGGATTTTCCTGAACCGGAAGGACCCATGATCGCGATCATCTCCCCAGCATCGGCCTTCAGATTGATGTCTTTCAGCACGTGCAAAGATTCCTCGTCGTTGCGGTAGTACTTGTTGATGTCTTTGAGTTCGATCATCTAATCCACCGCCAATTCCTGACCATCTCGCAAGGATTTATCAGGATTTGAAATGATGCGGTCGCCTTCTTTTAGTCCGTCCTTCAAGAGATAATAATCGCCTTTGTCCTCGACTTGAACCGTCACTTCCCGAACTTTTCCTTTGCGGTAGGCAAACACATAATGGGTGTCCCCTGTTTTTTTGACCGCCTTTTTCGGCACACGGATCTCGTTTAGCGGCATCACGACTTGAACATTGTAACCATATTGCAGTGTTTCTGTCGGTTTGACAATAAAGCTGTAATTTGAAACCGAGCTTGTTGTTCCCCCACCTGCGCCGGCTGCTTGTCCTGCGGCTTCACTGGCCCGATCCGGCAGCTTGTTGATGTGTGTGATCGTCCCTGCAATTTCTTGGTTTGTCGTGATTGGCTTGATCGTTACAGGGGCATCTTGTTTCACTTGCGGATAATCGTATTCTGACGCCTTCGCTTCGACCGTCACTTCATTGCTGACGACTTTTACGACTGGGACGGATGCTTCATTTTTCCCTTTTTCGTCGATATAAGCGGTGCCGCTCGTGGCGCTGGCGATCGTGGAGCTGACCTTTCCTCGGATCGTATTGACACTTTGCGACGCTGCGTTTAACTCCGCGTTGGCGCTGTTTAGTGCTTGGCGGGCTTGGACGACACCGTCACTCGCCGCATCCAGGGTGCTTTCGTATTGGGCCTTTTCCTGTTTGTATTGCTCTTTATTGGCTGCGCCTTCTTCGCTGTTGCCATTGGTGTTGTTGTAGTTAGCGGTGGCTTCGTTCACTTTCTGCTGCTCTTTGGCTTGCTTGTCTTGCGCGATCGTCAGCATTTCCTGTGCATTCGCCACGGCTAGGTACAATTTATCTAAATTGGTGCTCTGTTCATCTGCCTGCTCTTGATATTGGGTATTTGTATAGCTGAGCAGTGTCGTTCCCTCTGTGACTTCTTGCCCATCTTGAACATTGATCTCAGAGATTTTGCCTAACGTTTGATCCAAATAATAATCCTGCGTATGGGTCGCTTCCACGATCCCATTGAAGGTCAGCGGATCAGATTTTTTTAAGGTGATCGTTTTGAATTGATTCTCTTCTACTTTCGTGCCGCGTGTTTGTGAATAGACGAAGATCCCGATAAAAAGGACCAACGCCAACACACCAGCTAAAATACTCCAACGGACTCTTTGCTTTTTCGTCATTTTTTTCTTTCTCATGCGCTACTCCTCGGGTTCTGCTTTAAATAAATGGACGATCACCAGTAATGCAGGCAATAAGAAGATCACCTGAAATACCGTCATAACGATCGTCATGATCGTATTGATATTCGTTCCTTCGATCTGCATCGTTGGCTGCGTGATCAACGATAAGGCTAAGCTCAGAAGGCTCCAGCCGATCGAAACATAATAGGGCACTTTTGAAGGTGCGATCTCATCGCTTAATTTTTTGTTGGCTTTAAAATAGAAGACGAGTAAAATGATCGACACGACCAATGACAGTACCGAGACGGCTTTTGTCAGCGGGCTGTTCATATAGTCCAACATCTGTCTCCCATAGTCTCCTAACATTTCATAATCCTTTGCATTCGGATTCAAGACTTTCGGCAACCCCATCACCCCAGTTGCTACCGAAAGGATTCCTAAAATAATTACTACTGTGTTCCACGTTTTCGCTTTTTTCAAATGCTTTTCCATTTAACCACTCCCATTCCACTTTTATTCATTCATTCATGAAATTGTCCATCCCCTAAGCAAAACATTTCACAAATTAATACCCATTATACTATTAAGTAACAGTCATTTTAAAGATTGATCTTGAAAAAGGCATTTTTTGTCCCAAACGTATAAGAATTGTTCCTAATAATTACATAAATATCAGTGTCGTTAAAAAGAAAATACAAAGGAGACTCAATAGAATCACGATAGGAACCAGGCGCTGCTTCTTACTGGTTAACCCGTAACGCGTGCTTCGAAGCCTGTAGCTGAGCCCAATGATCGCACAATCAAATAAGAAGCTATCAACGTGGACTGGGTCGTTGCTGATCAATCCGCCTGTAAGATACCTTCCTGGTGAAAGGATACTCACTATTTCTATAGGTACAGTGAATGACAACACAAGCTGGACAAGATGCACCACAAGAATGACCCCCATACTAATAGCGAACGCGTCCACCACTGTCCGTCGTTCCAGCTCGTCATAGCGATAAAACCGCAGAATGATTCGTATCAATGAAAACAATCCGATGAATGAATACAAGGAGATTCCCCAAAAAATCAGTGTAAAAATACCATAAATAATCATGTTGCCCCTCCTGTCAGTTAGATACCGTTTTTTCGTAGCCTCACGTATTTTTGGCGCGGGTACGCCTCCGCACCTGCAAGTAAAGATATCTTTACTAAATTGTACCTGTCCTTCTCGCCAAAGTAAAGATATCTTTACGCGAAAAAACGGTCTCTCGTTGGAGGAGAGACCGTAGGAGGATTTACTTTATTTTTTCCAAACAAAAAAGGCCTTCTACCGATAGCGATCAGCAGAAAGACTTTTATCCTAATAACCCGTACGGGATTTGAACCCGTGCCTCCGCGCTGAGAACGCGGCGTCTTGACCCCTTGACTAACGGGTTAATTTATCAACAGAAAAAAGTATACTGCTAAATGCTTTTTTTAGAAAGTATTTACACTTGCTTTTCGTAAAGAATTCAATATGTGCTTATTTATCCATTTATGTTGTTTATATGCTTATTACGTGTATAATAGACTGTGTATTCACGTCGTATTTTTTTAGGTTATCGAGAAAAGAACGGACGCATGAAAAGACAATCAAAGACTTTTTTATAGAAAATGAAGGCACCACTAGGAGGACTTATGAACTTATCACAAAGGCAAGAGAAAATCATTGAGATCGTGAAACGCGATCAACCCTTGAGTGGCGAGAAAATCGCTGAACACTTAGGAATCTCACATGCTACTTTACGGACTGACCTTTCCTTCTTAACAATGGCAGGCATTTTAGAGGCGAGCCCAAAGGTCGGCTATACCTACACAGGTGTGGGGATCGAGCAGTTTTTATTCGATAAAATCTTTTCCGTCAAGGTCGAAGAGATTATGTTGTCCCCGCTGTTGACACCGCAGGACACGTCGATCCATGACGCGATCACCAATATGTTCATGTATGATGTTGGTTCGATCTATGTGACTGATAAAGAACAGCATCTCGTCGGTCTTTTGTCCCGCAAAGATTTATTGCGTGCGTCTTTAAACAGCAATTTGCAAAACACCCCCGTTGCGGTGGTCATGACGCGTGCGCCGCATCTGCAAACATGTACGAAGGATTATACGATCTTGGAAGCTGGCGCTGTTTTGCTGGATTACCAAGTCGACTCTCTTCCTGTAGTTAGTGAAGACGATCCGAAAAAAGTGATTGGCAAAATTACGAAGTCTCGGATTTTTAATTATATTATGCAACAAGCCAAACAAACGGAAACCAATCGATAGGAGCGAAAAAAATGAAAAGAAGTGTACCATTATACATGATCTCTGATTCAGTCGGTGAAACCTCGCTGAAGTTAGTAAACGCCGCAGCAGCCCAATTTCCTTCAGTAGAATTTGATTTGTCGTATCGTTTTCCTTTTACGAAGGATGAAGACGAGTTAAAAAGTATTTTAGGGGATGCTCTAAAGGACGGCGCAGTCGTGATCACGACTCTGGTCAGCGACAATCTGACGAAGATCGTCACGGACTTTAGCGAACGAACAGGGCTTCAATGTATTAATTTAATGAATCCTTTCATGGAGATCGTTTATCAAAAAACGGGTGTGGCTCCTTTGCAGCAGGCAGGTGTCGTCCATAAATTGAATCAGGAATATTTTGACCGTGTCGCTGCGATCGAATTTGCGGTGAAGTATGATGACGGCAAAGATGCGAAAGGCTTTTTAGAGGCGGATCTTGTATTGCTCGGGATCTCTCGCACGTCGAAAACACCGTTAAGTATGTATCTTGCGAACAATCGCTTGAAGGTAGCAAACTTGCCGCTGATCCCTGAAGTTCCCTTGCCCGAACAAATCAAAGCAGTTCCAAAGGAGAAGATCGTTGGTCTGCTGATCGAACCAGAAGTTCAGAAAAAAATCCGTATGAGTCGGTTGAATTCCCTCGGCTTGGCTGAGAATTCTCGCTATTCAGATATCAATCGTATCAAAGAGGAAGTCGATTATGCCATGCGCGTTTACGATGAGTTGGGTGCCTTCACGTTAGATGTCACCAACAAATCGATCGAAGAATCTGCGACATTGATCTGCGAGCATTTAGACAATAATTTATAAGAACTATCCTTTCCCCGCATCGCAGACGTGTCTAAAGAAGTCCCTCGGTGACTTCTCTGCCTGCGTGGATTTTTTGAAGTTTATGCTGAAAAACGTTCTTACTATGGATAAGGAGCACATTTATGCTATCGACCCGCGAAAAGTATTATCAAATGTTGGAAAAAGAATTTCGCACCAGAGAGGCGGTCATGACCGAGTTGATCAACTTAGAAGCTATCATGCACTTGCCTAAAGGAACCGAACTTTACATTAGTGATATTCATGGGGAGTTCACCGCCTTCGACCATATTTTGCGGACAGGCGCAGGGAACATCAAAGAAAAGATCAGCCTGCTTTTTGGTGATCGGCTGACGGAGCACGAGAAGGACAAGCTGACGATCTTAGTCGCCTATCCAAAGGAAGCGCTGGCAGATCAGGCGTTTTATGCCTACCGTGACCGCTCATGGTATCGCAAAAAGATTCGCCAATTATTGGAGCTGCTGGCCTTTTGTTCAACAAAGTATACGCGCTCGAAAGTTCGGAAAGCGCTGCCCAAGCAATACGCTTATATCATTGAAGAATTGATGTATACTGATACGAATTATTCAGACAAGGCTGCCTACTTCGATCAAATTCTGGCGCACCTCCTCGACTTGGATCAAGGCAGACCGTTTATTGTCGCATTGTGTCAGAGTATCCAACGCCTAGTGGTGGACCACCTGCACGTCGTCGGCGATATCTATGACCGCGGACCGGAAGCAGACAAGGTGATGGACAGGCTTTGCCAGCACCCTTCCGTCGATATCCAGTGGGGCAACCATGACATTCTCTGGATCGGCGCTTACGCCGGGTCTCGTGCCTGCCTCATGACCTTATTAAGAATCGCCGCCCGCTACAATTATCTCTATGAGATCGAACAAGCCTATGCGCTGAACCTGCGTCCGCTGTTCATGCACGCAGAAGAACATTACGACAAAAATCCGATCTTCACACCAAAAGAGAAAAACAGCAGTGAAAGCTATTCGATCGAAAGCTTAGACAGTTTAGAAAAGGTTCACCAAGCGTTGTCGATCCTTCAATTTAAGCTGGAGGGGCAATTGATCAAGCGTCACCCTGATTTTAAAATGGAAGACCGGTTATTGCTGGAGAAGATCGATTACGACAACGAAACGATCTCGCTTAATGGCAAAAGCTATCCGCTGCAGGGAAGCTGCTTCCAAACGTTGCAAAAGGATGTCCACGCACTGACGGAGCAGGAAGAATACGTCGTTGATACCCTACTGACTTCCTTCCAGCAATCGTCGAAGATGCAGGAACACATCCAACTGCTCCTGAACAAAGGCTCCATGTACCGCGTCTACAACCAGCACCTGCTCTTTCATGGTTGTCTGCCCTTGAAAAAAGACGGCAGCTTTTTGCCGCTGACTGTAGAAGGGACTGATTACGGCGGGAAGGACCTGCTGAATTTCTTTGAAGATCACATCCGCTCAGGCTGTCAAAGTCAGAAAAAGGACAGTTCTTCCGCGGATTGGATCTGGTATTGCTGGACTGGAAAGATCTCCCCGCAATTTGGAAAGAGCGCCATGACGACCTTTGAACGCTATTTTATTGCAGACAAGGCGACGCATAAGGAAATCAAAAACCCTTATTATCACTATCGGGATACGAAGGAAACGTGTCAGATGATTTTGGAGGAGTTTGCGCTGTATTCCCCTAATTCACGGATCATCAACGGGCATACCCCTGTCAAGGTCCAGGATGGCGAATCTCCGATCAAGGGTGAAGGCATGCTGTTCGTCATCGACGGCGGGCTCTCAAAGGCGTATCAAAAGACGACTGGCATCGCAGGCTACTCCCTGCTGAATAATTCCTACGGCTTTCAGCTTGTGACCCATGATCCCTTTGAATCTGTCGAAAATCTCTTAGAAAAACAAGCCGACGAAACCTCGTTGAAGCGTGTGATCGATAAAGACCTGAAGCGGCTTTTGATCAAGGATACGACCGTCGGGGACAGCCTCGAAGAACAGATCGAAAATCTGACTGGCTTGCTTCATTATCAAGACAAAAACAATAGCTAACTCGTTATGAAAGAAGCGTCTTTCTAACTAGCTGAAGCAGAAAGAAAAACACGGGTGTCATCGATGATTGATGGCGCTCGTGTTTTTCTGTATAGTAGATGCGAGGTGAAAAAATGGTTTCTGCATATATCAATATCTTTTTTATTTTTGTCTTGATGTTCATCGGCTACGTGCTGACATATAAGCAATGGTTCTCCAATCAAATTGGCGATGCCTTCTCAAAGCTGGTCTTACAGATCGCACTGCCCTGTAATATGTTCCTGACGATCACGAAGAATTTTTCTCGTTCTGAATTTCTTCACTTGGTCAGCGGAATGGTGATCCCGCTGCTGTCGATGCTGCTGACTTTTGTGCTCAGCTTTGCCTATCGACGGCTCTTCAAGATCTCCTCTGCCCGCAAAGGGATCTTCTCTACGATGTTTACCTGCTCCAACACGATCTTCATTGGACTGCCCATCAACTTGGCGATCTTTGGTGAAAAGGCGGTGCCTTATGTACTGCTGTACTATATTGTAAATACTACGATTTTTTGGACGCTGGGCATTTATTTCATCGCTCGCGACAATCCGCAGATCGAACAGGCGACAGTTAATTTTCACCTAGTCCCCATTCTGAAAAAAATCTTTTCTCCTGCCCTGCTTGGGTTTCTGATTGGGCTTGCGGCGGTCTTGATCAATACTACCGTACCGGCTTCTCTTGCCACGTTTTTAGGGTATCTTGCGAATCTGACGACACCTTTATCCATGTTCGTGATCGGGATCATTGTCTATAACGTCGGGATCAAGAACCTTACCTTGAACAAAGACATCCTTGGTGTGCTCATCGGACGCTATGTGATCTCCCCCTTGGTCGTTTGGATTTTAGGTCAATGGATCATCGTGCCGCCGCTGATGCTCTCGGTCTTCATCATACAATCTGCGATGCCTGTCCAAAATTCTGTACCGATCTTGGCACGCTCCTACGATGCCGATCAACCGTTTGCGGCATCTTCTCTCGGCTATTCCGTCTTGCTTTATCTGGCGTATATCCCGCTTTTGCTAAAATTGATCCTATAAAAGAACCCCTTCGAGTCAGCACTCGAAGGGGTTCTCTCGTTAAAGCTTATTTTGTAATGATCTTGTCGATGCTTGCTAGGGCATTTGCCATGCGAGCGATGATCGCTAATTGATTCAAGCGATTGTCGCGAACTTTTTCGTCCTCTACCATGATCATCGTGTCGTTGAAGTAACGTTCGATCACTGGACGCAGATTCGTCAAGGTTTGATAGTTTTCCGCCATGCTTTGGTTTGCGAATTCATCTTCGGCTTCCTTCACCGCGTCATACAATTCTTTTTCACTCGCATTCTCGAATAACGTTTGATCCACTTTGAACGTGATAACGGACATATCCGCTTTTTTCGCCAAATTGATGACACGCGTCAAAGCTTCCATCGCTTCTTTGAAATGGGCATCCGTCACATGCTGATCAAAGATTTGCGCTGTTTTGAAGATCTGTACAAGATCATCTTGGCGTGAATCCACGACAGCATCGATCACGTCATGACGAATGTTTTGGATCTGCAGACGTTGACGCAGGCGCCCCTTAAAGAAGTCGATAAATTCTTTTTGGTCACGATTGAAGTGAATCCCGTAATCCAAGACATCCTCGTTGATCGCGTCGACGATCGCTCCTTGCATATCTGTGAATGGGAAGGTCCAGCCTTGAGCTTCCACGATCCGCACGATGCCGTATGTTTGACGACGTAATGCGTAAGGGTCATTTGAGCCGCTTGGGATCATTCCTACAGCAAAGAAACCTAAGACGCTGTCGATCTTATCTGCAATCGCTAAAACAGCACCGATCGCTGTTTGCGGCAGCGCGCCTTCTGATGAGATAGGCAAATAATGCTCGCGAATCGCTGTGGCAACAGCCGGCTTTTCACCCTTCAGCAACGCATATTTCTCACCCATGATCCCCTGCAATTCTGGGAACTCACCGACCATATTGGTCACGAGGTCGAATTTGTAGATTTCTGAAGCACGTTTCAAGTCCGTCAATTCTTCCTCACTCAAGCCGATTCGTTTTCCGATGACTTGGCTGATCTGACCCACACGCTGCATTTTTTCGTACATGCTGCCGATTTTTTCATGGAAAGTAACATTCTTCAATTTTTCAACACAGGCTTCGATAGACAATTTTTTGTCCTCTTCAAAGAAGAACTCGCCATCCTCTAAACGAGCGGCTAATACTTTTTGGTTCCCTTTGATGACATTATCTAATTTCACGCTGTTTCCGTTACGAACAGAAATGAAATGCGGCAACAGCATCCCAGCTTGGTTGCGCACTTCAAAGTACCGTTGGTGTTCTTTCATAGAAGTGACAAGAACTTCCTCCGGTATAGACAAGAAGCGTTCTTCGAAATCACCGACAAATGCCGTTGGGTATTCGACGAGGTTGGTCACTTCTTCTAACAAATCGGGATCAAGGGGGATCACCCATTTGTTTTTCTCAGCGATCGCTTCGATTTGTTCTACGATAAGCTGTTGACGCTTATGGGCATCCGCAAGCACAAATTGCTCTTCTAATTTGCCTTCGTATTCACTTGGATCAGACAATTCGACTTGGTCTCCCAAGAAACGATGGCCTTCAGTGGTGTGTCCTGTTTTCACGTCTAGCAATTCAAAAGGAATCACTTCGTCGTCCAGCAGTGCCACGATCCAGTGAATCGGACGGATGTATTCAAACATCGTGTCGCCCCAATGCATCATCGTTGGGAAATTCATGCTCTTCACGACATCTAAAAGCCCAGTCAACACTTCTTTGCTTTCTTTTCCGTGGATATATTTTGTGACATAGACATATTCCACGCCGTTCAATTCACGGAATGTGATGGCATCTGTCGTCAGTCCCTGGCCGCGGACAAAGCCTTGGGCCGCTTTACTCCAATTGCCCTCTGCATCCAGCGCAATCTTCTTGGCTGGTCCCTTCACTTCTTCTTGAACATCGTCTTGACGATCGGGGATCTTTGTTACACGGATCGCTAAACGCCGAGGCGTGGAGAAGGTCTCGATCGCTTCAAAGGTCAGGTTGTTCTCTGACAAAAAGTTTGAGACTCTTTCTTCTAATTGCTTGATACTTGGCCAAACCACGTGGGCTGGCATTTCTTCTAAACCGATTTCTAATAGTAGATTTTTCGCCATCTTATTTGCCCTCCTGATTCAATAATGGGAAGCCTAGTTTTTCCCGTTCAGCTACGAAGATTTTCGCCACCGAGCGCGCCATATTACGGATACGGGCTAAGTAGCCGGCACGTTCCGTTACCGATACTGCGCCGCGAGCGTCTAGTAAGTTAAAGGTGTGGCTGCATTTTAAAATATAATCGTACGCGGGATGCACTAAATTCTCATCCAAACAACGTTTCGCTTCTTTTTCAAATTTTTCAAAGTTATCTAAAAGCATCGCTTGGTCGCTTTCTTCGAAGGAATATTTTGAATGTTCATATTCCGGCTGCTTAAAGATTTCCCCGTATTTCACGCCTGTACTCCATTCCAAGTCATAGACACTGTCCACTTCTTGGATGTAAGACGCCAAACGTTCCAATCCATAGGTCAATTCAGAAGTCACTGGATTCACTTGCAGGCCGCCAACTTGTTGGAAGTACGTAAATTGAGTGATTTCCATGCCGTCAAGCCAGACTTCCCAACCAACACCGGCACAGCCCATCGAAGGGTTTTCCCAGTTGTCTTCCACGAAACGAATGTCGTGCTCTAAAGGATCGATCCCTAATAAACGCAGGCTGTCTAAATACAGCTCTTGGATATTTTTTGGTGAAGGCTTCATGACAACTTGGAATTGATGGTGTTGATACAGCCGGTTTGGATTTTCTCCGTAACGACCATCCGCTGGACGACGTGAAGGCTCTACATAGGCAGCGCACCATGGTTCAGGTCCGATCGCTCGTAAAAATGTATACGGGCTCATCGTTCCCGCACCCTTTTCTGTGTCGTAGGCTTGCATCAGCATACAGCCGTTGTCAGACCAAAACTTTTGTAACGTCAAAATCATTTCTTGCACGGTTAATTTACTCATTCTGTTTCCTCCTGTTTTATTATTGAAGTTTATTTATCTTTCGACTTGCAGAGCAGCTAGCTCTTATTAAGGAATTTATTTTTCAAAAAGCAGAAAAATAAGTTCCATTTTCACTACGCATACGATTCCACTAACCGTACCGAAAGTACGGAGTGGAACTCGCAGTCGACTCAAAAGCCTAATGAAAATAAATTTTTTGCAAAATTTATATTTATCGTCGTCGACATATCATCCAACTAAACAGCTTTTCAAGATATTCAAAACAAAGACCTTATTTAGCTTCTCAGCTAGAATAAACTGCGAAAAGTTGGACTTGCAGAGCAGCTAGCTCTTATTAAGGAATTTATTTTTCAAAAGCAGAAAAATAAGTTCCATTTTCACTACGCATACGATTCCACTAACCATACTGAAAGTACGAAGTGGAACTCGCAGTCGACTCAAAAGCCTAATGAAAATAAATTTTTTGCAAAATTTATATTTATCGTCGTCGACATATCATCCAACTAAACAGCTTTTCAAGATATTCAAAACAAAGACCTTATTTAGCTTCTCAGCTAGAATAAACTGCGAAAAGTTGGACTGACAAAAAAAGTCCCTATGCCGAAATAATCGGCATAGGGACGTATCAACGCGGTTCCACCCTACTTCCAAGCAAAGGCTTGGCAGCTTTCAATCGATGTGCTCACAAACGCCAACAAAATTTGTTTTCCCTTCAGGCTTCCACTGTCCCTGATTCGCTGTGTGTTCCACAAATTTTTAATTTGATCTTCGCACCTATTCAACTTGGTTCTATAATAGCGACACCAGACCCCTTTTGTCAAATCTTTCTGCTGAATAAGCTAGTTAAAAGGAATCGGCTGGAAAATGCCGTCTTTCAATTGCATCGTTTCAGTGAATCCGATCGACTGCAATAATTCAACGGTCTCAGGGAAATGACAGGTCAACGTGGTCGTTTCGTGGCTGTCGCTCGTAATGATGATTGGACATTCCCGTTGCTTCAATTGTTTTAGCAGAAATGGATTTGGATAGGGTGTCTTTCGCCAATGTCGAGAGATCGCCCCCGTGTTGATCTCCACCATGCCGTCATAGGTCTGGATAATGTCGATCACATCATTCAACGCCTTCGAGGCGATCGCCTGATATTCTGAACTGTCCTCATCCAACCATGGATTTTTCTCATTGAATTTCGTGATCAAGTCAAAATGCCCCACGATCTCCGAATGGTTTTGATCGATGTGTCTCACCACCGTATCGTAAAAATCTCGCACCATGTGCATTTTATCCCCTTGATACCAGTCATCCAGCGTCTTCATCAAGCTCTCAGGACTCTCATCTACGCTGCGGAATACTCCTTGTCGCGGCGGAAAATAGTGGACAGACCCAATCGTATAATCATACCCATAGATAGGATCAGCACTGTAATAATCCCATTCCAAGCCAATGCTGATGTTCAACTGACCCGCTAATTTTTCCTTTAAGTCCCGTAAAGCGGCTTGATACGCCCCTTCATTTTGGACACCGGGACAGCTTGGATCAAAAAGTGCCGGCGAATGACAGGTGAATCCTAAATCTGTAAACCCTAGAGCGATCGCGGCTTGCGCCATGTCCTCTAAGCTGTCTTTTCCATCACACCACGTGCTGTGGGTGTGGGCATTTGAATAAAACATCGCTAACCTCCAAAAAATTGACGTCTATTGCATCGGTTCTTGCTTCACTTTTTTATCGACAACATGGCGATTCGCTAATTCTTGGCGAACCTCTGTTACATCGATCCCCATTTCTACCATCAATACAAGAACATGATACACTAAATCGGAAATTTCGAAAACGGTTTCGCTGCGATCTTCCTTCATCGCACCGATCACGACTTCCGTAGACTCTTCTCCAACCTTCTTCAGGATTTTTTCGATGCCTTTTTCAAATAGATAACTCGTATAGCTGCCTTCTTGCGGCGCTTCTTTGCGTCCTTTGACTAATTCGTACAACGCATCGATCGTTGCCTGCTCGTCTTCGCCGTATAATACGTCATTGAAGCAGCTCTCAGCGCCTGTGTGGCAGGCTGGACCCTCTTTTTTGACCTTCGCGACTAAAGCATCCTGATCACAATCCAATTTCAGTGAGACCAAATGCTGATAGTTCCCGCTGGTTTCCCCTTTGCGCCATAATTCCTTGCGGCTGCGAGAATAAAAGGTCATCAATTGATCCTTTAATGTCAATTCATAGCTTTCTTGATTCATATAGGCTAACGTCAAGACTTCATTGGTCTCGGCATCCTGTACGATCACCGGGATCAAGCCTTGCTCGTTAAATTTCAACTCAGTCATGATGCTCCTCCTCTACACCATACGAACAGGAATCCCTGCCGTATTCAATTGTTTTTTCAGATCAGGGATCTTCACTTCACCATAATGGAAGATCGATGCACCCAAACCAGCTTCAATCTTCGGCAACTGAAAAAGATCAATGAAATCTTCCATTTTTCCAGCGCCCCCAGAAGCCACGATCGGCAAGCTGGTGATCTCGCTGACTGCTTTCAGCAGCGTCAAATCAAACCCTTGCTTCACACCGTCTGTATCCATGCTGTTGATGACTAATTCTCCTGCACCTAACTGCTCTCCCTGGCGAATCCATTCTAACGCCTCCAGACCGGTATCTTCGCGGCCCCCTTTGGCAAAAACATGCCACTCCTCGCCAACACGACGAATATCCACCGACAGCACAACACACTGGCTGCCGTAACGTTTCGCGCCTTCTTCGATCAATTGAGGCCGTCGGATCGCTCCCGAATTGACACTGATCTTGTCTGCTCCGCAATTCAAGACCCGTTCAAAATCAGAGACCTCATTGATTCCGCCGCCGACCGTCAAAGGAATGAACACCTCCGACGCCACGCCCTTCAAAATATCAGTAAACAACCCGCGTTCTTCTGCTGAAGCTGTGATATCATAAAAAACTAATTCATCTGCCCCCTGCTCATTGTAAAATCGAGCCAAAGTAACTGGATCGTTGACGTCTTTCAAGCCCGCGAAATTCACGCCCTTCACCACACGGCCATCTCGAACATCCAAACACGGAACAATACGTTTTGCGATCATTGCTCCTCCTCCTTACTGACAGCCAAAACCTCTTCCAACTTTAACCCGCCATTGTACAAGGACTTGCCGACGATCGCACTTGAAACGCCCAGCTTTTTCAATCCTTTGATGTCTTCCAAAGAAGCAACACCACCAGAAGCGACGATTTCGATCTCCAACTGATTGAGCTTTTCATATAGGGGCAAGTTGATGCCTTCCCCTGTCCCATCTCGGGAAATCTCCGTAAAGATGATCGTCTCTGCGCCCCAGTCTACCAACTGCTGGCAGAAATCAAAGGCATCTGTCTCTGTTTTTTCTAGCCAACCCTCTACAGCGACTTTTCCCTCCTTGGCATCCACACCGACCGCAATCTTATGGCCGTATTTTTTTAACATCGCTTGTGTGAATACTGGATCTTTTTGCGCGACCGTCCCCAGAATCACCCGATCGACACCGGCAGATAAGCAATGCTCAATCGTTTCTTCATCACGAATCCCGCCGCCAACTTCAACAAACAGGTTCGTATTCTCCACGATTTTTTTTGCGATCCCGAAGTAATGCAGTTTTCCCGCCTTCGCGCCATCCAAATCAACAAGATGCAGATACTTCGCGCCAGCTTTTTCAAAAGATTGCGCAAAAGCTACTGGATCGTCGCCAAACACTTCTTTTTGGTCGTAATCTCCTTGATACAGACGTACGACTTTTTCATCTAACAGGTCAATTGCTGGAAAAATTTTCATGCCGGCACCTCCGTAAATGCTTTTAAGATCTTCAACCCAACCTCGCCGCTCTTTTCCGGGTGGAATTGGGTTCCAAAGACATTCTTATTTTGAACGATTCCTGGAATTGAGAGCCCATACTCACTGTCGGCGACCAGATGCTCTTGGCAATCCGTCGCGTAATAGCTGTGGACATAGTAAACAAAATCATTTTCACCCAATGAGCGAACCAGTGGACTTTCAGGCTTTTTGACGTCCAAACGATTCCAGCCGATCTGCGGAACCTTTAGATCACTATTCCCTTGATCGAAAGCCTCTCGCATTGAAACGATTCGTCCCGGGATCAATCCAAGCCCCTCGTGTTCTCCAAACTCTTCGCTTTTATCAAATAGAAGCTGCATACCTAAGCAAATCCCTAAAAAAGGTTTGCCAGAAGCCGCCAGCTCTTGAATCGGTGTAACTAAGGAGAGCTCCTCCAATTTCTTTCGTGCATCGCCAAAGGCTCCGACACCGGGCAAGATGATCCGATCGGCCGCCTTTAATTCTTCGAGTGAACGTGTCACTTGGCATTCCACTCCCAAGTATTCCAATGAGCGCGACAAGCTAAACAAGTTGCCGACACCATAGTCAATAATCGCTATCATAGGCTTCCCCCTTAATTTATCGTTCCTTTTGTCGATGGGATCTCATCTGGTGCGGCTTGGTTGATCGCCACTGCTTCACCCAGTGCCCGCCCAAAACCCTTGAAGCAGGCTTCCACGATGTGGTGGCTGTTCTTACCGGCGATTTGATGCAAATGGATGGTTGCGCCGATCTCCCGAGCAAAAGCGATGAAGAATTCTTCGACCAATTCAGTGTCAAACTGCTGACCGATCTTTTCACTAGGAATGTCCAGCTCGACGACCGCCATCCCGCGTCCGCTGATATCGATCGCTGCCATGACTAGGGCTTCGTCCATCGGCAACAACATACTGCCGTAGCGTTTGATCCCGCGACGTTCCCCCAAGCTATCGGAAAATGCCCGACCGATCGCGATGGCTACATCCTCTGTCGTATGGTGTGCATCCACTTCAATATCACCGTCACAGACCAGATCAAGATCAAAGCGTCCATGGCGTACAAATAATTCCAGCATATGATCCAAAAAACCGACACCCGTTTTGATGGTTTGCTGTCCAGTACCGTCTACTGCTAAGATCAATTGAATCTTCGTTTCCGATGTATTGCGCGTTACTTCTGCTTGTCTCATGCCTTCACCTCTTCTAATATGCTTCTCAAAGCCGCTGCCAATTGTTCCATTTGTTCTTGCGTTCCCACAGTGATCCGCAAATATTCTTTCGTCCGTGGCTGATTGAACCAGCGGACTAAAATTTTCCGTTCTCTCAAGGCTTGGAAGAGTGCTTCCCCAGCCATTTTTGGATGCCTCGCAAAGAGAAAGTTCCCCTGACTGTCTGTTTGTTCAAAGCCAAGGGCCGTCAATTCCTGCTTGGTCCATTCTCTTACTTGGATCGTTTCTTGAATCTTTTCATTTACATAGGCCTGCTCCTGCAAGACAGCGCCACCCGCAGCTTGGGTCAGGCTATTGATATTGTAAGGATTCAAGCTGAAACGCAGGCGATTCATATCTGCGATCAGCGCCGCATTTCCGACACCAAAGCCTAAGCGCGCGCCAGCCAACTGACGTGATTTGGAGAAGGTGCCCACGACCAATAAATTTTTATAGCGATTGATCAAAGACACCATAGACTCGCCGCTAAAATCGATATAGGCTTCATCCACGATGACCAAACGTTCAGGGTGCTTTTCGATAAAGGCGCAGATCTCGGTTTGTGACAAATAAATTCCCGTTGGCGCATTTGGATTCGCAAAAATCACGGTTCCTGACAACGCATCATAATCCGTCAACTCAAGTGAAAAATCCTCCTTCAAAGGAACAACAGTCGCATCCACATGATACAAGCCGCTGTACACTTGATAAAATCCGTAGGTCACATCAGGGAAAGCGATGCCCTTTTCAGTAAAGCCTTGGAAAAGATACGAAAGGACCTCATCGCTGCCATTTCCTAGAAAAAGCTGATTCTGCTCCACACCTAAATATTCCGCCAATGGCTTGGCTACCGCTTCTACCGCGATATCGGAATACCGATTCAATGTTTGAGAAGCTTCGGCAACTGCTGCTTGAACACTAGGCGCAGGCGGATACGGACTTTCATTCGTATTCAATTTGATGAAGCTTTCCTCATCCACCTGTTCACCTGGCGTATAAGGAACCAGCTCCTGAAATTTTTGGTTCAAAAATGTCATGCCTCTTCACCTCTTCGTACTTTCATCGACCGCGCGTGCCCCATCAACTCTTCCGTCTCCGCAAATAATTCCACCGCGTGAGCCGCTTCTCGCATCGCCTCTTCTGTGTAATACAAATAGCTACTCTTCTTTACAAAGTCATCGACAGACAATGGCGAGTAAAAACGCGCCGTTCCTTCTGTCGGCAACGTATGGTTCGGACCAGCAAAATAATCCCCTAAAACCTCTGGCGTATGGTGCCCTAAAAAGACGCTCCCGGCATTTTCTACTTTTCCTAACAGCGCAAAGGGCTCTGCCACCGCTAACTCGAGATGCTCCGGTGCGATTTGATTCGCGATCGACAGTCCTTCAGCCAGATCCTTCACCAAGATGATCTTCCCGTTGGTTTCAATGGCCGCTTCCGCGATCGCTCTTCTCGGCAGCGTCGCCAATTGCTGAGCGATTTCTGCCTGGACATCGTCGATCAAGTCTTCTTCCGTTGTCACCAGAATCGCTTGAGCCAATTTATCGTGCTCCGCCTGAGCTAAAAGATCCGCTGCGACCCAACGCGGATTCACTGTATGATCCGCAACGATCAATACGTCACTGGGGCCGGCGATCATGTCGATATCGACTTCCCCGTACACCATCTTTTTAGCAGTCGCTACGTAAATATTTCCCGGTCCGACGATTTTATCGACTTTGGGAATCGTTTCTGTTCCATAAGCAAGCGCCGCTACGCCATGCGCGCCGCCAACCTTGTACACATTGTCCACGCCCGCGATAGAAGCCGCCGCCAAAATAGCAGCAGGGACATTGCCCTCATGGTCTGTAGGCGTGATCATGACGATTTTTTTGACTCCGGCTATTTTTGCCGGCAGTACATCCATCAACACCGTACTAGGATAGGCTGCTGTTCCACCAGGTACATACACACCGACACGTGCCAACGGACTGATTCGCTGTCCCATCACCACGCCGTTGGGTTCCGTCGAAACAAACCCCTGACGAACCTGCTTCTTATGAAACGCCAAAATATTCTCTTTCGCCTGCGTCATCACTTCTAGCAATTCTGTCGAAACCGCCGACTTGGCCGCCTCGATCTCAGCCTCCGTGACAGCTAGCGACGACAATGTCACCTGATCGATTTCTTCGATGAGCTGATACAATGCCTGATCGCCGTCTTTTTGCACGCGTGCAATAATTTTCGTCACTACCGCTGAAACATCTGCTGTCTCAGAATAGCTTCGCGACAAAATAGCCGTTAATTGATCCTTTTCCGTCGAATAAACTCTCATAGCTGCTCCCTCACCTTCTCGATCACTCGCTGGATGCGTTCCTGTTTGAAGCGCCACGTCGCATGGTTGATGATCATGCGTGCCGAAGACGGCGCAATATCCTGAATCACTTTTAGGTCATTTTCTTTCAGAGTGGTTCCTGTCTCGACAATGTCCACGATCACATCAGATAGTCCCAGCAACGGCGCCAACTCGATAGAGCCGTGCAGGTGGATCAGTTCCACCGAACGTCCCAGTCCTTCGTAGTATTCTCGAGTAATCTGAGGATACTTCGTTGAAACACGTAACGGTCGAGAAAAATCTTCCTCAAAATCATTATGCGCGGCAACCGCCAACCGGCATTCCCCCATGTGCAGATCGAGAAATTCGATGACTTCGGCTTTGCTTTCCAATAAAATGTCCTTGCCAACAACCCCGATATCCGCGGCTCCATGCTCTACGTAAATAGCAACGTCACTAGGCTTTACCAAGAAGAAGCGCAGTTTATTCTTCTCGTCGCAAAAAATCAATTTACGATTCTCTTCAAAGACACCCTCTGAAGCCACTCCTGCTTTGGTGAACAGGTCATAAACGGCATCGCCCATCCGCCCTTTCGGTAAGGCAATATTTAAATAATCCGAGTCCTGCGTGTCATCCGGCAGTTTCTGACCCACATGATTCAGCTTCATCCCAAAGCCGATCGCCCCTTGATCCTTGCCCTGCCGACTCATCAAGCGATCATAACGGCCGCCGTATAAAATAGTCTCCCGTGCTTCCTTGATAAAGCCTTGAAACAGCAAGCCGCTATAGTAGTCGGCATCGTTCATGATAGAAAAATCAAGCCGCAGACGAATCTTGTTGGAGAGGTTGTCCTCCTGTAAAGCCTTGTACAATTGCTTCAATTCTTCTAATCCAGCTTGTGCTTGCGGATAATCTGCCAATAATACTTTTGCTCGCTGGTATTTCGTTTCAAAATCTCCCGACAAACGCACCAGCTTCGCCAAATGCTCCGATTCTTCATCAGACAAGCCAGCTTTTTTCGTTAAGGTATCCATTCCGTGAGAACTCTTGTCCCGTAAACAATCCAGCACTTTCGGACGGTCCTCTTCTGGGAAGCGTTCGCAGATGCCATTCAAGATCCCCATGTGGGAAAGATCCAGCGTGCCTTCCCCCACCTGAGCCAAGCTCTCCCAAGCCAGCTTCAGTACTTCCAATTGGTCTTCCCAAGTAATCTCATCAATGATCTCTAAACCGATCTGATAAATTTTTTGGTATTCCCCCGCCTGGCGGTCGTGGCGATAGACATCCTCGACATAATAAACTTTCCGTGCCTCTCCCGCGGGTGTATTTTTCGCGATCGAAAGCGTCACATCGGGTTTCAGAGCCATGGTTCGCCCGTCATTTCCCGTAAACGTTATAATGGAAGAATTTCGTAAAAAGTTATAGCTTTGCTGATAGTTGCTATACTCTTCGAAATTATTTAAGTGATAGGGATGAAAATGATGCTGAGTATACAACTTTCTTAACTCTAATTCGATTTGTTCTTCTGATCTCAGGACTTCCCATAATTCTTCCACACTATCACTCCTTGATTTGATTGGATTTAGATTAGTTTTTTCTAACCATATTAATCACTTTATCATAAAATTGCAATGGAAACCTGTGAAGCTTTCTACTTTTAGGAAAATCACACAAAAAAAGAATTCTTTTTTCAATAGCCGATTCTCAGAATTTCTATCCGAAAGGCCCAGTATTTCTGCTATACTTTTAGCAATACGTTAGGAGGGATCATTATGTTTGCATCATTGAAAAGAGTACATCATAGATTTGAGTTATTTATTGCAGAGAATCCGAAGTTGTCTATCCTGCTACTGATCGTTACGTTGTCTGCCGTGCAAGGAATCGTAAATTTTTTCAGAGGTGCGCCTCTCCTTTCCAATCTCAGCTATATTTTTAGTTTGATTTGGTTCTACTCTATTGGCCTTCTCGCTTCAAACTTTACGAAAAAGAAAACTGGACAATTCCTTATTTGCTTTCTCCTTTCCTTCATTACATTGATCCTTCAAAGTATTTTTGAGAAAAGTCTCGTTGATCACACGTCGGTCTTCTTACTTGCGATCCTGGCACTTTTTATCGGCAGCTTATCTTGGCTGCTCACAGCTACTCTGTCATCCAAAAGAACTAGACAGGAGAATGTCTAATGCCACAGCGACATGTAAAACAAAGAACAGACCAAAACCTTTTATTAATTCTAGGGGTATTTGTTGCAGCACTTCTATTTGACTCGTTCCGCGACTTATTTCTACACGGCTGGTCAGCGAAACGTGCCTTTTCGATTGCCGTCGTTCTTTTTTTCTTACCCTTTTCCTATCTCATTGAGAAAAAGACGGATTGGACGAATAGAGCAAGGTTACTCGTTTACTTCTTTTACTTTTTGATCACTGGGACATTCGCCTCGGCTATCCTCTATCAGAATCACTTAACGGGAGAAATGCTTTTTCTCTATTGTTTCCTATCCTTCTTTGGCAGCCTTTCTTGGTTTGCTATTTGCAAACGATTGAAGACAAAAAAATAAGCTGCCGCACCGATTTGGTACAGCAGCTTATTCTTCCTCTTTTGGCTTTAAAACATCTTGCCATTCACTCATTTGATCAATGAATTTTTTACTTTTTAAATGCAATCCGATATATTCTTCATACAATTGATCCAGCGTTTGCCGGATCGCTTTTTTTGTTTCCGGTTTTAGACTGATCGTATTGATCGTTTCGTAGGTGATACTATTGAACATCCGAAGAAAATAAATTGCTCTCGGATCTGCATGGTAGCGATGAGGATCTAGATCCCAATGCTCCTGACACAAGATCCCGTTATACTTCGATGAAAAATCAAACGCGCCCGTTTTTTTGCCGCAGACTCCGCAAGCCTGCCAGTTCAATGAGACTCCAAAACGCTGCATGATCTGTATTTCATAGATGTTCATGATCGTCTCGCCGTCTTCACCATCATTCATTCGCTGCAACGCTTCTCTTGTAAAGCCATAAAGCGCTGGATCATAGACATGGTCTTCGATCGCCGCATCCGCTAGCCCTAAAATATAGGACCCATAGGCATTTAGAAAGATGTCCTCCTGCAGCTTCCGCAACGGATGGATCTCCTTTGCACTGTTGAGAAAGGACAGTCCGTCTGTTTTCAAATTCCCGATAAAGACAGCCTCGGTGAAGGGTTGAACAGCCGTCTGCAACGGATTATTCGCCCGATGAATGCCTTTGGCAAAGAACATCACCTTCCCAGCAGATTCAGTAAAAATCTTGATCAGCTTGTCCTTTTCCTTGTAATCACGACTGAATAGGATGATCCCCTTCGTCTCGCCGATTTGTGCCATAGATGTCCCTCCAATTTCATGAGAAAAGCTCCACGAAAAATTCGTGAAGCTTCGATCCATTAATAATCGTCTTTGCGATACCCGTAATCTTGCAGATACGTTTGTTTATCGCGCCAATCTTTTTGAACTTTGACCCATAACTCTAAATACACTTTATCAGCCAAGAGTGTTTCAATATCTTTGCGGGCTTGCGTCCCGATGTTTTTCAACATTTTGCCGCCTTTTCCGATAACGATCCCTTTTTGACTCGTCCGTTCCACGATGATCGTCGCTTGAATATGAACCTTATCGTTCTCGTCACGTTTCATCGACTCTGTAACGACCGCGACAGAATGCGGTACCTCGTCTCGTGTCAAACTCAAGACCTTTTCACGGATCAGTTCGGATACAATGAAGTATTCTGGATGGTCAGTGATTTGATCATCAGGGAAGTATTGTGGTCCTTCATCCATTTGATCTACCAAGACCTCTAGCAGATGCTCCACATTGTTTCCTTCCGTTGCGGAGATTGGAATGATCTCTTTGAATTCCATGATCGTACGATAATCATCAATGATCGCTAACAATTCATCTGGATGGATCGTATCGATCTTATTGATCACTAAGTAAACAGGCACTTGTTGTTTGCTCAAGCGCTCCAAAATAAAGTCGTCCCCACGGCCGCGCTTTTGTTCAGCACTGACCATAAACATGATCGCATCCACTTCTCTTAGTGCACTGTAAGCCATCTCCACCATGTAATCTCCTAAACGATGCTTAGGCTTATGGATGCCGGGTGTATCGATGAATACGATTTGTGCTTCAGGTATCGTGTATACCCCTTGGATCTTATTTCTTGTCGTTTGCGCTTTATCACTCATAATGGCGATTTTTTGCCCGACGATGCGATTCAGCAATGTTGATTTGCCCACATTCGGACGGCCAACGATTGCCACAAAGCCTGATTTATGTTCTGACATGTAAATGTTCCTTTCTGAACCTTAAGTACAGTTTACTTAAAGAAAAGCTCAATGATTTTTGGTAAAAAGATGATCACACCAACGATGATCGCAAATAGTGACGTCACCAACACTGCGCCTGCGGCCATGTCCTTGATCTTTTTTCCGATTGGATGGAAGTGGCAATCGGTCACCATATCCACCACATTCTCAAATACCGTGTTGATGATCTCAACGATCCAAACTAAGAAGACCGCCAAAAATATCCAGAGCCACTCCAACACGGAGACTCCTAATAAAAAAGCTACGAGAATCGCCATCAGCCCAAAAACGACATGGGCCCGCATATTGCGTTCTTCTTGGAAGACGGTTTTGATCCCCTGAATCGCAAATTCCAAAGAGGTAACAAAATGTTTGTTTTTTTCGGGTTTATCTTTTAAGTCCATAGGCATCTAATATCTCTTTCTGTAGACCAAACATCTCTTTTTCATCCTCAGGAGTCATATGGTCGTACCCATTGATATGTAAAAAACCGTGTACGGCTAAAAATCCTAATTCACGATCAAAACTGTGCCCGTAATCTTCTGCTTGTTCTCGCGCACGTTCTGTAGAGATCATGATGTCGCCCAGGTTCCGCGGCATCGGATTTTCTTCATCCATGATGATCGGAACCTCGTTTTCCCCTTCTTCTTCCAGTGCAAAACTAATGACATCGGTCGGTGCATCTTTGCCGCGATAGTCGCGATTGATGACTTGGATCGCCGCGTTGTCCATAAACGTCACAGACATTTCTGTATCTTCCGGTAGTTTTAAATAATCTGCCGCAAATTGCAGTACACCATCGATTTCTTGTATTTTTTCTTCAGAGACCTGCTCTGTTTCATCAATAAAAGTAATATCCATTACTCTGCCCCTTTTTTCTCTTGCTCTTCTTTCATCTTTTCAGCTTCTGATTGCATTCTTGGATACTTGATCCGTGAATGGAACGTGGAGCTCAATCCGCTGATCAATGATTTCTCAACGATTCGAATCTCTTTCAACGTCAACCCAGAATCATCCAGTTGTCCGTCGCTGATCCGTTCTTCGATTAAATTATGGACAAAATCCGTAATCTTATCAATCGAAGGATGGTCCATTGCTCTGACTGCTGCTTCACAACTGTCGGCAATGTTTACCACACCCGCTTCACGCGTTTGAGGCTTCGGTCCTGGATAACGAAATTCCGCTTCGGTTGTTTCAGGATTCCGCTCTTTTGCTTTAAAGTAGAAGAATTTCATCAACGTCGTTCCGTGATGCTGGTAACAAATATCAATGACCATTTGCGGCATTTTGTATTTTTTTAAAATTTTCGCGCCTTCGATCACATGACCGAAGATGATTTGCTTACTGTCTTCCGGCAACAGGAAGTTGTGGGGATTTTCAGCCCCCGTCGGAAGATTTTCAACGAAGAAATTCGCATGACGAATCTTACCGATATCGTGATAATAACAAGCCACTCGTGTCAGCAGTGAACGTCCGCCGATCTCTGCTACCGCATTGGCACTAAGATTGGCGACCATCATTGAGTGATGGTACGTCCCCGGCGCCTCCTCCAACAATTGCTTCAGCAACGGATGGTTCGGGTTGCTTAACTCATTCAGCGTGATCACACCACTGTCTGTCACTAGAATTTCTATATACGGTTGAAGCCCCATGCCCATGATAAAGGACAGCATGCTAGCAGCGAATGCTCCCAGCAACAGGCCCCATGTCTGACTGTCCATAAAGGACATCCCTTGGTAAATACTCAATATGATCGACCAAACAATCGGGAAGGCCACGATCCACAGCATCGCTTGTTTTACTTGGTCAGACAACCGTTTTTGTTTCACCATTACAGCCAATGTTCCAGAAAAGAGATACGTCATCAAAATGACAGGAAGCATGTTCGTACCGATGGCTTTGTAATAAATAAACAACGCAAAAACCGTTTGAAAAACTGCGGCCAAAGCGCCCGCCCGTCGATTGACAAAGACGGTCAAGATCAACGGCATGAAGGCTGCTGGGAAAAACAGCGCCAGATTATTCGACGTACTCCCTTGGAAGGATTGCAAGATCTTCATAATAATGACACCAATAGTCATTGTCGCACTATAGAATAAAATGAAGCGTACACGTTGAAACTCCACTTCAAATTGACGACTGTAAAACCATAGAAGCACCCCTTGTAAAACAGCAGCTAAAATCATTGCGATCAATGGAAAAACCGAGGTGCTTGAACTCGTCAAGCCTAGCAGCTTCAACTTGTTAATAGCATTCGCGTCGATTTGACTGCCTTCACGAACGATTACTTCCCCTTGAAAGATCATGACTGGCTGAACAGATTCACTGGCTTGTTCCTTGAGCTCGTCTGTTCGCTTCTGGTTCAAAGAGTCATTGATGACGATGCCTTCTTCCAATAAATAGCGCATCGCTTGGTTTGCTTCATCCGTCAGATTTAACGCTTGGATCTTATCGATCGCTTGCTGTTTGTATTCAGCAAGGTCGCTCTGGCGAATCCGCTTCATCATTTGTTCATCTAACAACTTCAAGCTTTCCGTTCCGACCTTGTTCAAATCACTCGTACCCAATTGTACGACCGCTTGGTAAAAGTCTTCGGGAAGCTCTTGGTAAAAGGATACAGTATCAGGGTCTAACCCTTCAAAATTTTTCTTCACTGCCGCTACACGTTCATCAACAGTAGGCTGAGGGACCTTTTCGCCGTCCTTTGCCTGAGAAACTTTGGTTTGATAATTTTTATCTAACTCGTTATTTGCCTTTTGAATAATCCCGATCAATTGGCTGATACGGTCATGCTGCGTCTGAGCAAGATCCGATTGGTACGTGTATTCAGGCGTTACCGCCTCGGCAGCAAGCTGACGTTTCTGATCCGTCTCCGCTTTGTTTTCAATCGTTTTGTTGGCCCGAATACTCTCCGTAGCAACTTGACCTTCTTTGTAGTCCACGCTCTTTTGAAGCACGCTAGTAAGCATCGTCAAGACCAATATCGTTGAAAAGATCACTAAAATGATCGGTATAAATTTTGAACCTAACTTTTTCAGCAAGTTATTGATTGGTTGATTTAACATTCAATTCCCTCCTGACTACTTTTCTTGGTGTCGTAGGTTCTCTTGTTCATAGGCTTCAATGATCTCTGCAACAACCGGGTGTCTTACAACATCCCCCGTTTCAAAGTTTACGAAGCGAATTTTTTTGATTCCCTTTAACGTTCTTTCCGCATGGATCAGACCACTGACTTGGCCTCTCGGAAGGTCCACCTGAGAAGTATCTCCATTGACGATCATCTTAGAATTAAACCCAAGGCGCGTCAAAAACATCTTCATTTGTGAGATCGTCGTATTTTGCGCCTCATCTAGAATAACGAACGCATCATCTAACGTACGTCCACGCATATAAGCCAAAGGCGCAATCTCGATGACGCCCCGCTCTAATAGACGGTTGGTATGCTCTACACCAAAAATTTGATGCAGCGCATCGTACATCGGACGCAAATACGGGTCTACCTTTTCCTTTAAATCGCCTGGCAAGAAGCCCAGACTTTCTCCTGCTTCTACTGCTGGACGCGTCAAAATAATGCGTTGGACTTCTCCCTTTTTCAACGCAGCAATAGCCATCACGATCGCCAGATACGTTTTCCCAGTTCCGGCTGGGCCAACACCAAATACTACATCTGATTTTCGTACGGCTGCAATATAGCGGCTCTGCCCAATATTTTTAGGGCGAATAGGCTTCCCATTACGATCCTTCAGCAATTCTTCTTCATACATCATAATAAATTCATCCAAGTGATCTTCGCGTGCGAGACGCAATGCGGTCATGACGTCAGGCGTAGCCACCTTGATGCCGCGATCAATCAGCAATTGCAATGTACGGATCACATCACCCACCAGCTTGGTTTCATCCTTTGGTCCAATAATCTGGATCATTTCACCGCGAGTATTGATCGTCGTTTCTGTATTGTCTTCTAAAAATTTTATGTGCTTATCATGGGTACCTAAAAGCATACTGATGTCATCTTTCCCATCAAGCTTTATTTCTAACGACTCAAAATCGTTGCTATTCAACAAGCGCTCATCCCTTCGTAAATCATTCCTTCTTATAATACCACACTCTAAATAAAAGAAAAATTGTCTAAACTTTAGTTAAAAACAACCTAATAAACAAGTGAGCTTACTAAAAAAATGAGTCATTTTCCAGCTAAATCCCGTCACTTACGAATAATGAGAGGGATTGACCAAATTTCTTTCTTGATTAGAGTTCCCCTATTATAATAGATGACTTCCATTTTTCAAGAGCCTAACCAAGATTTCTCCCTTTACATGCCTTTTTCTACACCTACCAATATCCATTCATGTTGCTCAAGTTATGCAAACTATAGAAGCATAACGAGAGCTAGCTCATTCCATATGAATTCATTTTTCCAAGGGCAGGAAAAAAGATTTTATTTTCGTACGCATATCATCCAACTAAACAGCTTGCTCACTGTTTGAATTTTATCAACTTTTTTTGACCTCATACTTTGTTAGACTGCGAAAAGTTGGACTGACAAAAAAAGCCGAGAGATTCTTCTCTCGGCTTTCATTATTGCTTACTTATTTAGAAGCTCTTTAACGATTGCATTGACTTGATTGCCATCGGCTTTACCTTTGACTTTCGGCATCACTGCGCCCATCACTTTACCAAATTCCTTTGGTGAAGTCGCTCCTGTTTTTGCAACTGCTTCTGTAACGATTGCACGGATCTCCTCTTCAGAAAGCTGAGCCGGCAAATAGTTTTCAACAATTACGATTTCCTTTTTGACTTTATCGGCCAAATCGGTGCGATCAGCTTTTTCAAACTCGGCTAAAGAGTCTCGACGCTGTTTCATCTCACGAGATAAAACTGTCAGTTCTTCTTCGTCGTTCAAATCCTGACCTTTTTTGATCTGCTCATTTTGAATCGAAGCTTTAAGCATCCGGATCACTTGCAAAGTCTCTTTGTCTTTTGCTCGCATCGCTTGCTTCATGTCTTCATTCAAGGTAGTAAGTAGTGACAATAGAATCACTCCGTTCACAGACTAGAATTTCTTACGTTTTCTAGCTGCTTCTGATTTTTTCTTACGTTTCACGCTTGGTTTTTCATAAAATTCACGTTTGCGAGATTCTTGTAGAGTCCCTGCTTTTGAAACGGAACGTTTGAAGCGACGAAGAGCATCGTCAAGAGATTCATTTTTACGAACCACTGTTTTTGACATATAAATTCCCTCCCTCCGGGCTTGAAATGTAACCGTTTTTGTTATTGAAATGTACTTCCAAACAACAAGACCGTCCATAAGTTATTATATCCAATGGGCTATTTTGAGTCAAGGCACTGAAGAATTTTAATTCTTAATTTATTCATTAACTTTTTGGCATTTTTCACATCGGCCGTATAGCTCAAAGCGATGTCCTTCAATTTCACAGCCATCCAGTTGTTCTTTAAAAAAGTTCATTGGGCACATGTGGATCTCTTTCGTCATTCCGCAAACAGTACATATAAAATGATGATGGTGCTCAAAATTTTCACTGCAACTGAATCGGAACTTCATTTCACCCTGTAATTCAGTATCCTCGATCAGGCCGATTTCACAAAATTCTCTCAAATTACGATAGACGGTATCATAGCTCAATCCTGGAAATTGATCGTTCAAATAATCATAGACTTCACGAGCAGCAACATAGCGATTGGATTTGATTAAATAATCGAGTAATGTTTCACGTTTTTTTGTGTATTTAAAGCCATTTTCTTTTACCTTCGACAAGGCCTTTTCTAATAAAGTCGTCTGTGTCATGGTATCCCTCGTTTCAAAGTGTAATGATTCCGAATAAACAATATGGTATAATAAATTATTCTTGATTGCAAGGGAGATTATTTTTATGAATAGCGAAAAACAAAATGAGTTAGTCACTATTTTCATCATCTCCGATTCTGCTGGGGAGACTGCATCTAAGCTTGCCCAAGCCTCGATGGCACAATACCCTACCGTAGAATTTTGTCTCTTCCGTCGTACCTTTGTTCACACGGAAGAATTATTGATGAAAGCTTTAAATGATGCAAAAGCCGAAAACGGTATGATCATTTATACATTGATCGATCCAAAATTAGCAAAAATCGCAAAGGAATTTTGTGAAGACAAAGACCTGTTTACAATGGACCTGTTGAATCCTGTCGTCAGTGAGATCGGCCGACGAGCACATCTTGAACCGACGGGCGAACGAGGTGCCTTGCACCATTTAAATGAAAATTACTTCAAACGGATCAAAGCGATGGAATTTGCAGTCAAATATGACGACGGAAAAGACCCCCGCGGATTTTTAGAAGCAGATGTTGTGCTGCTTGGCGTATCCAGAACTTCAAAAACGCCATTAAGTTTATATTTAGCAAATAAAAACTTAAAGGTCGCCAACTTGCCGTTGATACCGCAAGCGCATATTCCAAAACAACTCTTTGAAATTGATCCGAAAAAAATAGTCGGATTGACAAATGATCCAGAAGTGCTGATCGGTATCCGTAAAGAACGCATGCGTGCCTATGGATTGAACCCTGAAACAGCTTACTCCGATCGTGAAAAAATCCAAGCGGAACTCAAATTTGCCAATGAGCTTTATCACAAATTGGGCTGTGAAATCATCAATGTTGCAACACTCTCTATTGAAGAGACTGCTGCTATGATCATGAGTGCCTTAGATTTAGAAGACCATAGTTATTACTTTATGGAAGAAGAAAGCTGAGATCTTTATGATACGCTCCCTATAAAGTAGACAAGGAAAAAACAAAAATCCAAGTCTACTTTATAGGGAGTTTTTGTATGTCAAAGAGAAGTATTTATTCTCCAGAAGAAAAATTTCAAATTATTTCAGAAGTGATGGATAAACGTCGTAGTGTGAACAGTGTCGCTAAGAAGCATTCCCTTTCTTGGACGACGATAAACAATTGGATTCGTAAATATAATGATGACGGAATCGAGGGACTAAAAGAAGCAACAACGTGGAATCAGTACGATAGTGGACAAAAGCAGGAGGCTGTTTTGGCTGTCATAAATGAAGAAATGTCTCTCTATCGAGCAACGACGTTTTTTCAAATTTCTTCGACCTCTGTGTTAAGAAGATGGGTTTCACGCTATACTAATGGGGAAACACTAAAATCAACAAGTAAAGGCAGTGTACCCAAAACCATGAAAAAAGGACGTAAAACCACCTATCAAGAGCTTATCGAGATCGCTCAATATACAATCGCTAATGAACTGAACTACGCACAGGCGATCGAAAAATATGATGTCTCTTACCAACAAGTGTACTCTTGGGTAAAGAAATACCAGCAACACGGAGAAGAAGCACTAAAAGACAATCGTGGACGAAACAAATCAAGCGAGTTCTTAACCGAAGAAGAGCGGTTGAAATTAAGAGTAAAAGAACTGGAAGCACGAAACAAGCATTTAGAAATGGAGAACGACTTCGCAAAAAAGTTACAAGAGATTCAACGGCGAAACCGGTCCTCACGTTCGTAAGAAACGTGGAACTCTATCAAACGATTTCAGAACTGCATGAAGAGAAGCACTATTCAATCACGAATCTCTGTCAATTGGCTGGGATCGCACGCTCTTCTTACTATAAATGGTTGAAGTGGAAACCCTCAAAAAAAGAACTTGAAAACAGAAAACTGGCAAAAGAGATCCAGAAGAAATATGACAGTAAAAAAGGCGCTATCGGGTATCGGCAAATTCGTATTCAACTGAATCGAACATTCAAGAAAAACTATTCTAAGAAACGTTATTACCGCCTAATGAAAGTACTTGGGATTAAAGCAGTGATCAAGAAAAAGCGTCCGACCTATGTAAAAGCAACGGAAGCTAACGTTGCAGAAAACAGGTTAAACCGCAAATTTATCGCTGAAAAGCCCAATCAAAAATGGTGTACGGATATTACTGAATTGAGATACGGCAATGGCCGAAAGGCTTATTTGAGTGCGATCATCGATCTTTATGATCACTCGATCGTTTCTTGGAAGCTCGGTCATTCCAATAATAATCCACTTGTCATGGATACTGTAAAAAAAGCCATGCGTAAGAATCCTGGCGTCAGACCGCTGCTTCATAGTGATCGCGGGTTTCAATACACCTCTTATGATTACAAAGCACTCCAAGTAAACTATAAATTCACCAAAAGTATGTCTCGAGTCGGTCGCTGCCTGGACAATCAACCGATCGAACATTTTTGGGGAACATTTAAAGAAGAAAAATTCTATCAAGAAAGCTATCAAAGCTTTGATGAACTAAAGAAATCTGTCAGTAGTTATATGCGGTACTACAATAATTATCGCTACTCTGAAGCGTTAAATGAGCTTTCACCAAACGAATTCAGAAGGCAAGCCGCATAAAAACAGGAATCGAGTCACTCGATTCCTGAATAGTATAATTTTTGTTTTTTGGCTGTCTACTTGACAGGGAGCACTTCATTACGATCTCAGCTTTCTTTCTTCTTGTAATTCACGAATCCGCTCTAGACGATACGGAGTTATTTGATAGACGTCATTTAGCCAGTTGTGATAAAACAACTGTGCGTGAGCCCGCCAATAATTGTAGATTTTCCCGTTCTCATAATAATTTGCAGGCTTGGCCGTGTCCAATCCACGTTCATGATCCCGTAAGTATTCCTTTTCCAAGGTATCCGTTGCGTACTCGAAATGCCCCATTAGGAAAATGTCATGCTCATCTTCAGAGATCAAGATCGCTGATCGTTCGTTCTCATCTTTGGCGATTACCTTGATTTTTTTCTGACGAACTTGCTCTTCATTGATTCCCGTATAACGAGATTGCGGCATCCAAAAACGGTCATCAAAGCCTCTAAATAAACGAAAGTGGTGTTCAATGTCCTGTTTAAAGATTCCAAACAACTTCTCCTCAAAGGGAACCTTTTCCACTCCGAAGTGATAATACAAACCGGCTTGTGCTCCCCAGCAAATATGCACGACCGACGTTACAGAAGTCTGGCTCCATGCCATAATTTCTACCAGCTCCGACCAGTAATCCACTTCTTCAAACCTCATTTGTTCAATCGGAGCGCCCGTGATGATCAACCCATCATAGCAAGACTCTCTCACCTGTGAAAACTCCAGATAAAACTTATCTAAATGATTTTTACTTGTATTTTTATGCTCATGGCTTGCTACCTTTAAAAAGTCCACATCGATCTGTAAAGGGCTCTGACTAATCAATCGCAGCAGATGGATTTCGGTATCGATTTTATTCGGCATCAAATTCAAGATCACTAATTTCAGTGGACGAATGTCTTGATGCTCCGCTCGAGAATTATCGATCGCAAAAATATCTTCAGATTCTAAAACAGACGTTGCTGGAAAATCTGGCTTCAAACGAATCGGCATACATTACCCCTCCAATTTGTCAAAAGCTTGGCGCAAGTCAGCAAGAATATCCTTTACATTCTCAATCCCACAGGATACACGAACCAATCCTGGAGAAATTCCCGCTTGATGCAGTTCTTCATCCGTCAGTTGACGATGTGTCGATGTTGCAGGATGCAATGCGCAGGTTCGTATGTCTGCTACGTGAACTTCTAATGACACTAATTCTAGCGCATCTAACCATTTCGCTGCTGTTTCTTTCCCATCTGCAAACTCAACTGAGATCACCCCGCATAATCCGTTTGGAACATATTTTTGAGCCAATTCATAATTTTCATCGCTTTCCAATCCGGGATAATAAACCTTTTTAATCGCCGGCTGCTGGTTTAAAAAGTTCGCAATCGTCAATGCATTCTCATAATGACGATCCATCCGAACCGGCAAAGTTTCCATGCCAAGATTAAGTAGGAATGAATTTTGCGGAGACGGTGTCGCTCCTAGATCCCTCATCAGTTGAACACGCGCTTTCGTAATATAAGCAGCTTCTCCAAATTTTTCTGTGTATACGATTCCGTGGTACGTTTCATCTGGTTCCGAAAGCTGCGGGAATTTTCCGTTGTTCCAATCAAAATTTCCGCCATCCACAATCACGCCACCTGTTTGCACTGCATGACCATCCAAATATTTTGTTGTACTATGGATAACGATATTTGCACCAAATTCGATAGGACGACAGAAGTATGGCGTCGCAAACGTGTTATCAATAATAAAGGGAACAGCTAATTCTTTGGCGATCGTCGCAAATTTTTCTTGGTCCAAAACTTTCACCGCAGGATTAGCGATCGTTTCACCAAAAATAGCTTTAGTGTTTGGGCTCGCCGCCTTCAGTATTTCTTCTTTTGAAGCATCTTGATCGATAAAAGTTACTTCGATACCCATCTTTCTGAATGTATGGGCAAATAGGTTGTAGGTCCCGCCATAGATGTAGCTGGAAGAAATCAAATGATCGCCTGCCTCTAAGATATTTAATACCGCATAGAAGGTAGCTGCTTGACCAGAAGATGTACATAAAGCGCCCACCCCACCCTCAAGCGCTGCGATTTTTGCTTCCACTGCACCTGTCGTTGGGTTCGCCAACCTAGTATAAAAATAGCCGGCTGCTTCCAAATCAAACAATTTTCCGATCTCTTCCGTAGACTCATAAGCGTAGGTCGTGCTCTGAACAATTGGGAGCACCCGAGGTTCCCCATTCTCCGGTTGATAGCCTGCATGTAAACATTTTGTTTCAAATTCCATAATTATTTCCTCCTGTTTTCGATTGATTTTTTCATTTATTTTAATAAAATACTTGATTCTCATACGCATATGATTTCACTATCCTGCTGAGGCTCACAGTCGATTCAGAATCCAATTGAGGTATAAATTTTTTACAAAATTTATTCTTATCTTCTTCGACATATCATTCTGCTAAACGAGTTATTCCATACATTTTCTAAGGCCCAATTCCCTGGTCGAATTGTACTAAACTGCGAAAAGCAGAACTGACAGCTAATTCGAGTTAGAAGAGCCATTTTTCTAAAGAGCAGAAAAATGCATGATTCTCATACGCATATAATTTCACTATCCTACTGAAGCAGGAAGTGAAACTCACAAAAAACTCCCGTCTTTTCATATTGAAAGGACGGGAGTGCCGTGGTACCACCTTAGTTTACCAGTCTCTTGCAAGACTGATCTTGTGTCGTATTGCTACGAACTGCTGTAACGGGCATTCCCGTGTCTGGTAAAGACAATTGCTCCAAGGCCATCTTCCAATGAATCGCTGCTGCTTCTTCTCAATTCCCGAAGCTCTCTGTCAAGTCCGATTCCTTGTACTCTTCTCTTCAACGCAATTAAAATATTTGGACGCCTTCTTTTTCAACAGAAAGCACATCGATCATTGCTTCATGGTCAAAGGCTTTCAAGGCTGTGACCAGTTTTTCTGTATTCTCAGGCGGTGTCAAAACTAAGACTGTTGGACCTGCACCGCTTAAAAAGCTGCCGTACCCGCCATAAACTTTACAAAACTCTCGAATTTTCTTCAAATGAGGAACTAAATGCTGGCGGTGATTTTCATGCAAAATGTCTCGCTCCATCATTTTTCCAGCTAAGGGCAAATTGCCGTTTAAAACTGCTGCGATCATAACATTCCCGATTGAACTGGCTTTTACCGCATCTCGATAAGACATTTCTTTGGGTAAAACAGCGCGACTTTCCGAGGTCAATAACTCATGATTTGGAATGAAGGCAATCACATCGCAATCAGGAAAGGCATGTTTCACAAAATTCACTTCATTATTGTTATAACTCGCCACTACAAAATCACCGCATATTGCTGGGGCGACATTGTCTGGATGCCCCTCGATTTTTGTCGCGTAAGTCACTTTTCTTTGCGGCGTCATCCCTAGATTTCCTAGTCGATTCGCTAGTTCGATTCCCGCTACAACAACGGATGAACTGCTGCCCAGACCTCGAGCGATCGGAATGTCTGAAGTCATCGTGATCTGGTGCGGTGTCAAGTTGGGCGCAAGATCTAACGCCGTTTGGATCAATAAATTCTGTTCATCAGAAGGAATCTCACTGCCTAACTGATGCTTGATCTGCCATTTTTTTGTTTCTGGACCGATATCGATCGTCAAATACTGAGAGAGCGCAATACCACATGAATCAAATCCTGGGCCTAAGTTTGCACTAGTGGCTGGGACGCGGATTTTCATAGAGAAGCCACTCCTTCACGTAAGTGTCGGCGCATGTCCTCCAAGTCACTCATCTTATTAATCGTAATCGTTGTTTCGTTGATTGCTGTATCTGGGTCTTTCAAGCCGTTTCCAGTGAAGACTGTCACTACCGTTTCACCAGGCTTGATCCGTCCATTTTTCACGTGCTGGATCACACCTGCCAGTGAAGCCGCTGAGCCTGGCTCAACAAAAACACCTTCTTGTGCTGCAACTTTGCGATAAGCATTCAAAATTTCCTCATCTGTCACTGAATCAATATGCCCCTTCGATTCGTCGCGGGCTGCTTCGGCCAACTTCCAGCTAGCTGGATTACCGATTCGGATTGCTGTAGCAACCGTTTCCGGCGCTTCAATGACTTCACCTCTCACGATCGCAGCGGCCCCCTCGGCTTCAAAGCCGTGCATACGCGGCAAGGCTGTTCCTTTTTTCTCATGCCACTCTTTGAACCCTTTCCAGTAAGCAGAAATATTTCCAGCATTTCCCACAGGGATCGCCAATACATCTGGCGCTTTTTCTAGTTGTTCACAGATTTCAAAAGCGGCTGTTTTCTGTCCTTCTAAGCGGTATGGATTTACTGAATTGACTAACGCTACCGCTTCGGTCTCAGCAATATCACGAACTGCCTTCAGTGCTTCATCGAAATTTCCAGGGATCGAAATGATGTCCGCTCCGTAAGCAATCGCTTGGGCCAATTTACCCATCGCGATCTTGCCGTCAGGAATTACGACATACGCTTTGATACCCGCACGTGTGGCATAGGCAGCCGCGGCTGCACTCGTGTTGCCTGTCGATGCACAGATAATCGCCTTCGCACCATCCTCTACCGCTTTGGCAACTGCCATCACCATTCCGCGATCTTTAAATGATCCTGTAGGATTCAGCCCTTCATATTTTCCATATAAGGTAATCCCCAGTTCTTCTGATAAATTCTTTAAAGGAATGAGCGGGGTATTTCCCTCCGCTAGAGCAATCTGAGGCGTTTTATCTGTGATTGGCAAATATTCTTTGTATTGCTTTAATAGACCTTCGTACATGTTTATTCCCCCATAACTTTCATCAACGATACTACTTTATATGTTGTTTTTTCTTTGATTTCTTCTTGGATTTGGTTCATCTTTGTCTCTGATGTCTCATGTGTGACCACGACAACACGTGCATTTTCCCCATCCGCTTTTTCCTGAACAACTTGTTCAAAGCCTACTTGCGTCTGCGTCATAATCTCAGCAAGTTTCAAGAATTGTCCCGGTTCGTCCGGCATTTCCAGCGATAAAAAGTATTTACTAATATTTTCACTCGGCGATGTTAATTTAGTTGGCTGCGTATACCCTGTAAAACGATGGCCCACTGTATTTTTCTTCATCTTGTTAGCGATCGTCATCAGATCTGCCACGATACTTGTTGCTGTCGGACGTGCCCCCGCACCAGGTCCATAATACATGGACTCACCGATTCCTGAGCTCTTAACAAAAACAGCATTCATTTCATTGTGGATAGAGGCGAGTGGATGCGTATGAGGAACCAAAACGGGTCCGACTTCCACTGAGATCGTATCCTCTTTTTTGATGGTTGAACCGATCAACTTAACGGTGTAACCTAGCTGGTCCGCCACCAGAACATCTTTTGCAGCGAGTCCTCGGATTCCTTTGATTTTGACTTGATCCATCGTAATAGACATACCAAATGCAAATTTACTTAAAATAACCATTTTATATGCCGCATCAATCCCGTCGACATCGTTTGTTGGATCGCTTTCCGCAAAGCCGAGTACCTGTGCTTCCTTCAATGTTTCCTCATACGTACGATGCTCCTGCACCATCTTCGTCAGCATATAGTTTGTTGTGCCGTTGACGATCCCTAGGACTTCAGTAATATCATCCGCCGCTAAACTGTTGGCGATCGTCCGCAAGATCGGGATACCGCCAGCAACACTTGCTTCGTAGTACAAATTACGTTGCTGCTCACGTGCTAGATCCACTAGCTCACTGCCGTGCTGAGCCAACAAGTCTTTGTTCGCTGTCACCACATGCTTGCCAGCTACCAAAGCTTCCTTGATGAATGTCTTAGCGGGTTCGATACGCCCCATAACCTCTACGACGATATCGATCTCTGGATCATTCAGAATCGCATCCAATTCGGTAACGAGTTCCAAATGATACTTCTCCGCTAACGCACTTTTGTCCTCATTCGGTCGAATCAAGGCTTTCGTTACAAGCAAGGGGCCGCCAATACTTTTTTCAATTTTCTCTTGATGATCTGCCAAAATCTCTAAGACACCGGTACCTACCACACCTAAACCTAATAAACCCACCTTGACTGCTTTTTCCATATTCCGCCTCCGTTAAATTACATTCGTATTAAAAGTAATTTCATCGTATTCTAATAGTTAGCTATCAGTATAACAAAATTTTTGTAAAAAAAAAGAGCTTTTCCAAAAATTTTGGAAAAGCCTCTCTTTACTGATGCAAGACGTGTCGAAAGGTCTGCTCTAGAACATCTAAGACATGCTGATCGTCTAGACTATAAAGCATCGCCTTTCCATCACGACGCGCTTTGACTAATCGGTTATCACGCAATAATTTTAATTGATGAGAGACCGCGGACTGCTCCATCGCTAATGTTTCACTGATCGATGACACATTCCGCTCTCCCTCTTTTAGAAACATTAAAATTTTTAACCGTGTCGGATCACTCAAAACTTTAAAAAATTGACTTACTGCTTGAAATTCTTCGTGTTCCTTCATTTATAGCCCTCATTTATTCAGCGATTTTACGGATTGCTTCCTCATAGGTCGCAATTTTTTCTGCAGCAGCCTCATGAGAATCGCCCTTCACGCCGATATAGAATTTGATTTTTGGTTCTGTACCAGAAGGTCGGATGGCTAACCACGTTTCATCTGCCAAAGTATATTTCAACACATCGGAGGATGGCATATCGATGGATTTCTCTGATCCGTCAGCACTCACAGCTTTTGATGTTTTGAAATCTTCCGTTAATACAACTGCTGTATTGGCAAACGATTTTGGTGATTCGCTCCGCAGGTTCCCCATGATCGCTTTGATTTCTTCGGCACCCTTTTCTCCGCTAAGTGTAACCGAAATAGTTTTTTCTGCATAGTAGCCGTATTCTTCAAAAATATCCTGCAACCCATCGTACAATGTCTTGCCTTGCTTTTTGTAATACGCAGCTACTTCAGCCAATAACACCAATGCTTGGATCGCATCCTTGTCACGAACAAATGATTTGATCAAATAGCCGTAGCTTTCTTCAAAGCCAAACATGAACGTTTGAGAATGGTCTTCTTCGTATTGTTGGATCTTTTCAGCAATAAACTTGAACCCAGTCAAAACATCGATCATTTTTACTTTATAAGAATCTGCGATAGTCGTTGCTAATTCACTTGAAACGATTGATTTCAAAACGACAGCATTTTCAGGTAATGTCCCTGCTTGTTTGTGCGCTTCTAAAATGTAGCGAATCATGATCGCACCGATCTGATTGCCCGTTAAGACTTCATAGCGCCCATCTGGAAGACGAACAGCAGCGCCAAGACGATCGGCATCAGGATCTGTTGCGATCAACAGGTCTGCGCCTTCTTGTTCCCCCAATTTTATCGCATATTCAAACGCGGAATGCTCTTCAGGATTTGGTGATTTTACTGTTGAAAAATCTGGATCTGCAACAGCTTGTTCCGGTACCAGCACAAATTTTTCAAAACCAGCTTGCGCTAAAGCTTTTTCCCCCAGCATTTTCCCAGTGCCGTGTAATGGCGTGTAAACCAGCTTCAGTTCTTTGCCCATTTCGTTGATCAGCTCTTGATTGATCGTTACAGATTTGATTTCTTTCAAATATTCCGTATCGACCTCTTCGCCGATGATCGTGATCAATTCGCTGTCTTTGATTTCGTCATCAGATAATACTTCAATTTCTAACGGATTCTCCACATCTCGTACAAAACGAGTCAATGCATCTGCATTTTCTGGCGGCATTTGGCCCCCATCTTCCCCATAAACTTTGTAGCCATTGTACTCTGCCGGGTTATGAGATGCCGTGATCATGATCCCCGTGAAGGCATTTTCAAAACGAACGGCAAAAGATAATTCCGGTGTTGGCCGCAAGCTTTCAAATACAAATGATGGGATATCATGCTTAGCTAATGTTTTTGCTGCTTCCATAGCAAATTCTGGTGACATGTGGCGTGAATCATAGGCAATCGCTACACCACGACGTTTTGTCTCGGGATCTTGTGTATCCATAAAACGAGCCAATCCTTCTGTTGCTTGACGAATGGTAAAAATATTCATCCGATTGACACCAGGTCCTAAAACGCCTCGCATACCTGCTGTTCCAAATTCTAGCTGTTTATAAAATGCATCTTTTTTACGTTCTGGATCTTCCTCTAAATCTTGTAATTCTTTGCGCATTTTTTCATCTAATTTATCTGAATCAATCCATTGTTCATAAACTTGTTCCCAAGACATGAAACACACCTCTTTCAAAATTTTCTTACCATTTAAGTATACCATTAGTGTTATATTCAGCAAAGAAAACTTACATCATATTCGACTCGCTAGTAAAAAGAAATGCTATTTTTTGTAAAGATTCCCAGAAATACTCGTTTTGTTTATCCCCCTTATTATAAGAAAGATTCTTAAATTATCACCGCCAAATTTTCCGTTCGATAATGGCTAAGGTATCAGAAGCTTGCAGCGTATTCAATCGTGCACGGATCAACTGCTTCCGTCCAGAAATATTTTTTGTATAAAAGATCTCCGCAGATAGCCCCTGTTTTTTTACGGCTGACAAAAAGGTGTATGCTGCCTTTTTATTTTTACTGTAGCGGCTTGGTATTCCGAAGTATTCTTTTTTTATTTTTAGAAGATAGCGCGGCGTGTCGATCTCCCCCAGCAGTTCATCAGCCAATACATTGAATAATTTCTCTTGATGATAACTTGCGACGATTTCGCAGGAAAATGATGCTTCATTCCAATCAACGATCAGAGGTGTTTTCTCAGAAAGTATCCCTTCATCGAAGAGCAATCGATAAAGCGCTCGAATCAACTTCTCCCGCATCTGACAAGAGTTTTCCCAGCTTCTCCTTCTTTTTCTTTCTTTAAAATAGGATGGCAGAATCCCTCTAAAAAAGGCTTGGAACAGAGTTAACGTTTCGGTTCTCTTGACGTTCAACGAGAGTGCTTCACTCTGTCTATCCACTTCTTTCGGCTGACTACGAACAAACAAAGGCATTGCCAATCGAGACCCTTGCTTCAAGGCGGTCTTCCAAAGCAAGAACTGCTTCTGCCGTTCTTTTGCTCGGTAAAGATTGTTTTGTGTGTAACCAGTGATCGCCTGGCTATCTGGTACATCGGGCAATTCGAACCGTTCAATCCCTGTGGTGATCATAGGTGAATCTTCCATCGAACTTAAGCCTTCAATATAGGTCAAACGCTTCAAAACAGATGAAAAATGTGGCTGTTCTGTAAAGGGGCTATTGGGATAAATAGCTCCGATATGCCAAATATTAGTAAATTTCTCTTCTCCAAATCGACGCAATCCTCGGCCGCGAATCTGTTGCGTTTGAACATACGAACCGGCCGCATTTCCCATGATGATCGTATTGACAGCCGGACAATTCCACCCTTCACCTAGCAAGCTTACTGTCCCAATCAAAAGATGGATCTCCCCTGTGTTCAGCAGTTGCGTAGCCAGCGCCAATAAGTCACTGCGATTTTTATCCGTCATCGCTAGATACCTATAGTCACCAAGCACCTTTTCTCTTTGATATTCCTTGTACGCTGAAAAATAGGCTTGATATAGTTTTTCATTGATAATGAGAAACTCACCGCAGACCGCTGCCAAAGAGGTTTCCGGACGAATCAGGCCTTTTAGCGATAAGAAGGCCGGGGCAACCCCATATTCTAAATAAGCCTCTTTCCCAGCTAAAACTTCTTGCTTTATGTAATCAAAGAGGAGGACACACCGAAGTTCGGTTCCCAAATAGCTTTCTTCCTTCACCACGATATGTTCGATTGCTTCCTTCATTAACACGATAGTTGAATGATTCTTTTTTTCAAAATCAGGGAAAAGCTGGAGTTTTTCATCATACAGCCAACCTCTTTTCGCGAGGTATTGAAACACCTTTAATTCTGGTGCTGCCTGATATAGATACTGGTACAAATCAACGAGACTTTTTCTTGTCTGCTGAGGGATCGTAAACTTGTTTCGCTTAGTTCCTAATACCCGCCAATGATCCTCACTGAATTGATAATTTTGCTCATTTAAATAGAATAAACAGCTCAAGTAACTCTCAAAATTTTCATAGATAAATTCTGTTTGGGTGAGGGGGTGTTGGATAAACTCCTGAATCAATAAAAAATCCGTCACTTCTTGCTGGCTGCAAAGAACCTCCACGATTTGATTTTGCTTCTCTAAGAATTCATCATATTGCGCCTGCAATTCCTTTGTAACGGGAGCCAAATATACATAATCCTGATAGGGAGTAAGAACCTCTTCATTGATCAATTCAGAAACAGATATCTCTTCATCAATGGCTCCGGTCAGTCGAATGTACGTACGCCATTCCTTTTGATTTGCATCGAACGGCGGTGTCGCTGTCAGGGCCAGTGTCTGCAACCCCTCAGCCTCTTCTTTCAAATTCAGAAGCAGATCAGACCAGCTTTTCTTTAAATGATGTGATTCATCCATCACTAGAAAGCCGATTTCCTGTTGGGAAAAATAATCTTGAAGTTCCTTTCTTTTACTATATACATCTTGATAAGTGGTAACGGTGATTCTTTTTGAAGAAAAAAGGTCTTCTGAGAACTCCCATTGTGGAAAATCCTTCTGAATCACTTCGATCCATTGTTTTTTTAATAGTAATGAAGGGACGAGAATCAACGTTTTTCTTTGAATCTTCTCTACAAGCGCCATTCCTAAAATTGTTTTTCCTGATCCCGGTGGCGCAACGATGTGGATACTGTCATTATCCAAATAATGAGTCAATTGATCCATTACTCGTTGCTGGTATGCACGTAATTTTATCGTTGACACAGGCTTTCCTCCCGCCGTTCTAACAATTATTTTTAAATTTCTCGCTGAAAGCGCGTAATAGTTTTGGACAATTGTAGCATGATTTCCCTTTTGATGGTTATTTAGTCAAAAAAAAGCATCTAATCAATGATTAGATACTCTTTCCTTTTTCTGATCACAGCCGACTGTTTAGTCGACTATACTCATATGTTAATCTTGTGCTTCAATGTATTTATAGACTTGTTGGCCTGCGATCCCGCCTTCACCAACAGCCGTCGTGATTTGACGCAGATCCTTTTCACGTGCATCGCCGATAGCGAAAACACCAGGGATTTTCGTCTTCATTTCAGGATCTGTTTCGATCCATCCAGCAGCATTGGTGATCCCGCTAGCTTTAAACGGTTCTGTCAATGGTTCCAATCCTACATAAATGAAGGCACCATCCGCTGGTTCCAAATGAACTTCCTCCGTTTTAACGTTACGGATTTGCGCACCTGTCACCACCATCTCGTTTCCGACGATTTCTTCTACAACGCTGTCCCAAATAAATGAGATTTTTTCATTTGCAAACGCACGGTCTTGAATAATTTTTTGTGCTCGCAATTCATCCCGACGGTGAACAATAACGACCTCAGAGGCAAAGCGAGTTAAGTAGATCGCCTCTTCAACTGCTGAATCGCCACCGCCAACAACGATCAAACGTTTGTTGCGGAAAAAGGCACCATCACAAACCGCACAGTAAGATACACCGCGGCCAGCAAAAGATTCTTCTCCAGGCACACCCAATTTCCGATGGACACAGCCTGTCGCAATAATGATTGTTTTTGCTTCGTAGCTTTGTTCTTCCGTGATGACTTCTTTGTAATCCCCGTGATCTTTGATATCTTGGACAATTCCATAGGCATTTTCAGTCCCGAATTTCGAGACACCGTCATACATCTTCATCGCAAGTTCTGGACCCATGATCGATTCAAATCCCGGGTAATTTTCTACTTCAGCGGTATTGTTCATTTGTCCGCCTGGCGCACCACGTTCAATTAAAAGAACTTTTAAGTTCGATCGTGAAGCATATAAGGCTGCGGTCATCCCTGCTGGACCCGCGCCGATAATAATTACATCATACATTCAGACATTCCTCCCGTTCGCCTTTACTTTACAACCCAGAATATGTTCTGTCGACAAATCTGCTTACTTTTAGTAATTACATGCTTTTCTTCATCAGCCGTGCCTATAAAAGATTCACGCGACTTTGCTCCAGCAGATTTGTTTTGGCGATTCTTTTCAGTGCTAATCAAAAAAGAAGGGCAATCATCAAACGACGATTGTCCTTTCAAAATTACTGTTGGTTTTTCATTTGCTGCATCATTTGACGAATCTTTTTCTCTGAAGGCTTTTGACCCATCGACATCATCATTTGGCGCAACATATCCTCATTGATTGGAGGATTCTTTTTGAAATAGTCTTGCATATATTTACGAGCTAAGAAGAAACCGCCGACAGCACCTAATAGTGCAGCGATTACTGCGATCAATACTACGATTCCAGTTGATACCATTTTCACCGCTCCTTTCCTGACACATTCTCATACATTTTACTAGAAGAGCTCACAAAAGAAAAGCCGTTTTAATGAACTTCAAATGCCTAAGTGGAATTTTATTTCAATCTTATCGCTTGTTTTATAAAGAATCCAATTTTTTTAAATGATAAAAAAATAAAGCGTGTTAGATTTCTTAAGTCCCAGATAAATAAAAAAAACCGAGAATTCGTAAATAATTGATGAAATATTAATTAGAATATGATAAAATCCAAAACAATATCTTCCTCGCTGGTGGCTAAGTGAAGAGGTGGAAACATGAGAGACTTTTTAAGATCCGTGAATCGGATCGTGGTGAAGATCGGGACGAGTTCCTTGATCCATCCAAACGGCAAGATCAATTTTGCTGGTATTGATCAATTAGCATTTGTACTCACTGACCTTTGTAATCAAGGGAAAGAAATAATATTAGTTTCATCCGGCGCCATCGGTGTTGGGATGGACAAACTCAGTATTCCAGAACGTCCGCAAGACATTCCAATACAACAAGCGGTTGCGGCGGTCGGGCAATCTGAGCTGATGCACATCTATAATCAGCGCTTCTTAGTTTATAGTCAGCAGACTGCGCAAGTTTTATTGACACGTGACGTCGTAGACTTTCCTGAGAGTCGCAAAAATGTAATCAACACATTGGAGCAGTTGCTTTCAATGGGAATCGTTCCTATTATCAACGAAAACGATACCGTCGCGGTCGACGAAATGGACCACACAAGAAAATTTGGGGACAATGATGAATTGTCAGCGATCGTCGCGCAATTGATGGACGCGGATGTCTTGATCATGTTAAGCGACATTGACGGCTTTTATTCTGATAATCCTTCAAAAAACAAGCAAGCCGTCCTATACTCGACCATTTCAACGATCAATCAAACGTTGATGGAACAAGCAGGCGGTGAAGGCAGTCGCTTTGGCACAGGTGGCATGGCTAGTAAATTGAGAGCCGCTCAAAGAGTCCTAGACTCTAACAGCGCGATGGTTTTGGCCAATGGCAAACCTCCACGAATAATTTTTGATATCTTAGCAGGTGTAGACGTCGGAACATTATTTAAGGAGGCTTAGATTGCATGGATAATTTAATGAATACGTTAGGAAAGCAGGCCAAGCGAGCGGCTCAACAATTGAGTCAATTAGAAAGCCTGCAAAAAAATGATGTTTTGATACAGATGGCGCAAGATTTAGAAGAGCAAAGTGCTGCTCTTCTATCCGCAAACCAACAGGATTTGGATCGGGCGAAAGACCATGGGATTCCTGATCCTATGATCGATCGTCTGCGCTTGACGCCAGAACGAATCAACGAAATGGCTGAAGGCATCCGTCAAGTCGCCCAATTACCTGATCCCATTGGTGTGGTAGAAAAAATGTGGCGCACAGAGGACCAATTAACGATCGGGCAGCAACGTGTCCCTTTAGGAGTCATTGGGATCATCTTTGAGTCACGACCTAATGTCACGACTGATGCAGCCAGCTTGTGTTTCAAATCCGGTAATGCAGTCATTTTGCGTGGCGGCAAAGAAGCTTTCTTTTCAAATCAAGCACTCGTTGCCCTTATGCAAAGGACACTGCGCGATCATCAATTGGACTCGGCAATGATCCAATTTGTCAACGATACTTCTCACGAGGTTGCCGCTGAGATGATGCATCTGAATGACTATCTAGATGTCTTGATTCCGCGAGGCGGCTCAGGCCTGATACAACGCGTTAAAACTAGTGCGACAGTTCCCGTCATTGAGACAGGGACTGGCAATAACCATGTGTACGTTGATTCGGCTGCACAACTAGAAATGGCTCTTGAAATTGTCAAAAATGCAAAGGCGCAACGCCCTTCTGTCTGCAATGCGATTGAAACACTGGTGGTCCATGAAAAGGTAGCAGCCGACTTTTTACCCTTGGTCGAAAAAGAGCTGACACCACTTGTTGCCTTACGAGGAGACGCACATTCGCTGAAATATTTAAAACAGGCGGATTTGGCGACGGAATCCGATTGGTCTACAGAATTTTTGGATTATATTTTGGCGATAAAAATCGTCGCTTCTATTGATGAAGCCATCGAACATATCAATCACTACAACTCAAAACATTCAGAGGCTATCGTGACAGATAGTTATTCTAATGGACAAAAATTTCTAAAAGAAGTCGATGCGGCCGCTGTCTATATCAATGCGTCTACACGATTTACAGATGGGTTTAAGTTCGGCTTTGGTGCTGAGATCGGTATATCGACTCAAAAGCTTCATGCTCGCGGGCCGATGGGCCTAGAGCAGTTGACTTCAAGTAAATACATCATCTATGGTGATGGACAAATCAGAGAATAGCAAAAAGGGATGTGCTCGATTAATGAGCATACCCCTTTTTCTTATTGTGCTTGAATTTTTTCCAACAAATCTGGATCAAATTTTTGTGATTTCAACATCGCGATTTCAAAGCCATAAGGTGGTTTTTGGTTCTTTTTATCTTCCCCAACATAAGGCGTTTCTAGAATTTTAGCCAAATCTGTCAATTTTTCATGGTGGACGATACTATTTAACGCATCAAACCCAATCGTTCCAAAACCGATGTTTGCATGACGATCTTTATGGGAACCCATCGGATTTTTTGAATCATTCACGTGGATCACTTTCAAGCGATCCAAACCGATCACACGATCAAATTCTTCTAATACACCATCAAAATCTTCCTTGACATTATAGCCGGCATCGTTCGTGTGACACGTATCAAAGGTAACAGAAAGTTTCTCGTTCAATGTAACCCCATCAATAATATATGCCAGCTCTTCAAACGTCTTCCCTAATTCTGTTCCCTTGCCAGCCATGGTTTCCAGTGCGATTTGCGCGCGTTGATCTTTGGTCAGCACTTCATTCAATCCTTTGATGATTTGATCTAACCCAGCTTTTTCTCCAGCTCCTACATGAGCTCCTGGATGCAGCGTGATCTGCATCGCCCCTAAGGCTTCTGCACGCATGATCTCCTCTCTTAGAAATTGAACGGCAAATGGAAACATTTCTGGTTTTTTAGTATTTCCTAAATTGATGATGTAGGGTGCATGCATAACGATATTCGATAATCCATGTTCCTTCATGAATGCTTCCCCCGCTGGGATATTCATCTCCTCTACTGGTTTGCGGCGTGTATTTTGCGGTGCACCACTATAAATCATAAACGTCGAGGCATCATAGCTTGCCGCTTCTTGCGCCGCCCCTAGTAACATTTCTTTTCCCTTCATACTTACATGAGAACCTAATAACATAAAAACCTCCAGATTTTTTATTTTTATAGAACCAATAATAAACTTGTCATCAACGGTAAACTGATCAAAAAGCTGAGTGAGGAGGTGAACCCGACCACTTCTGCGCGCATTCCCGCGGTCACACTGTTGATCACGCCGAATGTCGTGATCGGTCCCACAGATACGAGACACAACGCAGCTTTAATGATCGTCGGCAGCGGCAGGAACATGAACAAAGCCGCTAATAAGATCCCACCTGCATACTTTATTATTAAGACGCGCCAAACTAAGGATAACTCTTTCTTCGGCAAGCGCAGCTCTAGAAACAAGCCGATCATAAACATTGATAAAAATGTATTCGCGTTCGCAATCGGTTCGACGACTTGGAAAACGGCTGCAGGTAGATCAATTTCAAAAATACGTAAGCACAACATGATCAAGTAGCAAAGAAACGGTACTGATCGCCCTAAACGGCCCATCACATTTTTCACACTTGGCCGCTTTTCATTGCTGCCGCTGATTCCTTCGATCACGACTGTTGATCCTCCTGCCAGCATGACACTGTTCCCAATATCAAAAAAGGATAAAATCGGGATCGCCTGCGGCATAAAGCTTTGAACAAATGGAATGGCAAAATTCCCAATATTGTACCCAGAAACACTGTACATCAAGAATTCTCGTTCGACCTGCTCCTGTTTTTTTGAAAAGAAATGTCCGATCACGATCATTACAATATTCAATAAGATTCCTGCTAAGATCAGCAATAGCAATTGATTTTCTACGTCAAGAGCTCGTAAATTAACAATGATCGCTGCCGGCAATGTCACATTCACAACGATTTTTGAGATCATCGAGCCGTCAGCCTTCACAAACAAGCTCAATCGTTTCGTTAAATACCCTATTAAAATAATACCAAATAAACCCAATGAGTTTAATAAAACTGCTCTCAAATACTCACTCCTAATCCGTATTAGCCGCTCTAAAACGCTTCCCTATCACTACATAGAAAGAGGATTGCTCCAAAAATTGGTACAATCCCTTCCACGAGTATAATTAAAATTGTAAAACAAAATATTTTTTCTTGCCGCGACGAACGACAACAAACGCATCTGCCAATTTATCTTCATCGCTTAATGTGTAAGACACATCCTGGACACGATCACCATTGATGTAGATCGCTCCATTGGTTATATCTTCTCGTGCTTGACGTTTCGATTTCTCGATCCCAGCAGTGAGCAGTATTTCAACTAGATTCAACTCATCTTCTGACTGAACTTCATAGCTCGGAACATTTTTGAATCCTTGTTTAATTTCTTCCGCATTCAAGTTCTTCACATCACCGCTGAACAGTGCTTCCGAAATATGCACGGCTTGATCATAGGCCTCTTCACCATGAACTAAGACCGTTACCTCTTTCGCTAACGCTTTTTGAGCTGCACGTTGTTCAGGAGCCGCTGTGAATTCTTTTTCGATGGCTTCAATGGCTTCTAAACTCAAGAAAGTGAAGTACTTCAAGAATTTAACAGCATCGCGATCATCGGTATTGATCCAAAATTGGTAAAACTCATAAGGAGAAGTCTTTTCTGGGTCCAACCAAACGGCATTGCCTTCAGTTTTTCCGAATTTCGTTCCATCCGCCTTTGTAATCAATGGCATCGTTAATCCAAAGGCTTGTTTGCCTTCTTCACGACGAATCAATTCGATCCCTGATGTGATATTTCCCCACTGATCGCTGCCGCCCAATTGTAACAAACAGCCATAGCGTTTGTTTAACTCATAAAAGTCATAGGCTTGCAGTAATTGGTACGCAAACTCCGTGTATGAAATCCCAGACTCGATACGGCGCTTCACGCTTTCCTTACTCATCATGTAATTAATCGTGAAGTTTTTACCAACATCACGTAGGAAGTCGATCAATTTTAATTCGCCCAACCACTCATAGTTGTTCGCTACGATCGCTGGGTTTTCTTTATTTTCGAAATCAATGATTCCTGAAAGTTGGTTTTTAATGCTTTGCGACCAGTTTTGAACAGTATCCAGCGTGTTCAATTGACGCTCTGCATCTTTAAATGAAGGGTCCCCGATCATTCCTGTACCACCACCAACCAACGCGATCGGCACATGGCCGTTTTGTTGGAAACGACGCAACGTCAAGATCGGTAGTAAATGACCAATATGCAGGCTGTCCGCAGTAGGGTCAAAGCCGATATATAGTTTAACAGACTCTTCGTTTAATTGTTTTTCTAGGGCTGCTTCATCGGTTACTTGAAAAATTAAGCCACGGGCTTTTAGTTCTTGAAAAAAGTCTGAATGCATGTTTTGTCCTCCTAATTATTATTGCTGTTTTCACTAAAAAAAGTGAAACAGATGCACATTACGCATATCATTCCTATAATGATTTATACTTTCCCATATTAACTGAAAAGACGTGGAAATAAAAGCTATTCACCAGATTTCTTCGAAGTTTTGTCTCTCGAAAAGGTGGAGCGAATGGCAAAAGCCGAACAATATAATAATGTTTGTTTTGTTTTACTTAACAATTAGTTGAAGTTTTGATTACAAACATTGCATCCGCTTGTTAATGGAAGTAAAACTTTGCTATAATTCAACAGATAATTAAAATGAATAGAATCTAATGAGGTGGACTTTTTGGCTCACAAGAAAAAAATAAAGAAGCAACCGAAAAAGAGCAACAGCAGAGCAAACGCTACTTTGGGCGGACCTTTTGCCCTGAATGTTTCGCTTCGAGTAATCAAGTCTCTCCTGCTCGGATTGATCGTTGTGCTTTTCTTAGGCGGTATGCTTGTAGTTGGTATTGGAGCTGGGTATTTTGCACACCTTGTTGAAGGTACGCCAACACCGACAAAATCAGAAATGAAGCAAAAGGTTGGCGATATCGCAGAATCATCTAAACTACTTTATTCTGACGATCGGGAACTGGCGACGATTCAAGCGGACCCCATTCGTGAAAAGATTAATTCAGATGAAATCTCTGAATGGGTAAAAAAAGCATTGGTTGCTACGGAGGATGAAAACTTCTATAAACACCACGGGGTCGTTCCAAAGGCTGTCGTACGTGCGCTGCTTGGTGAAGTGGTCGGCTTCGGAGCTGGTTCCGGCGGGTCGACGCTTACTCAACAATTGATCAAACAGCAAGTTTTGACCAACGAGACGTCCTTCAAACGGAAAGCCAACGAGATCGTCTTAGCATTGGACTTAGAGAAATATCTGAGCAAAGACGAGATACTAACAGCCTACCTGAACGTCTCTCCTTTCGGTAGAAACAACAAAGGACAAAACATTGCTGGTGTGGAAGAAGCAGCCATTGGGATCTTCGGAAAACATGCAAAGGATCTAAACCTGCCGCAATCTGCCTTTATCGCTGGATTGCCGCAAAGTCCGATTGTATACAGTCCCTACACCAACACGGGGGATTTGAAACAAGATTTTTCTTTAGGGATGGCTCGGAAAAATGACGTGCTTTTCAATATGTACCGCGAACAAATGATTTCTAAAAAAGAATATGACGATGCAAAAAACTATGATCTGTCCAAAGATTTCCAAGCTCGACAAGACATGGAAGTTCAGCAGCACGGCTTCTTATACTACACCGTTTATAATGAAGCAATCACGATCGTTGCTAAGCAGCAGGCCAAAGAAGACGGGATCAGTGATGCGGATTACGGCAAAGAAGAAGTTCGTAATCGTTACGTTGAACAAGCCAAAGTCAAAATGCAAAATCAAGGATTGATCGTAAAATCAACGATCGACAAGAACATCTATGACGCGATGCAATTAGGCGTTGCTGAATATGGACAATATCTTGACGATGGTTCTGGTGCAACGATTGAACCGGGAACAGTTATGATGAACAACAAAACCGGTCGAATCTACGGGTTCGTCGGCAGTCGCGATTACAATACAAACCAAAACAATCATGCCTTCGATACCGTTCGGCAAGCAGGCTCGTCCATCAAACCGATGTTGGTCTATGGACCTGCTATTGATCAAGGTCTACTAGGCAGTCAATCGCGGATCGCTGACTATCCAATGAAGTATCAGCATGGTGAGAATGCCGGAAAAGAATTGAAAAATGCTGAGAACAAAGGATCTAAAACCTTCCAAACAACACGGGAAGCATTGGTCCAATCTACAAATATCACAGCCTATCATGTTTATCAAGACATGCTGACTAATAAAGGCTCTGATCAATTTGCTTATGACAACTATCTGAAGAAGATGAACTACCCTACTTCAAACAACTGGGGCGTGGAGTCTGCGCCATTAGGAACGACAGAAGTCTCGACCCTGACTGAAGTAAATGGGTTCCAAACATTAGCAAATGACGGGGTGTATCAACAAGGATACCTGATCGACTCGATTACAGACAGTACCGGGAAAGAGATTTACAAACACAAAGAAAATCCTGTTCAAGTCTACTCCAAAGCAACGGCCTCAATCATGAATGATTTAATGCGCAGTGTGATCAATGAACAGCACACGACGCCATTTAAATCGATCTTAAGCGGTGTAAATTATCCGCTAAGTACGGCCGATTGGGTAGGGAAAACAGGAACAACGGATAATTATGCCGACAACTGGCTGGTCGTTTCCACTCCTACGATCACCTTAGGTACTTGGACTGGGCGAGACGACAACAAGCCGATGGTGGACGGTGCGGGAAATCGCACGGCGACCTATATGGCCTATCTCGCAGGACGAATCTATCAGGTAAATCCAAGCGTCTTCGGGGAAAACGAGAAATTCGAACTCTCTGGCGATGTGAAACAGACCAAAGTCTCTGAATTTACTGGCTTGAAACCTGGCAAGGTCAGTCACAACGGAACAACGTATCAAGTACCGGGTGGTGAGACCACCTCACTATGGGCTAAAGATGGTCCAGCCGACAATACTTATGAGTTTGGTATCGGTGGAAATGACGATGATTACAAAACTTATTGGAATTCTCGAAACAAAACCAGTACTAAAAACAAAGACGACGACGCAAAAACAAACGACTAGATTTTATCTCCTCTTTACTTTTTTAAGTAGAGAGGTTTTTTGTGTTCTGCGCGTATAAATAGAACCCTCACTCCTTTATCTACTTGTAGCGCTTCTGGCTTTTTGGTATTCTACCAACAGCAACTTTATTTTGAACGGAGGAAGAATAAAATGACTTTTGAAGCAATTTTACCTGAATTAAAAAAAGGCGCTAAAATCATTCGTGATGGCTGGGGCGGCTTTGAACTCTATGTAACATTGGTAGAAGGCGAGCAATTTGATGGCTCCCCCGTTACTCCTTATTTTTTGATCAAAACAGCCGACGAAGGATTCTCCAGCTTTGCACCAACGGTTTGCGATATTTTGGCAGATGATTGGAAAATCGTCGAATGATGACTTTTGATTTTTCTGATAAAACCGTCTTTGTCACAGGCGCTGCTTCTGGTATCGGGGCGGCTCAAGCCCACGCATTTTTAACTGCGGGTGCCCATGTTTTTGCCTTTGACCTGCAAGAAAAACCTCTTCTTGAACTACAAAAAAAATTCCCTGAACAGTTTTCTTTTTGTCTTGGGGATGTTCGTACTAAAACCGATTTGCAGCGAGCCATTCAAACCTGCCATGAGGTTTTCGGAACAATCGCTATTTTACTGAATACTGCAGGTGTTTTGGATGCCTACTTGCCCTTAGCAGAGACGGAGGAAGATTTGTGGGATCGAATTTTAAATACCAATATAAAAGGAACCTATACCCTCACTAAATTGGTGTTGCCTGAGCTCCTTGAAAACCAGGGGACGGTGATCAATATGGCTTCCATCGCTGGCCTTGTCGCTGGTGGAGGCGGCATCGCTTATACGACCAGCAAGCATGCCATCGTTGGCTTCACGAAACAATTGGCATTGGATTATGCTGCGGAGGGTCTTCACGTCAATGCTCTGGCACCGGGAGCGATCCAGACTCCGATGAATCAAGCGGACTTTGCTGGCGACGGCCACATGGCTAAGTGGGTCGCTGAAGAAACGCCCGTTAAACGCTGGGCGACTCCTGATGAAGTTGCGTATGCGACATTGTTTTTAGCAAGTGATCACGCCCGCTATATGCAAGGGACTATTTTGCCGATCGATGGCGGGTGGCTGTTAAAATAGCTTGCATTTTTTTTGGAATCCTCTATCATGAAGTTTAGCGAGAAAATCGCACTGCGGCACTTCAATCCTTTGGTCGCAGTTATCAACGAGGCCTTGTCTCGTAAAGGAGAATGATACGATGCATCTTGAGAAAAGTTCAGCGCAACGCTGGACGACCACCGATACGGCAAAAATGGCCGTTGTAACAGGACTGTACGTTGCAGTAACTGTCGTTTTATCTGTCATCAGCTTTGGCGCGATCCAATTTCGATTGGCGGAAATGTTCAACTATTTACCGCTTTTCAATAAGCGGTACACCCTTGCAGTGACTTTAGGGGTCGCGATTGCCAACTTGGCTTCTCCGCTTGGAATTGTCGATGTTTTATTTGGCAGTATTTCTACCTTGATCGTTTTACTCATTTGTCGAGGAATTACTAGAAATATCGCAAGTCTTAAGAAAAAAATGATCGTTACCGCATTGCTTTTTTCTTTTTCCATGTTCACCATTGCGGGTCAATTGACTGTGCTGTATCAAGCACCATTTTTCTTTAATTGGCTGATCATTGGTTTAGGGGAACTGCTCTCTATGGGATTAGGCGGTGTACTGATCTATTTAATAAATAAACGAATCGATTTAACAAAATAGACGCGTGAGCAAAATGCTCACGCGTCTTTCTTAACGATAAATCGCTAGTGACTGATACGGTTTTAAGGTCAGCTCTTTACCAACCACTTCTGTGCTGTAATTATCAATCAGCACCTGCCCAGCAGCAAATTCCTCAGGCACCTCGATCGTTGTTTCCTGCGGGAAAAAGTTGTTCAACACGAGCAAGGAATGACCGTCTAATCGGCGGATGTACCCATAAAGCTGCGGATGATCCGGCAGAAAGGCTTCATAGCTTCCTTCGGCGATCACAGGATACTCTTTTCTAAGTTTGATCAGCTGTTGATAGTAGCTAAAGATAGAGCCTTCTTGCAACTCCTTTGCCACATTGATTTCATTTGCTGATTTTCCTAGTCCTATCCAGGGAGTCCCTTTAGAAAATCCACTGTACTCACCGCTGTCCCACTGTATCGGCGTCCGGGAATTATCACGGGATTTTCTTTTGACGATCTCAAAGGCTTCTTGCTTTGTCTTTCCTTCAACGAGTAATTCTTGGTACGCATTTAGACTTTCTATATCGACGTATTGTTCCATCGTATCGAAGTCCGGGTCCAGCATCCCGATCTCTTCTCCCATATAAATGTAAGGTGTGCCTCGGTTCAGATGAATCGCACCCGCCAGCATTTTCGCTCCGGCTACGCGGTAGTTATCCACATCAATAAATCGATTTAGTGCGCGCGGCTGATCGTGATTATTCCAAAAAAGAGCATTCCATCCATTCTCCTCACTCATTTGCGTTCCCCAAGTATGAAACAATTCTTTCAGCTTCGCAAAATCAAAAGGCATTTGTGTCCATTTTTTTCCATCTTGATAGTCCACCTTCAAATGATGGAAATTGAAGGTCATGTTTAATTCTTTCCGTTCGGGCTTCGTGTATAAAATACATTCCCCGACCGTTGTAAAACTCATTTCACCTACTGTGATTATTTCGTCGTCATTGCCAAACGTCTCTTGATTCATTCCATGAATGTAATCGTGGTTGATCGGCCGATCCGTATAGGCGGGTTTTCCATCATTTTCGGAACAGTCTTTCAACACCTCATCTTTACCGATCAAATTGATAACATCAAAGCGGAAGCCCTTGACTCCCTTGTCCATCCAAAAACGCAGGACCTCATACAGTTCTTCTCTCACTTCGGGATTGCGCCAATTCAAGTCCGCCTGTGTCTTATCAAAAAGATGCAAGTAATATTTCCCTGTTTCTCCAAAAGGCGCCCAGGCATTTCCTCCAAATTTTGAGACCCAGTCGGTTGGTTCTTCTCGTAAAATAAAGTAATCTTGGTATTTTTTTTCACCTGCTAACGCTTTTTGGAACCATTCATGGTCTGTTGAGACATGATTGAAAACCATATCCAGCATGACTTCAATCCCATGTTCCTTTGCTGTCTTCATCAAATTCTCAAAATCAGACATGGTTCCGAACATTGGATTGATCGCTGTATAATTTGCCACATCATAGCCATTATCATTTTGCGGGCTTGGGTAGATTGGACTTATCCAAATCATATCCACTCCCAAGCGTTTTAAATAAGGAATTTTTTGCTTGATTCCTAGTAGATCCCCCACGCCATCATGATTCGTATCTAAGAACGATTTAGGGTAAATTTGATAGATTACTTTTTCTTTAAAACTCATCTCATCCTCCGATTTCTACAATTGTGTTGCGATCAAGATTTTTTCATCATTTGTGACTTTTGCTTCTTCTAACAGCGGATCTACTTGATAATCCGTTGAATTGGTCACAATAATCGGCGTCTGTACTTCATAGCCTGCCGCTTTGATAGCATCCATATCAAATTCCATCAAGAGCTGGCCTTGCTTCACACTGTCGCCTTGACTGACATGGCTTGTAAAATATTGGCCGTCTAACTGAACGGTGTCGATCCCAATATGGATCAATACTTCTGTTCCCTCATCACTCACTAAGCCAATTGCGTGCTTCGTTGGAAAAAGCAGACTGATTTGTCCGTCGAAGGGCGCATACAATTTCCCTTCGCTAGGATCGATGACCACGCCTTGTCCCATCATCCCTTCCGCAAAAACAGGATCTTTCGCACTGCTCAAAGGATGCAGCATACCCGCGATCGGCGCAAATAATTCAACTACAGCGCCAGTTTTTTTAGGCGCCTCACTCCCTAATGTAGGAACATTTTCCTCTTCGATACGATCAATTTTATTGAACAAACCGATGCGTCGGAAAGTCAAAGTCAAAATGAACGGTACGGCGATCGCAATCAGCATCCCGATCCCGAAGATCAAATAGTCTTGCGGACGAATGGCTAAAATTCCCGGCAGTCCACCGACACCGATTGATAATGCCCGTACTTTGAATAATGTAACGAACAGTCCTGCGATACCGCTGCCGATCATCGCTGCGATGAATGGATAGGTGTATTTCAGGTTGATCCCGAACATGGCTGGTTCCGTTACCCCTAACCAGGCAGAGATCACGGATGGAATGGATACTTGTTCTTCCTTCTTATTGCCGCGGTGAGCAAATACGATTGCTAAAACCGAAGCCCCTTGAGCAATATTTGATAAACAGATCATGGGCCATAAATTCGTTGAACCAAAGTCCGCGATCAATTGCGAGTCGATCGCTAAGGTCGTATGGTGCAGGCCGGTGATAACCAGAGGCGAATAGAGCGCTCCGAATATTCCGCCGAATAACCAGCTGAAGCTTGATGTTAATCCTGCATTAACTACCGCAGATATCCCTGTTCCGATTTTCCAGCCAATTGGTCCTAAAATAATATGTGCAGCCAGGATCGTTGGAATCAATGAGAAGAATGGCACAAAAATCATAGAAACCGCTTCTGGAATATGCTTACGGAAGAACCGTTCTAGATAAACAAGCAGGAATCCTGCCAGCATCGCCGGAATAACTTGCGCTTGGTACCCGATTTTATCAACGGTAAAGAAACCAAAATCCCAAGTCCAATTCTTTGCAATCTCAGCAGCAGTTGTTCCATTTACTGCATAGGCATTCAACAATTGCGGGGAGACTAACGTGATCCCTAGGACAATTCCAAGAATCTCCGTCGCGCCCATCTTGCGAGCGATACTCCAGGTAATACCAACTGGTAAGAAGTGGAAGATCGCTTCACCTGGTAACCATAAGAAGCCGTTGACGCCGTTCCAAAAAGTAGAAGCTTCAGCGATTGTTTGTCCATTGAGCCACCCCATCGGAACAGCTTCCAAAATATTTCGAAATCCTAAAATCAAACCGCCGACAATAATTGCTGGTAATAAAGGGGTAAAAATTTCTGCTAAAACAGTAATGGCCCGTTGGACGGGGTTTTGATTTTGCTTCGCCGCGGATTTTGCGGCTTCTTTTGAAACGCCTTCAATTCCAGATGCTTTGACAAATTCATTGTAAAAAACGGCGACATCGTTTCCAATAATGACTTGGAACTGGCCTGCATTGGTGAACATTCCTTTTACGCTAGGAATGTCTTCGATACGTGCTTCATCTGCTTTTTTTGGATCGTTTAATACAAAACGCATCCGTGTGGCACAATGTGTCACAGCAGAAATATTTTTCTTGCCGCCAATTGCCTCGAGAAGCTCCTTCGTATCCTTTTCATATTTCCCCATGTTTTTTCCCTCCGAATAATTTAACTTGTATGGATAAGTTCGATTGCTATCTTTACTATATAAGGTTTCAACATTTTTGTAAATCGCTTACATTTTATGTCAAAAACTATTTATTAGAGAATCTTAATAATAAACTCAAATAACAAATTTTATTTACCAACTATTGGTACGATGGTTACGGACAGGTTGGGCAATCACCCGACAAGTTTTAGTAAAAATAAGAATTTTCTCATTTTAATATTTAGTGGTGATCCGAAAGCGTTTTACTTTCGTTTTTATTCTTTGTATAATGATTATGCCTATACGGACAAGTTTGAAATTTGGCATTATTCTCACTAAACACGCATCGTGTGTCTAACTGAGAAGGTATGTGCGTTTCGAGAGGAGGATATACATGAAAAATTATGAAGTGATCTACCAAGCGATCGAACGGGGAATTTTAAAGGAAGTATATGAAGCGGGTTCTTACTTACCCAGTGAAAACAAACTACGTCAGACCTACCATGTTTCTCGGGATACGATTCGCAAAGCGTTGTCGCTTTTAATGGCGAATGGCTACATTCAAAAAATTCAAGGCAAGGGCTCCCTTGTCTTAAAGCGAGAGCAATTACGTTTCCCTGTATCCGGTTTGACTAGCTACAAAGAATTACAAAACTCTTACGGCTATGAAAGCAACACTGAGGTTGTCAGTCTAAAAAAAATTGAGATCGACCAAAAAATTGCTCGCATAACCGGGTTTGAAGTAGGATCTATCTGCTGGGAGCTGATCCGCACCCGAGCCATTGATCAAAAAAAAGTGATCCTCGATAAGGATATCCTGCTAACAACGATCGTTCCTGAACTGGATACTGAGATCGCGAAGGATTCGATCTATCGTTATTTCGAGAATCAATTAGGTCTCAATATCTCCTTTGCAGAAAAAGAAATCACGATTGATGCTTTGACTGGAGAGGACCGCGAGCTGCTTGATTTGAATCAACATGACATCAATATCGTTTCCGTAAAAAGTCGGGTTTTCACTAGTGACGCTCGTCAATTTCAATATACCGAGAGTCGCCATCAAGTCGACAAATTTCGCTTTTTTGATTTTGCACGCCGACACCCATCGACCATGTAAGGTTTTCTATTTAAACCCATCTAAATAAAAAAAGGGCCGCACCCTAACAGGTGCAGCCCTTTTTAAAATCATTCTTTTGTTGAACCTTTTTCGAAAATGCCGTGTGGCAATTCGATCGTTTTTTGTTCGATTTCTTCTTTGTTCATCATTTTTGTTAATAGACGCATTGCTACCGCACCGATATCATACAAGGGTTGTGTCACGCTGCTTAGACGTGGACGAGAAACTTCTGTAAGCAATGAATCATTGCTTGTGATGATCTCGAAGTCTTCAGGCACTTTCACCCCTTTATCGATCAAACCGTCTAACAGGCCAATCGCCAATTCGTCATCGGTAATGTAGGCTGCTGTCGCTCCGCTATTCAAGATACGGTCAGTCAATGCCAAGCCTTCTTTAAAGTTATATTTTGCTTCAAAAATCAAGCCTTCATTGTAGTCCAAACCATTTTCAGTCAATGATTCTTTATAACCGCCCATACGCGCTTGTCCATTGATCGCATCGATCAAGGCGCCGCTGATGAAAGCAATTTTTTTGTTGCCGTGTTTTGCTAACAAGTCGATCGATTCTTTTGTTGCTGCTCTATAATCGATGTTTACACTGCCAACTTGTTCATCTGGATCAATAGAACCAGCTAAAACAATCGGTGTTTTTGAACGAGAAAATTCCGCACGGATTTCGTCAGTGATACGATGACCCATAAAGATCACGCCGTCCACTTGTTTAGCCAAGAGGTTGTTCAATACGTTGACTTCTTTTTGTGCTTCGCCGTCAGAGTTGGCTAAAATAATATTATATTTGTACATTGTCGCGATGTCGTCGATCCCGCGGGCCAATGAGGCAAAAAACATATTGCTGACATCAGGAATGATTACACCAACAGTCGTTGTTTTTTTACTTGCTAGTCCTCGTGCAACTGCATTTGGACGATAATCTAGACGTTCGATAACTTCTAACACTTTTTTACGTGTTGTTGGTTTCACGTTTGGGTTGCCGTTGACCACACGTGAGACGGTCGCCATTGAAACGTTGGCTTCACGGGCAACATCATAAATCGTAATTGTTTGCTTTTCCATGGATATGCTCCTTTAATAATGTTTTCAGAAAATATCATTTACATTTCTAAAAGATAATAGCACGTTGTTTCACCGATTGCAACCGTTTTACACATTTTTCCTCAATTCGTTGTAAGCGTTTCAACAGAATCATTTTTCAATAAATTTTATTAGTGTTACAATCAATATAACGTTAAAGGAAAGAAGGATGTATGAATGAACCAAGAAAAAGTTTTAGAACTGCGAAAATGGATGGAAAAAAATGGTGTGGATTTAGCCTATGTTTCTGATGCAAGCCATATCGGATACTTCTCTGGCTTTGAAAGCAACCCAATGGAACGTGTGCTGGCGTTGTTCATCCCAATCGAAAAGGACCCTTTTCTTTTTGCTCCCGGCTTAGAAGTCGAAGATGCCAAAGCAAGTAGTTTTGAGTATGACGTTGTCGGTTATTTGGATAGCCAAGATCCTTTTTCTTTGATTGTTGAAGAAATCAAAAAACGTTACGGATCTCCTAAGAAAATAGCTTTAGAAAAAAATCAATTGGTTTTAGATCGCTACCAACGATTAAGCGATGCCTTTCCTGCTGCTGATTTTTCAGCGGATATGACTCCGTTAGTCCAAGAATTGCAATTATATAAAACCGAAGAAGAATGCCAACGCTTGATTGAAGCAGGATCAACGGCTGATCTAGCATTTGAAATTGGCTTTAGACACGTGCGGCCTGGTATCACAGAAGAAGAGATCGTGGCTGAGATCGAGTACGAGCTGAAGAAAAAAGGCATTAAAGAAATGTCCTTCCCGACGGAAGTACTGGCAGGGCCAAATGCAGCGAGTCCCCACGGAACTCCAGGAAAAAACACCTGCAAGGAAAATGAATTGGTCTTATTCGATCTAGGTACGATCGTCAACGGCTATTGCAGCGATGCTACACGAACCGTAGCCTGCGGGAAACCGACCGATCACCAAAAAGATATTTATGATATCGTGCTAGAAGCGCAATTAAAAGCGCAGGAAGCTGTAAAACCTGGTATTACTTGCGGCGATCTAGACAAAATTGCTCGTGACGTGATCGAAGCGCACGGCTATGGTGATTATTTCAATCATCGCTTAGGACACGGAATCGGTACAACGATTCATGAGTTCCCACAGATCGTTGGTGGAAATGATTTAGTTGTTAAAGAAGGCATGTGCTTCTCCATTGAACCAGGTATTTACCTGCCAAATGATGTAGGTGTCCGTATCGAAGATTGTGTCTACGTGACAAAAGATGGCTGTGTTCCATTCACTAAAACATCAAAAGAATTAATCGTTTTATAAAAACAAAACGGACCCCAAAAGTTAGAGGCTACTCTTTCTTTTGGGGTCCATTTTTTTATAGGTACTTCTATGACCTGTTTTTGTTATTCAGGATTGTTTTTTTCGACTTCTTCTTTTAATTCTTCTTTTACTTCAGAAAAATCAGGTGTTTCTTCATTCAGCTCTTTGCTCTTTTCAGCCAAAGCTGCGGCGCCTTCAGATACTGTATCCTTTGCCTCTGCTTCCGTTTCTTTCACAGTAATGACAATATCCTCTGAAGCATCCTCAGCAACATCTTTTGCCTCACTGGCAGCCTTGCGGAAACGATCAGATAAGTCTGTGCTTTGACGTTTCAGATCCTCGAGTGTGTCAGAGGTGATGTCGTCCATGTCTTCTTTAGACTCACTCACTTTACCTTTGACATTTGACGCAAGATCGCTTGCTTGATCACTTAAATCAGAAGCACGATCTTTTACGATCGAACCCATTTCATTGGTTTTAGCAACAAATTCGTCGGTGTAATCAGATGCTAAGTCCAACCACTCGTCTGTCTTTTTCGTCAAGTCATCACGTAGTTCTTTTCCAGATTTTGGAGCCAATAGTAACGCCACCACTGCAGCAGCTGTTCCTCCGATTAATGCACCTGTTAAAAATTTTCCGTTTTTTGCCATTCTTATCCCTCCGCTTTCGTTGTCGTTTTGCGATTTCTAAAGAATTTCATTGTTGATGTGCCCACTTTTCCTGCAACACTGACTTTCGCTGCGTTTTTTCCAACGCCGCTGACTTTCCCTGCCAAATTGCGGCTGCTCGTATTTAAATCTGAAACACTCTGACTTAAATCTGCCACCGCTGTAAACAATGGATCGATCGTTTCTACTTTTCCATTAATATCATTCAGCAAATGATTGCCTTTCACTAATAAGCCTTCCACTTGCTGCATGAGTACATCTACATCTTTGGTAAGAACATCAATCGTTGTATTGGCCTCTGTCACAGTCGTCTCCACTTTTTCTACTGTTTTTGACACCTGACTTAAGACACGCACTAAAAATATCACCAACACAACAAATGCCAATGCGGCAATAATTGCGGCAATGCCACCTAAACTCATTTAATCGCCCCTCTCATTTTTCACTCATTATGATAACTTAAATTATACCATTCTCAGAGAAATTAATGAAAGAGAAAGAGCTTTATTCACAAAGGAATAAAAAAAGCACCTCAATAAAACTATTGAGATACCTTCATAAAGTTTTTAAGAACACCGTTGTATATGATCTCTAGATCACTAACTAGGTCTTTCTCACTGATACTGTTGTCGGCGAAGCCCTCAGCATGTCCTCTAAAATAATTAGTCATTACACGCTCAACTTGGATGACCTCCTGATCGGAAAGTTCACATTCAAAAAAGATTCGATTAAATGCGGCTCTTAAAAAAGCAGAAATGCTTTTCTTGTAAGAGTCTATGTATCCTTTTTCGTAAAATACAGTATAAAAGGCATTTTGATCCTTCGCATAGCAAGCCCAAGTTTTTCCAAGCTCGACGAAGGCACATAGATTCGATCTGCCCATCAGTGAATCTACTAAGAGCTCACGGAAATCCTCCATCGCTCGTTCGACCACTGCTTGACGTAATTCTGTAACGCTCCCTGTATGGGTGTACAAAGAGGGGGATTTAACCTCCAAGCGATCCGCAATCTTATTCAACCTCAATCCATCAATGCCAGATTCACAGACCAGGCCCATCGCACAATCAATGACGATTTCTCTATTTAACCGGGAAGTTTTCAATTCATTCTCCTTTTCGTATTCGTTATTTTCAAAAGATATTATATAACAAAATAACAAATAATTTCTATTCGTTATAGTGATAATTTACATTCTAAAATCCAATGATTTGATATTTTAAAATAACTAACAATATTAAAAGCGCAGAGCTAACTCTGCGCTTTATTGATTATTTTTTAGTTTTTGTTTGTCCGCTTAATTCTTTTCCTAATGAAATGATGTAATCGTGCAATTTATCTTTGATTTCTGGATGCTTCAAGCCATATTCGATGCTCGTTGTCATGAAACCAAATTTATCTCCAACATCGAAACGTTTGCCGTTGAATTCATGTGCAAACACTCTTTGCGTTTTATTTAATGTATCGATCGCGTCCGTCAATTGGATCTCATTGCCTGCACCTGGTTTTTGTGTAGCCAATACATCGAAAATTTCTGGAGTCAATAAGTAACGACCAATGATCGCCAGGTTACTTGGTGCTTCTTCTGGTTTAGGCTTCTCAACAAAATTTTTCACATTGAACAAGCCTTTAGAAACTTCCTCCCCTGGGTTAATGATCCCATATTTAGACGTTTCATTTTTAGGAACGCGCATAACAGCGATCGTAGACGCGTGTGTTTGTTCATAATCGTTCATCAATTGTTTTGTCAAAGGGACGGTGTCTTCCATCAAGTCATCGCCTAGCATCACTACAAACGGTTCGTTGCCAACGAATGCACGCGCTTGTAACACTGCATGACCTAATCCTTTAGGATGGGATTGGCGAATAAAGTGCAGATTCACATCTGTTGTTTCTTCCACTAATTTCAACAGATCCGTTTTTCCTTTTTCTTGCAGATTCATTTCTAATTCAATATTTGAATCAAAATGATCTTCGATTGGCCGCTTGGCTTTTCCGGTAACGATCAAGATGTCTTCGATACCTGATTTCAATGCTTCCTCAACGATAAATTGAATCGTTGGCTTGTCGACGATAGGCAACATTTCTTTTGCCATCGCTTTTGTAGCTGGTAAAAATCTTGTTCCTAAACCTGCTGCTGGAATGACTGCTTTTTTTACACGCATATATTTTTTCCCACTCTTTCTCTTATAAAGTAAATTCATTTTCAAACGTGCCCTCTCTCGTCATCAGATCACGACAAGCTTGACGGACGTCTTTATCATTGTATAAAACATCATAGATCATTTCAGTGATCGGCATGCTGACGTTCATGCTGTCAGCCAATTCTTTCGCCGCTTTTGTTGTAGATACGCCTTCGACGATCATGCCCATGTTGTCTAATACTTCATCTAATTTTTTCCCTTTGCCCAAGAGGTTTCCGGCACGCCAATTACGTGAATGCACAGATGTACAGGTTACGATCAAGTCCCCTACACCACTCAGACCAATGAATGTTAGCGGGTTCGCGCCCATCGCCACACCCAAACGACTGATTTCTGCTAATCCGCGGGTCATGATTGCTGCTTTTGCGTCGTCCCCATAAGAAAGACCCGCTAAAGCCCCTGCACCTAAGGCGATGATATTTTTTAATGCTGCTCCTGTTTCTACACCGATCACATCTGGATTTGTATAAATCCTTAAATAGTCGTTCATAAACAGTTTTTGTACATAAGAAGCAAGCTGTTCCTCTTCGCTTGCCGCAGTAATCGTCGTAATATCATGAACTGCGACTTCCTCCGCATGGCTTGGCCCAGATAAAACAACGACACCTTGATGATGCGCTTCTGGAATCTCTTCTGTCAACACTTCTGAGATCCGCTTGTGAGTATCTTGTTCCAATCCTTTACTTGCATGGACGATCACTGGTTTATTTTCAGATACTTTAGCAAATTCCTGTGCAACCGAACGAATCGCTTTTGTAGGGACCACGAATAATACCGCGTCCGCATCCTTCACGGCTTCCTTCAGACTTTTTTCACCTTTGATACTTTCTGGAATTTTTAGATCCGGCAAATAATGACGGTTGGTATGGTACGTATTGATTTCGTCAATTTGAGCTTCGTGGTTCCCCCAGATTTTTACCTCGTGGCCATTTTCAGCTAACACTTGTGCTAGCGCGGTTCCCCAAGAGCCCGGTCCTAAAACTGCAACTTTTTGCTTCACAGAGATTTCCTCCTAGTTCGTAATAACATCCTTGTTTCCATAGATACTATAGTTGATTTTTATTCTCTACACTCTATCTTTATGCTCATTGAAACAAACAATAGGCTTGGTGCGTTTTCCTAAGATCCCATAATTGGTGTCGATCCTCTGACATAATCATAGCACAGTCAGTAAAAGGAGCTCTCTTATATTAAAGCTTGATTAGTTCCTTGATCACGCGCATATAGCTTCACATCTTTGCGTATTTTGCGGCGGTAATAGAACAATGCTAGGCCTCCGACAAAAAGGATCAAGGATAATAGTTGAGATACCCGAATCCCGCCGAACAAGTACAAGCTATCTGTTCGCATCCCTTCGATGAAAAAGCGTCCAAAACTGTACCACGTGACATAGCCCAAAAAGATCTCGCCACGTTTGATGCGCACATTTTTTCGAATAAACAAAAGGATGAGGAAGCCTAACAGACTCCACATCGATTCGTAGAAAAAGGTTGGTTGGCGAAAAGCCCCGTCGATATACATATTATTTATAATAAATTGTGGCAAATGCAGACTCTCTAAAAATTGACGCGTCGTTTCACCGCCATAGGCTTCATGATTTGTAAAATTCCCCCAACGGCCCATCGCCTGTGCCAGCATGACACTCGGAGCCACAACATCCAAAAACAGCCATGGATCAATGAAATGATGCCGGGTATACACAATCAATACAATCACAGCCGCAATCAAGCCGCCATAGATGGCAAGTCCGCCACTGCGTGTATTAAAAATTTGGATCGGGTCCGCAAGATACATCGGCAGATCAAACAACACATAATACAACCGTGCACCAATGATCGCAATCGGCAGTGCCAAAAGAAGGAAGTTTGACATATCATCTTCTTTTAAGCCCACTCTCAGCGCCTCACGAGTAGACAACCACAAAGCAATCGCGATTCCTGAAACAATGATAATCGCATACCAATAAATTTGAAGACCAAACAAATCAAAGGCAACACGATTTACTTGAGCAAGCATTTTATTGCCCCGAATTTTCTTCGATTAGTTGGGTTAGACGATCTTCAAAGGTCTTCGTCGCATCATAGCCCATTGTACGTGCCCGGAAATTCATTGCTGCTACTTCAATAATGATCGCAACATTGCGTCCGGTCTTCACTGGAATCTTCACTTGAGGAATTTTCACTTCCGCAATTTCCACTTCAGTATTGCCGCTGCCTAAACGATCATATTTTTTATCCTTAGACCAGCTTTCTAAATAAACCACTAACTGCACTGGCATCGATCCGCGAACTGCACTGGCACCGAATAAATTCATGACATCGATAATTCCAATCCCGCGAATTTCGATCAAATGCTGCAAAATTCTTGGCGGTTCACCAATCAGTGTCAATTCGTCTTGTTGATAAACATCTACTCGATCATCCGCAATCAATCGATGGCCTCGTTTTACCAACTCCAACGCAGTCTCGCTTTTACCAATCCCACTGTCCCCTTGAATCAGCACACCTAATCCATAAACATCCACTAATACACCGTGAACACTCGTCCGCGGTGCTAAGCCGCCATTCAAGTAACTAGAAATCTCACCTAGTAACCGAGAGGTCGAGATAGGTGAACTCAACACCGGAATGTTCCGTTCACTCGCCGCTTCGATCATTTCCTTTGGCGGTGTCAAGCCGCGAGAAACAATAAAAGCAGGCGTATCGTCGCTGCACATACGCCGCAAAACCATCAAACGTTCTTCCGGCATCATTCGTTCCGCGAATGTAATTTCTTTATTTCCAAAAAGTTGTAACCGGTCATGGGAGTAATAATTAAAATAGCCCGTCAACTCTAATCCGGGACGAGAAATATCGCCGGTGGTGATGACCCGCTCAAGACTTTCTTCATCACCCGTGACCACTTCCAATGAAAGGTTATCAACTAGTTCTTTTACTTTTACTGTTTCAGCCATATAATCCCTCTTTTCTACACTTCCGCTCTATTTTATCATTTTATCCATAGGGTGACTAGGTTCAGACAAGCTTCTCCGCCAATCTTAGGAAAAGGCTTTACTAAACATTAATGAATCAAGATACGGCAGTAGTAATTTGGCTAACGTTTTGTTATTCAAAAAATGACGAAAGCCAGACAACGCTGCTGCGTGAGAGACAGTGAGAGCAAGCATCCTCGAACATCTGTCTTTCATTTTTTCCATGTAAAAAGCTGTAGACATTCTCCACACGAGGGAGTCTATCTACAGCTTAAAGGGTAACTAAATTTATCTGTCCGCGTATTTATCGATATTATGATCCGAAACGATCGCATTGACAATAGCCATGACGATCGCCACCAATATGGAGACCGCGAAACTAGAAAAGCCAAAGCGATAATTTCCTAATAGGTTGGAAGTCATTTGCAACATACCAGCGCTAATCACAAAGCTGAACAGTCCCAAGGTCAAAATATTTAATGGCAGTGAAAGAAAAATCAAGATTGGTTTCACTAGCGTATTCAATATTGATAGGACAAAGCTTGCAGCAACAGCCATCATTAAACTTTCCACATATACCTGATTAGGAAAGAGCACCGATAGTGAAATGAAAATCAGTGCATTAGCTATTAAGCGCTGTAGGTAAGTCATTAAAAGTCGCTCCAGTCATCTTCATCGATTTTGTCCGCTTTCTTTCGTTGGCGGGACGATTTTTTTTCATAATCATTGTAGTCATTGTTCCCATAATAGGGATTGTTATGTCCATAAGAATCTCTGCCTCTTGGTGCTGATGGGATCACTAACGCCAATAAAATGTAGAGGATGACTGGTGAGCCAATCAAGACGAGACTCAAGAAAACATAAATGACACGCACAATTGTTGGATCAATCCCGAAGTATTCGGCGATCCCTGCTAAGGTACCTGTCAGTACCACATTTGTTCGTGACTTTTGTAATTTCTTTTGCATATGAATCTTCCTTCCTTATTATTTCTTAATTGTCAAAATCTTTCAAGAAAATACTACCAGTCGTTGTTGATACATCGATTTTCACCATTTCATCGGCAACCCGACGAAATTGCAATAAGCGGTTTGTTTTCTCTTTTTTCTCTCTGATTACTTCATAGTTTGATAAGCGATCATTGATACTGCCTAAGCTTGTTTTGGCTAATCCTTCTAGTCCAACTGTTTTTCCTAAAGAAACTTTGACGTTTCCGTTCACTGAGCTTGCTTTGATTTTTTGTAGGCTATCATGTCCAGCGGTCAATTTGACATCTCCATTTACCAATGAAATGCCGTAGTTTTGAATCGCTGCTTGAGTCGTAATATTCCCATTAACAGTTTCAATGATCGAATCTAAGATCGCACCTTCGCGGATCTCGATATTCCCATTAACACCTTGGATTTCAAGCATCGTCGCATCGATATGCTTGAACATAATATTGCCATTCGTTGATTTCGCATAGACATCTTTAGCATCCATCTCTTCAACAGTCAAATCACCATTCAATAATTTAACTGCTACGTGGTCATACGTCCGTTTTGGCAAGTAGAAAACTAACTCTGCTTGGACACGCTTATTTGGGATCTGGAATGAGATGTGCTCATCGTTTACTTCAATTTGGCTACGTTCTAATAGCGATTGAAGCGGCGTTGCTTCATTCATTTTACCATAAAGTTTGATTTTCGCATCTACTTTGATAGCTGCGTCATCCCATGATTTTAAGGTAACTTTCCCATTCGCTAATTTAATGTCCAGCAAAGTAGGTTCCACATCTGTATATAAGAATTGGTGTTCAAACTTAGACGTTACTAAACCAGGAACTTTCACGTTGAAGTCTTTCCAATCCACGTTTTCTTCTACAGTATCAGAAACCGTCTTCCACGTTTTCTTCATCAAACGACTTAATTGAATCCCTGCTTCTCCAAGCTTTTCACCAACTTGTGAGAATGTCTCAGTTGCTTGATCTTTCAAATCATCTGGAATATCAAACCGTGCACGTGTACGTTCTTTGCGTGTTTCATTTTGATCGTCTTGTACATTTTTCAACTTTTCTTCTTGTGCATCGACTTGTTCCTGCAACGCGGCGATTTGTTCCTTCAGCTCATCAATTTCTTCTTGGACGGTTTCACGGATTTTATCATCTTCTTCTGATAATGTATCCAATTCTTCCTTCGTATCTAATTCCATCAACACTTCTTCTTTTTCATGAAGAGCCGCTTTTAATTCGTTCTTCTTCCGGTTGATTTCATCAATATGAGCAGAAATTTGATTGGCTTCTGTCGCTAAATCATCGAAGTAAGCTTCAAGATCTTCCAAGTCCTGTTCTTCAGACCCATCCGCTTCTTCTGCATTTTTTTTGTTTTCCCATTCATCAACTAAATTGGTTGCTTGGTCACGGTGATAAGAATCCACTTTATCAGCAGCTTGCTTGATTTGCGCTTCATCCTTTGCCTTGGCCATACTTTCTAATAAATCTAAACCTTCTTGAGTCGATAAAATACCTTTTTTGACTAATTCTAAAATTCGTTGTCTTTCATTCATAGAAATTGCCTCCTTCAAAAAGCAAATACATACTTTTGTTTACATTCATATTATGCATGGTTTTGAATCATTTGTCATAGGACTAAAGACCCATCTTTTTATCCGACTTCTTAACGGGTGTGTTTCTTCCTATTATATATAGAAAAAAACCAGCTAGAAAATCTAGCTGGCCATTCGTTTAAAAGTTTTCATTTCGATTGCTGTTTAGTTCAGTGATTTTCCCAGTCGCTAAGTATACGATCCATTCACAGATGTTTGTCACATAATCCCCAACGCGTTCTAAATACCCTGCCACGTGAAGATAGTCGGTTCCGCTGATGATTGTATCAGATTCTTTTTCCATCGTATTTGTGGTCATGTCATAGATTTTTTGGAAATAATCGTTTACTCGTTCATCCATCTTCGCGATCATCCGAGCATCTTTTTCATCTGTTTTTACGTAAGCGATCAGAACATTGTCCACCATCTTCTTCACATAGTTGGACATCTCATTGATTTCTTTCTCAACCTCTAGAATTCGAGGCAGCCCTTTTAGTCGAATGGTTGATTTTGCTACGGATACTGCATGATCCCCCATTCGTTCCAAATCAGAACTGGCTTTCATGATAGTAATGATCGTTCGCAGGTCTGTTGTGACAGGTTGCTGCAACGCAATCATCTCAAAACTTTTTTTCTCCAAACGAACTTCCATATTATTGATCTCAACATCATGGTCAATAACTTCTTGTGCTAATTTTTTATCGTGGTCAATATATGAACGAACCGACTTGTGTACGGCACTTGAGACCATCATACCCATTTCATAAAATTGATTGTGAAGATTCAGCAGATCTTCTTCAAATTGTGTGCGTAACATCTTTGCCCTCCTTATAACTATCAATCTTCTCTATCAAATTGCCTACTAACCAAATTTCCCTGAGATATAGTCTTCGGTTTCTTGTCTCGAAGGATCTAAGAAAATTTTCTTGGTCTTATCAAATTCGATCAACTCTCCTTGTAAGAAAAAGGCTGTACGATCGGATATTCGTGAAGCTTGCGACATGTTATGTGTCACAATAATAATAGTGTAATTTTCCTTCAGTTCTAACAACATGTTTTCTATTTTACCGGTAGATACTGGATCTAGCGCACTCGTTGGTTCATCCATTAAGATCACTTCAGGATTGACCGCCAATACTCGAGCAATACAGACACGTTGCTGCTGTCCGCCAGATAGAGACAACGCACTCTCATGGAGCTTATCTTTCACATCGTTCCATACAGAAGCAGCTTTCAAACTTTCTTCAACCACTTGATCAAGTTTGTTCTTGTCCTTCTCGCCTTTTAATTTTAACCCATAAATGACGTTCTCGTAAATCGAAAATGGAAAAGGATTGGGTTGTTGAAAAACCATGCCAATTTCTTTTCGCAATTCGACAGTGTCTGTTTTAGGACTATAAATATCTTTGTCCTTGTACATCACTCCGCCTGTGATCGTTACACCGGGAATCAAGTCATTCATTCGATTCAAACAGCGTAAATAGGTAGATTTTCCGCAACCTGAGGGACCGATCATTGCAGTGATCTCGCCCTTTTCAATATCCATGTCAATCCCTTTTAACGCTTCTTTTTTGCCATAATATAAATGAAGGTCTTTGGAAGTAATAATCTTCGACATTCAGTTTTCTCCTTTTTCAGTATATAGGAATTCATTTTCTTACAGAAAATAAGTTTTATGTTCAAGCCGTATACCATTCCACTAATACTTCTACTAGTATTTATCCGTTGCTTTTTTATTTCTTTTTCAGTCACTAGTTACTGCAAAAAGTGGAACTGGCATCCTTTTTCAGTATATAGGAATTCATTTTCTTGCAGAAAATAAGTTTTATGTTCAAGCCGTATACCATTCCACTAATACTTCTACTAGTATTTATCCGTTGCTTTTTTATTTCTTTTTCAGTCACTAATTACTGCAAAAAGTGGAACTGGCATCCTTTTTCAGTATATAGGAATTCATTTTCTTGCAGAAAATAAGTTTTATGTTCAAGCCGTATACCATTCCACTAATACTTCTACTAGTATTTATCCGTTGCTTTTTTATTTCTTTTTCAGTCACTAATTACTGCAAAAAGTGGAACTGGCATCCTTTTTCAGTATATAGGAATTCATTTTCTTGCAGAAAATAAGTTTTATGTTCAAGCCGTATACCATTCCACTAGTTTTTCTACTGTGATTACCTATAAAATTCTTGGTTAACCAAAATGACCTGATACATAATCTTCTGTAGCTTGAATTTTCGGACGCGTGAAAATTTTTGTTGTTTGGTCGTATTCAATGACATGTCCCAAGTAGAAAAAGGCGGTGTAATCGCTGATACGAGCTGCCTGCTGCATATTATGTGTAACAATAATGATCGTATAATTTTCTTTCAATTGGACCAACGTTTCTTCCACTGTTCCTGTTGAGATTGGATCTAACGCGCTTGCTGGTTCATCTAGCAATAAGATGTCTGGCTTCATCGCGATTGCTCGTGCAATACACAGACGTTGCTGTTGCCCACCGGACAATGCTAAAGCACTTTTGTCGAGGTTGTCTTTAACTTGATCCCATAAAGCCGCTTGCTTCAAGCTTGTTTCTACGGTTTCTTCCAATTGATGTTTGTCTCTCATTCCGTGCTGCTTCAAAGCAAAAGTGATATTATCACGAATTGATTTACTGAACGGATTCGGACGCTGAAATACCATGCCGATACGTTTGCGCATTTCATACACATCAATATTTGAGGCATTGACATCAACATCCTTGTATACGATCTTCCCTGTGACATTCGCGCTAGCAATGCCATCATTCATTCTGTTCAATGAGCGTAGGTAAGTGGATTTCCCACAACCAGAAGGCCCGATCAATGCGGTGATTTTATTTTTTTCAAATTCAAGATCTACACCTTTGATAGCCTCGTTGTCGCCGTAAAAGACATGCAAATCTTCTGTATGCAACGCGACCTCGCCAGGCATTTTGATGAGGTTACGTTCATCCCAATTATATTCTTTCATTGAATTTCTCCTTGTTCGTACGAATGTTGAAACGATCTTGGTTTAATTTTTTATGTTGACGTCATTTTTCTGTGCAATCTCTTACCGATTGCGCGGGCGCCAAAGTTAAAGAGCAGTACCGCTAGGATAAGAACAGCAGAAGCCCCGGCAGAAACAGCATTGCCATCGGGCATTGTTCCTTCAGTATTGATTTTCCAAATGTGCACGGCCAACGTTTCAGCCTGACGGAAAATACTCAAGGGACTTGATACGCTTAATGGGTTTAAATTGGTGAAATCCAACGCCGGCGCACTTTGTCCAGCTGTATAGATCAACGCCGCGGCTTCACCGAAGATACGTCCAGAGCTTAAAATGATTCCTGTCAAAATCCCAGGCAATGCATCTGGAACAACAATTTTTGTGACGGTTTCCCAGCGTGATAGGCCTAATGCTAACCCCGCTTCACGTTGTGTATAATGAATTGCTCTGAGGGATTCTTCAATATTTCTAGTTAGCAAAGGCAAGTTGAAGAGCGTCAATGCTAATGCACCAGAAAGAATCGAGAAGCCATATCCGAACTGAATAACAAAAATCAAGAAACCAAATAGACCGACTACTACTGAAGGTAACGAACTCAAAATTTCGATAGATGTCCGAATGACATTAGTCACCCAGTTTTTCTTCGCATACTCAGATAAATAAATTCCCGCTCCTAAAGAAATCGGCAAACTGATAATCATGGTGATCAACAGCAGATAGATCGAATTGAATAATTGAATTCCGATTCCGCCGCCTTTTTGATACGCTTTTGAAGGGGATGTTAAGAACTCCCACGAAACATGAGGCAAGCCACGAATCAAAATGTAAAGCAATAGAAAAGCCAGGATCGCAACTATCAAACCGGAGACAATGTAAAGGACTGCTGTCGCGATTTTGTCCGCGCGTTTCGCTTTATCCATTCGTTATCTCCCCTTTCTTTCCAATATAACGAATCAAAATATTGAACACTAACGACATGAATAATAAGATCAGCGCCAGTGACCATAAAACGTTGTTTTCTACAGTGCCCATGATTGTGTTCCCGATCCCCATCGTCAAGATCGACGTCAGAGTCGAAGCGGGTGTCGTCAACCCCGTCGGCATCAATGCAGCATTCCCGATAACCATTTGGATAGCCAAAGCTTCACCAAAGGCACGAGCCATCCCGAAGACGACAGCCGTCAATATTCCTGGCACGGCAGCACGTAATACAACTTTGTAAATCGTTTGCCAACGCGTTCCGCCCAGAGCCAGCGAAGCTTCGCGGTAATGGCGGGGCACTGATTTTAATGTATCTACCGTCATCGTGGTTACGGTAGGCAGAATCATAACAAATAATACAAACGTCCCAGATAATATCCCGAAACCTGTTCCACCGAAAATTGAACGAATAAACGGTACAATCACTGACAAACCAATAAAACCATAAACAACAGAAGGAATACCCACAAGCAGCTCAATGACTGGCTGTAAGAATTTCTGTCCTTTAGTAGGAGAAATCTCCGTCATAAAGACTGCGGCTCCGATCGCAAACGGGGTCGCCACAATCGCTGATAAAAAGGTCACCATAAAGGAACCTAGAATCATTGGCAACGCGCCAACTAGCGGTTTGCCATCCGGCCCAGTCGCACTGGGATTCCACACCGTTCCAAATAAAAAGTCGAATACATTGATCTTATCTACAAAAAAGGTTGATAACCCCTTACTTGCTACAAAATAGAAAATTGCTGCAACGACAAATACGATCAACGCGATACAGATAAAACTAATAAAACGTCCCCTTTGTTCGATTCTTGCACGCTTTGATTTCGTCGTGAGCGCTTTTTTTACATCTTCATTCTCCAAGGCTTACTCCTCCTGATTCCTTCAATCTAATCCACTCGGTTTTTTCAAACCAACAAACCCATTCTACCTGTTGAAAATCAATTTCTTTTTAATCTACTGTAACGCTTCCATGACAATTGTAAAGAAAGTGTAAACCAAAGAAGAGAATCCGCGCAACTGAACTGCTTGAAACAAAAAACTTCACGACTTTCAGCCATACAGAAATAACGGCTGTCGTGAAGTTTCTTATGATTAAAACTAATTATTCGTCTTTCCAATCCCACCAATTTTGTTTATTTGCTGGAAGCTGCCCTTCATGATCCGCATAGTAAACGGCTAGTCGATAGGCATACAAGGCGCAGCGGTCGACCGGTTGCCCTTGTACTACACAATCCTTTAGATAAATTTCTTCTGGATCTTGTTCTTTTAGCGAGGCAATTGTAGGAAAGCCCGCATTTATCAAATGAGCCGCCATATTTTTCCCAATACCAGGAATCATTTGTAGATTATTGTCCATTACCAATCACCCCTCTTTGTATTCTGTAAACGTTAAAACATAGCCATCTGGGTCTGCAATAGCAAATTCCATTGCTCCATAAAAGGTTTTATGTGGTGTTTTGTAAATAGGATAGTTCTGTTCAATCGTCTTGTAAAAATCCTCAAAATTCTCAACAGTGATATACAGCGTGATGGATGGCGTAATTTTTTCAGTTGTCAGTATTGGATACTCTTCAATCAAATTATTTTTTTCTTGGAGCATCAACGTGAGCTCCTCCTTTGAAAGAATAGCAAATTGTAAGGATTGGTCGTCGGCAGGTACGGATGCGACTACCTCTAATCCCAAAGTATCTTGATAGAACGTGATGGATGTCTCTACATTCGCAACCATTAAATTAGTTGTTATATTTTTATACATTGTGCTCGCCTCCCTGATTGATAGATTAATTTTATCAAGAAGAGGCGGGAAATAATTGTAAAAAAGCGTCACTTTTTATAACGAGAAACCAAGTCTAGCGGAGTAATTCCTAAATAGTGCTTAAAGTCTTTATTAAAGTGAGGCTGATCATAATAATTTGTCACAGCCATAATGTCAGAGGGGACGGCTTGTTCAGAAGTCAGTATCTGCAAACATTTTTGAAACCTTAAAATACTTAGTACCATCTTAGGCGTTAAACCAAAATTTTTCGAAAAAACGCGTTGGCACTGGCGAGGACTAAAGTAAAGCTGGTCATACAATTCCTTCGTATTTTTAGGCGGAGACTCAAACAATCTCGGAAAAAGCTTTGTAAAATCATTAGGCGTCATCTTCTCAAATTTTTCGACCAAATAGCCCTGAAAAATTTTCTGAGCCTGTTCGAACCCTGCTGAAAAAAAGCGCGACTGATCGAGATCAGTAAAAACATTTTGCAAGAACACACGGTCATTCATCGCTCTTTCCGCAGGCAGACCTGTAAGTTGATGGAAAGCGCCCGGCATCATGCGCGCACCAAAGAAATATGCGGGCGTTTCTATCTCATAGTCAAATTCTGTTTGCTGATTCCCAGTGAAAAATATTTCCTTTCTATCAAAATCGACGATCAAGTCAATACAGCCATCTGCGATAATGACATTTTTCACTTGACGGTGCTGTTTCGTTTTCGGATACATGGACCAAAAACATAAAATGAACGCGCTGCATTCGGGAATAACCGTTTCACTGTATACGACCGCTTGCGTGAACGCGTCATTTAAAAGAAAGGGAACTTGTATTGGATAATACACTTCTTCTCCTCCTACTCTTTTCGGAATAATCGCCTGCCTCATTTTTCCTGCATTTTCTGCAACAAAAATTACGTGAAAAAAACCGTCTCGAAAAAACGAAACGGTAGTTCTGCTATTTTATTTCATTGCCTTGCCAATCTCGTTCTACTTTCATATTAGAGATGGGAATGTAGCCGAGTTGTGGAACCACTTTTCCTTGAACATCCTCAGAAAGCATATAATCAAGAAAATCCTTCACTAATTCAGTGGGTTCTCCTTTAGTATACATATGCTCATAGGCCCAAATCTTCCAACGATTCGTCGTGACATTGTCGTCTGTCGGCTCGACCTCATCAATACTCAAGGTCTGTACATCCTTCGTGACATATGAAAATGCCGTATAGCTGATAGCGCCCGGAGTATCCGAGACAATTTGGCGAACCATGCCGCTTGAGTCCTGCTCCTGCGCACGAATAGCCGTTTTTCCATCTAAAACCCATTGTTCAAAGGTCGATCGTGTCCCGCTGCCGGTTGCCCGGTTCAAAATAACGATTTCTTGATCGTTGCCGCCGAGGTCCTTCCAGTTCTTAATTTCACCAAGAAAAATCTTCCGCAGGTTTTCTAATGAAATATTGGTTACACCGACGCCCTTGTTAACGATAGGGGTGATCCCTACTACAGCAACTTTATGATCCACTAATTTTTTCGCATCGATGCCATTTTTCTCTTCAGCAAATAAATCTGAATTTCCAATGTCAACAGCGCCCGATTGTACTTGGCTTAATCCTGTACCACTTCCGCCGCCTTGGACATTGATGAATCTTCCTGGATTTTTACTCTGGTATTCCTCAGCGACCGTCTCTACCAATGGCTGCAACGCTGAAGAGCCGACAGCCGTAATCGATTCACCGCGGTCGATCCATTTTGAACATCCAGATAACAGTAAAAGCATTCCTAAACCTAATAGGGGAAAGAACCATTTCTTCATGAAAAATCTCCTTAAAATCTCTTTGAGTTCACTTACTAAACAAGCTAGTTCATTTTATACTATCAAACCATGAAAGCGCAAATGATTTTTATAGAAGCGGTGAGATCAATCGTGCAATGCCCTCTTTAAACTTGATAACAGTACCGCGTTGATCATATTTTTCTTGCGTCAATATTTTTGAGTTCATCGAATCTTTATAAAACTCGTCCCGCAATTCCCTAGCAAATGCGTCATCATAAACAATCGTATTTACCTCAAAATCCAATTTGAAAGACCGTACATCAATATTAGCAGAGCCTACTGAAGCGATCCCTTCATCGATCACCATGGTTTTCGCGTGGATAAAGCCATTTTCATAAGTTTCAATAATTGCTCCATACTCTAACAATTCCGCCGCAAAAGAATAGGTCGCCCAATAAACTAAAATATGATCCGGCTTATTGGGGATTTGAAGGCGAACTTTTACTCCTGACAACAGCGCCAGCTTCAATGCTTCATGAATCGGGGCATCGGGAATATAATAAGGGGTTTGGATCAAAATTTCTTTTTTTGCCAAATTGATCATTTTCAAATACGTCAACTTAATTTGTTCATGCTCGCTGTCAGGCCCGCTGCTGACGATTTGCAAAGCAAATTTCCCGTCAGCTTCAATTTCTGGGAAATAGTCTGGCTGATACACAAGGTCGTGCCGTTGCTGAGAATTCCAATCCATTAAAAAGCGATTTTGCAATGTGTACACAGCATCCCCATGAATCCGTAAATGGTTGTCTCGCCAGTAGCCAAATCGTTCAACTAATCCGAGATACTCGTCTCCTACATTGAATCCTCCGGTATAGCCGATTTCTCCATCGATCACAACGATCTTTCGATGGTTCCGATAATTCATCCGCGGATTTAAATAAGGTAAAAATAATGGAAAGAAAAAAACGACTTCTCCACCCGCTTCAATTAACGGTGCAAGAAAACGACGTTTGACTTGTGTGGAGCCCCAAGCATCCAAAAGCAGACGTACCTTTACCCCGCGGGATACCGCAGCAACCAATGCTTCCCGCACTTCCAGTCCCAACTCATCCGCACGGTAAATGTAGTATTCCATATGGATATGGTATCTTGCTTGATGGATGTCCTCAAGCAACGCATCAAATTTTTCACGTCCATCTGTATAAAGTGTCACTTCGTTTTTTGTCGTATATAGAGAACTTTCAAACATGGTCAGCATATAAATCAATTGACGCGGGTCAACCTGATTGGTCGTTGGCTTAGGAAAAAGCCCCCGTTCAAGCGCTCGCTGTTGCTGTTGAACCTCCACATTCATCCCTATTTTTGTTTGCATCTTTAAATCAAAAATACGTTCTTTCGAGATACCTTTTCCAAAAAAAACATACAAAACAAACCCAAGAATCGGGATAAACGTCAAGACCAATAACCAGGCCCATGTATTCACCGTATCCTTCCGCTCTCTAAAAACGATAATAAAAGACAATACTGTATTGATAATCAGGAAAAACAATCCCAAGTGCTCTGTCACAAACGACATGCTTTCACACTCCTTCTAGTAAAGGATAGCCGAGAAAATGCTGAATGTAAACAATCTACTGTTTTAGTGATTCTCCGACTTCTGCCAAAGCATTTCTACGTGAGGGATACCATCTTCTAAATATTCCTCAGAAGTTTCTTTAAACCCGAATGAACCGTAAAAATCAGATAAATGCGCCTGTGCCGAAATACTGACCGGCTGATCCGGGTAGCGTTTTTCTATTTCCTTCATCGTCTTAGCAACCAGTTTTCTCCCCAATTGTTGTCTCCGAAATTTTTTCACAACCAACACACGACCGAAATGAATCCTCTCTCCTTCTGCTAGGATTCGTGCATACGCTTGTAGTTCACCCTCTTTTTCTATACAAACGTGTACAGCCGAACGGTCAGCCTCGTCAACTTCTTGATAAGGACACTGCTGCTCTACCACAAAAACAGCCGTGCGCGCCTCTAAAATGGTCAATAATTCCTGTGGTGTTAATTCATTCGTTGTTTTAATCATACGTACCTCCTGCATTTGTGCTAAAGATAGTTTACCCCACTTCCTTGCTAATGTCCGCTAGTAACTTTGATTCCAATGATTCCTACTACTAGAAGAACCACGAAAAAGCTCGTCAAAACAGAGAGATGATCTTTAAAAAAGAAAACACCAATTAGGATTGATCCCACAGCACCAATTCCTGTCCATACTGGGTAAGCCAGACTCATTGGCAGTATGTGCAGAGACTTTGCTAAAAAATAGAAACTTGCGATCATCCCAACCAATGTTAAAATCGAGTAATTCATCTTAGTAAATCCCTCACTCATTTTCATCATAGTTGCCCAAAATGTTTCAAATACCCCTGCAATAATCAACGATAGCCATGCCATAATACATACTCCTCCTTAAATGAATAGAAAATGAAACGATGCGTACCGAGTCTATTCCATTAAACTATAAAATAAAAATCAAAAAAAGGGAGTCCAATTTCTTCAATGACCTAACGAAATTGGCTCCCTTGCTCGGTAGCGATTTATTTAACTGTCTTCCATAGTAGAACCTTTTTCAAAAAAAGGCAAGAGACATTCTCTTTTAAAAATATTCTATAAAAAAAACTCCTCCGAAAACACGGAGAAGTTTCATTATTTAGATTTTTAAGAAACGACGCATAGAGATAACTGAACCTAATGAACCGATCAAGTACCCGCCAACAGCCATTACAATATCTAAAATCCATACGATTTGGCTTGGACGAAGCAACGCTAGATTTGATTGCAATAGATAAGGCGCAGCTATACCGTATACTTGAGAATAGCCATACGTTAGCACTAGAATCGGTACGATTGAACCAATCAATCCGATCCAACCACCTTCAAGAAAGAATGGCCAACGAATATAGCCATTTTTAGCTCCTACTAGTCGCATGATTTGAATTTCTGTTTTGCGTGAAATAATCGTGATTCGAATCGTATTAGAAATCAAGAAAATCGCTACAAAGATTAACAATGCGGCGGCGGCTAAGCCCCATGTTCGTACAACCTTGGACATTTGGATGATTCGATCCGCTGAGTTTCCGCCGTAATTTGCACGGAAGACATTATTTAGTTGACTCGCTTCACGGGTCACTGGACGAATATACTGTGCATCTGTTGCACTTACGATATAAACATCATAAAGAGGATTGCTGTCCCCTTCAAATAAATCCCACGCATCACCCATTTGTTTTTGTAATTTTCTCAATTGCTCTTGCTTGCTGGAGAAAGTTACTTTGTCCACGTGTTTGATCTCTTCTAAATCCGTTTTTAACGCTTTAAGATCTTTTTCTTTTGTGCCGATATCAGCAAAGACGGTTACTTCGACATTTCCTTCGACATCTTGCGCCAATTTTGTCGCATTCATGATGACTGCAAGGAATATTCCCGCCATCGTTAGTGTGATCGTTACTGCACTGACTGATGCTAATGTCATCCAGCCGTTACGTTTGACACTTTTGATACTTTCCAATAAGTGTCGGAAGAAATTTCTAATCATCAAACTCGTATTCTCCTTCCGCTTCATCCCGAACGATCAAGCCATTTTCAATCGCGATTAAGCGATGACGCATGGTGTCTACGATCGTTTTGTTATGAGTCGCCATAACGATCGTTGTTCCTTGGTTATTGATCCGTTCCAACAGCTTCATGATTTCCCAAGACGTATCCGGGTCCAAGTTTCCTGTTGGCTCATCTGCGATCAATACTTTAGGCGTATTTACGATGGCACGCGCAATAGACACTCGTTGCTGTTCCCCACCGGATAATTCACTCGGGAATACGCGAACTTTGTGTTTTAGACCAACTAAATCTAAAACTTCCATCACACGTTTTTTGATATCACGCGGCTTGCGCCCGATAACTTGCATCGCGTAAGCGACATTTTCATAGACTGTCTTACGAGGCAATAACTTGAAGTCCTGAAAAACCACGCCAACATCTCGACGTAAATAAGGAACTTCTTTATTTTTGATCTTTAACAAATCATGACGGGCAACATCCAATACTTTTCCAGAAGTTGCTTTCTCTTCACGATACATCAATTTTATAAAAGTAGATTTTCCACTACCAGAGGGGCCAACGACATAGACGAACTCACCTTGATCGATACGGACCGAAATCCCACGCACAGCAGTTGTCTTATTAGGATATTTTTTTGTTACATCCTGCATTTCAATCATGCTTTATCTCTCCAAATCCTCTTAAATTCTTTGTTATTATAGCATGCCAACATTGCAACTGGCTTTCATAACTTTACAATTTGATTTCATTTTTAAGCTTGAGTGTCTTGTGCCAAGCGCCATTTCAAGTAAGCATCGATAAAAGGATCTAGATCGCCGTCCATCACAGCCTGTACATTCCCAGTTTCATGTTCCGTACGGTGATCTTTTACCATTGAATAAGGATGAAAAACATATGAACGAATTTGCGATCCCCAACCAATCTCTTTTTGTTCTCCTCGCAACGCCGCAGCCTCTTGCTCCTTTTTCTCTATCTCTAACTGATAGAGCTTCGCCTTCAGCATCTGCATAGCCGTCTCGCGATTATGAAATTGTGAACGTTGTGCCTGACTGGCAACAACTGTTCCTGTTGGCAAATGCGTGATCCGAACCGCCGAAGAAGTTTTATTGATATGCTGTCCACCAGCACCGCTTGCTCGATAAACATCCACTTTTAAATCATCAGGATTGACTTCGACTTCAATGTTTTCGTCCAACTCAGGCATGACTTCCACCGAGCAAAAAGAAGTATGACGACGACTCGCTGAATCAAACGGCGATATCCGAACTAATCGGTGCACACCCTTTTCAGATTTCAAATAGCCGTAGGCGTTCGTTCCTTTGATCATCAGCGTAACACTTTTTATTCCAGCTTCATCACCTGATTGATAATCGATTGTCTCCACTGAAAAACCGTGTTGTTCTGCCCAACGAGTATACATGCGTAAAAGCATTGAACCCCAATCTTGAGATTCTGTCCCACCAGCGCCAGGATGAAGTTCTACAATGGCATTGTTTTTATCATAGGGATTGTCTAATAACAACGATAATTCAAAACCTGAAATTCTTTCCTGCAACTGATTTAATCGTTCTTCTAATTCCTTTTGCATTTCAGGATCAAATTCTTCCTGCTGCATTTCCCACATAAGATTCATTTCGTCCGTCTCATTTGCGATCACTTTAAACTGATCATAGGTATCCTTAGAAGCATTATTTCGATTAATCAGAGCCTGCGCTTTTTCGGAGTCATTCCAAAATTCTGGTGCAGACATTTGGTTTTCAGCTTCAGCGATATCCTCCTCTAACTGCTCTAGGTCAAAGAGACCCCCTGAAACTTGCGACTTGCTCTTGCATCGTATCTAATAAATTTCGTATTTCTGCGTTTTCCAACTTTTTTCCTTCTTTCTCTCGGATAAAAATTATCCGTATAACCAATACTTGCTCTTTCAAAAATAAAATCTTACGACTATATTGAACGTTTGAACACTACTTCGCAACCAGTTTAATACACAAACGGTTTCTACCACACATAATCTATTAAATTATTACACCTATAAGATACCATGAACTATCCAAAAATAGGAACGGAGTGAAACTCGCAAAAGACGAGACATAGTAGCTATGTCCCGTCCTAAAGGTTCATTTCTTATCGTAAATAATTATTGTCCTTTGCCATGACAGTTTTTATATTTTTTTCCGCTGCCGCAAGGACATGGATCATTGCGCCCTACTTTTTCAACATGAACAGGCTTTTGCTTCGTTTCAGTTAGGTTCTTAGGATCTCCATCTGCTTCCACTGGGTGTTCTTGTTGATTTTGTGCTACTTGCTCCCGTTGAACATTTTGACGGATCTCTGCTTTCATGAAGAGTCGTGTCACTTCAAACTCGATTGCGCCTACCATATCTTCAAACATCTTGTAGCCCTCTGTTTGATATTCTACCAACGGATTGTTTTGTCCATAGGCACGAAGCCCTACAGATTGACGCAATTGATCCATTGCATCAATGTGATCGGTCCATTTTGTATCTACAACACGCAAGATGACTACTTTTTCAAATTCTAATAATTGTTCAGGGCTCTGTAATTGGGCCACTTTAGAATCAAAAACCTCTTTTGCACGATTATAAAGATAATCCTTCATTTCTTCTGGCGTTTTATTTTCAAAGTCCGCTTTAGAAACAGTATCCTCGTGCACCAATGTCGTTCCGGCGAAATCAGCTAAGGCCTCAAAATTCCAGTTTTCCTTATCCAATTGCGTGTGGCTGTCCACGACACGTGAAATTGTCCGGCGTACCATGTTCAATAAATTTGGTGTCAAATCTTTTTCGCCCATGATCACATCTTGCCGTTGTTTGTAGATTACTTCCCGTTGCTCACGCATCACATCATCGTATTGCAAAACATTTTTACGTGTATCGTAGTTGTTTCCTTCTACTCGTTTTTGAGCAGATTCAACTTGACGTGTCAGCATTTTACTTTGAATAACTGCATCTTCGTCTTCTACTTTCATACGGTCCAAGAACGCTTTGATTCGTTCAGAGCCAAAACGTTTCATTAAATCATCTTCCAATGAAAGATAGAATTGTGAAACACCTGGATCTCCTTGACGACCAGAACGTCCACGTAACTGATTATCAATACGGCGAGATTCATGACGTTCTGTACCGATTACGGCAAGTCCGCCCAGTTCAATGACCCCTAAACCTAGCTTGATATCTGTTCCTCGACCAGCCATATTCGTTGCGATAGTAACGGAGCCCTTTTGACCCGCGTTCATAATAATTTCTGCTTCTTTAAAGTGATTTTTCGCATTCAAGACCTCATGCGGAACCTTTTCACGGTCCAACATATTTGAAAGCAATTCGGATGTTTCAACCGCTACCGTACCAACAAGAATGGGCTGTCCTTTACGATGACGTTCTTTGATGTCTTGAACGACAGCATGGAATTTGCTTTCCAATGTTGGGTATAACAAGTCTGCATGGTCTTCACGGATGATCGGACGATTAGTCGGAATTTGAATAACTTCGATGTTATAGATTTCACGAAACTCTTCTTCTTCTGTTTTTGCTGTCCCTGTCATACCGGCAAGTTTTTTATACATCCGGAAGTAGTTCTGGAAGGTGATAGTTGCCATCGTCTTCGTTTCGTCTTCGATCTCAACGCCTTCTTTGGCTTCGATCCCTTGGTGTAACCCGTCAGAGTAGCGACGACCATCCATAATACGTCCAGTAAATTGGTCAACGATCAGAACTTTGCCTTCTTGTACCACGTAGTCAATATCACGAATCATGATAAAGTTGGCCCGCAACGCTTGATCCAAATGATGGGTCAATGCAGTATTATCAAGATCATACAAATTTTCTAATCCAAAGTTTTCTTCAGCTTTTTCGATTCCTTGTTCCGTTAAACCAATCGTTTTTGACTGAATGTCAATCTTGAAGTCCTCTTCTTCTTTCAAACGCTTCACGAAATTATCCGTGCGTGTGTAAAGAGCTGTCGATTTTTCAGCCGCTCCTGAAATGATCAAAGGAGTCCGAGCTTCATCAATCAAGATTGAATCCACTTCATCGACGATCGCGTAGTTTAGCGGACGTTGAACCATTTGACTTTGATAAACTACCATGTTGTCTCGTAGATAATCAAAGCCTAGTTCATTGTTCGTACTGTATGTAATATCACAGTTATACGCTTCACGTTTTTCATCCGCTGTTTTTGAATTGATATTCAAACCAACGCTCAGTCCTAAGAAGTTATACAGCTCGCCCATTTCTGTAGAATCCCGTGTAGCCAAGTATTCATTGACTGTTACAACGTGGACACCCTCACCGGTTATAGCATTTAGATACACCGGCATCGTTGCTGTTAAGGTTTTCCCTTCACCTGTTTTCATTTCTGGGATATTGCCATCGTGTAATACGATCCCACCCATCAATTGTACGTGGTAAGGGTACAGACCTAAGACGCGTTTTGCTGCTTCGCGAACTACTGCAAACGCTTCTGGCAACATTTCGTCTAAGGTTTCTCCTGCTTGATAACGTCCTCTGAACTCTTCGGTCTTACCCCGTAATTGCGCATCAGACAATTCTTCCATGGCGCTAGAAAAGGTTTCGACCTTGTCCGCGATCCCGCTTAATCGTTTTAATTCTTTTTTATCATTTTCAATCATTCGTCTCAGAAAGTTTGCCATTCGTTTATCTTACTCCTTTATTTCTTTTCATTTTCTATTTTTCGATAGAAACCCGCTAGTATATTTTATCATTAGTCCTTGAGAAAAGAAACTTCTCATGACGAATAATACGTGACTTATACAATGATTAATCTTTTTGCTGGCATTTCCTTCCTGCCAACGAGTTAGAGCAACGAATTCCTCAAGAAAAAGCGGCTTCATTCTAAAACTTTAAATTCAATCAAAATAAAAAACCTTCCAGCACTAGCTGGAAGGCGTGAATTCTAGATATATGGCTTAACAAAGTATTTATTGAAGCCTATTTGTTAATCTGTTTCGATCAAACCATATTTACCATCTTTACGACGGTAAACGATGCTTGTACCATTCGTTTCAGCATCTTCAAAGATAAAGAAGTTATGCCCAAGCATGTTCATTTGTAAGACTGCTTCTTCGCTGCCCATTGGTTTCAATGATAAGCGTTTCGTACGAACAATCTCTAACTCAGAAGTTTCTTCTGCTTCATCGTTCAATTCAACAGCAACTTCACGTGTTGGTAAAGAAGTTTCACGAGCTTTGCGATTAATTTTTGTTTTAAATTTGCGGATCTGACGTTCTAATTTATCCACAACCAAATCAATACTTGCATACAAATCTGGTGAAGTTTCTTCGGCCCGAAGAACTAAGTAAGGTAATGGAATCGTTACTTCAACTTTTGCCGTTTTTTCTGTGTAGACTTTTAAATTGACATAAGCAGTTGCGTCCGGAACATCAGTGAAGTAGCGTTCTAACTTTCCTACTTTCTTTTCAACGTAATTGCGGATAGCTTCAGTAACTTCGATGTTTTCACCACGAACATTATATTTGAACATACGTATTGCCCCTTTCGTCTTGCCAACTGAAGATCGGAGGAAGGACCACTCTTCCCTCTTCTTCTTAATTCTATTATATCGAAATCTAATCCTTTTGCAAAGTAAATCGCTATCAATTTCACTCGAAAAAATAATGCATTTCAGCGTGAAAAAGTCAAGCTTTTCACCGTTTTAGCACCATTTTTATAAAGAATTTCTGCTCCGTGAAACAGTGTGCGCCCCGTCGTATAGACATCGTCCACTAATAAAACTCTTTGATTTCTAATCTTTCTATTTTCCACCTTCAAAGCAAAAGGCTGTTCCATTTTTAATCGTTTCGCACGTGATTTTTCTGACTGCGGAGAAAGATCTTTTCGTTCCAACAACTCTATATAAAAACAATCTGCCGATTCTAAACAACCGCATACTTGATTGAATCCTCTTTCTCTAAAACGTTCTTTTGAGAGCGGGAGCGGACAAATCAGATAGTCTGAATACTTTTTTAGCGCTTCTTTTAATTCTTTTGCGATCCCTCCTCGCACGCGGTAATCCCCTTTGAATTTATAGCTTTCGATCCATCGCTGAAATCCTTCATCGTAGCGAAAAATACCTTGATTATTCAATACAAATCCTAACTGTGCTTCCCATAACTGGCAATCTCCACATAGCTTCGGCGAATCTGGGCGACCACATCCCGGACATGCCGTTTTGCTATTTATTTTTGAGAAACGCTTTTCACAATGATAACACCGCTGACTGGTGTTGAAGAACAACTCACGTAAAGTTACGTTTTTTACCACTTCCTGTTGGCAGCAACTACAGCGCATCGATCAATCCCGCCTCTCTAGCTTGTCGATTGTTTTCGTTGATTTCTTTGATAGCCCCTTTGATAGCGGTAGTCATTTCGCTGGTCGCAAAGAAAACTTTTGCCTGATTGTACTCTCCTTTACGATCAGCGCGTCCGGCTATTTGGACCAACGCTGATTTTTTAAACACACGGTGAGACGCTTGTAAAACAACAACCGATACTTTTTCAAAAGTCACTCCCCGTTCTAAAATCGTTGTAGTGAGCAGCAATTGATACTTCCCTGTACGCATATTTTCAACTTTTATTAGACGCTCTTGATCTTGTGAAAAAACGGTGGCCAACTTCACTTCTGGAAAATACGTTTGAATATCTTCTGCCATTTTCGCCAATAGAGAGATATTCGGACAAAACAAAAGTACATTGTTTTCTGCAAGTAATTCAGTTATTTTATTCAAGAATTTCTTTGAAAGGTGCCCCGCAGACAGCTCTTTCTCTAAGCGCCAGCAATAAAGCACTTGTGGAACAGGTAACCCACGGCGATGAAATCTGGCAGGTAAATGGTACTGGTAGTCTACTGACTTTTTTAGCTTTTCATCAGGCGTCGCGCTTAAAAACACACGCTTACCATCTGCTTTTTTTGCTCTTTCCACAGTACGGTGCAGTAAAGGGTCTTCTGCATAGGGAAATGCATCCACTTCATCGATTATTACCAGATCAAAATATTCATGGTAGCGTAACAATTGGTGGACTGTGCATACCACAAAGATATCCCCGTTATCTTTTCTTTCCTGTCCATGAAAGAGACTGATCTTTTCTTGCGGAAACGCCCCACAAAAGCGTAAAAATATTTCGTTACAGACATCCACTCGAGGCGACGTAACAGCTACCCGTTTTCCTTGTTCTAAATAGGCTTTTAATAAAGGAAACAGTATCTCTGTCTTTCCTGCTCCCGTCACTGCCCAAAGTAAAAAGGTTTTCCCTGATCGTTGATCCGCAATCAACTGCTCTGCGATTTTTTCTTGTGGCGGCGAAAGATGTCCTGACCAAACAATCTCAATTTTCCTTGGTGTGATTCTTTCTGGGGGAAAATAATAGAGCGATTGCTCACTGGTCATCCTTCCTAAACTAATACAATGAGGACAATAGAAATAAGCTGCTGGCACTTTTTCACGAGAATGACTTCCGCAACGCTGACATATCCACTCTTCTCCAGATGCTATCATTGCGGGAGTCTTCACTGCCTTTGTTAGATCCGCTTGTGGATAAAATGTTTCCCATTCTTTTGCTAATAAACGCTGACCAATCATTTTATTCAAACCTTTCTTTTTTAACAAAGTACGTCATGAGCAGTGTATTGCTTTATCCTCTGTAAAAGGTTAAAAAAAAGCGCAACGATTTGATCGTTACGCTAGAATTCCACAATTTTTATGATTTTTAAATGAGCCAACTCGATTTTACTAATTTATTGAACACAACATATTCTTTATCAAGATTGACTTGTACTACTTCATAATTCGCGTTCAGCCAACCGTAGGCTCCTTTTTCAGGATGACGATAATCATTCGCCCACCAGTCCAGGTCTTGCCGAGCTGTTTGCGGCAAGCCGCTGCGAGGAAATAGCAATTCATCAAATTGAGTAAAGGTCAGCGTTACTTGAGAGCCATTATTACTTTTCAAATAATGAGTGATCCCATCATATTTTTTTACACGCGTCATGCTCATTCCTCACCTTCAAACAAAATCGTACAGACAACATGGCATTTAGTTGAAACCTACCCTATTTTTCTCATATACTGGAGATGAGAAAAGTAAAGTGAGGCAAAAAATTATGCTGCAAAATTACCGAACCATCAAAAACGATAACCAACACGAGATTGAAATTAAAAAATCTCGTTTTATTTGTTTTTTAAAACGCATCGAATCAGAAGAAGAAGCAAAAAATTTTATCCAGCAAATCAAAAAGGAACATTGGAAAGCCAATCATCATTGCAGCGCCTTTGTTTTAGGAGAGCGTAATGAGATTCAACGTTCTTCAGATGATGGCGAACCTAGCGGAACTGCAGGGGTTCCTATGTTGGAAGTATTAAAAAAGACGGAACTGATCAATGTTTGCGCTGTTGTCACCCGCTACTTTGGCGGCACCAAACTTGGCGCCGGCGGATTGATACGCGCGTATTCAAACGCCGTCTCTCAAGCGATCACTGCTACAGGAATAGTTGAAGGTCGCCTACAGCAAGAAGTATTCGTTCAACTGGAATACCCTCTTTGGGGAAAGATGGAGAACTTCATCACGCAAGGTCAGTTAGTAGTTAAAGATACTCAGTTTACTGACAAAGTTCTTGTAACTTGTATGGTAGACGAGGACCAGCTTGCTGTTTTTAAGACACACGTAATCGATTTACTGAATGGACAGGTTGAGTTTACACTCGGCGAAGTCGCTTATTCTGAACAATTAATCCAAGAGACTTAGTTTCTTGGATTATTTTTCTAAGTAAAATTCAAAGCGACTGCCAACATATTGCGTTCGTACATATTCAAAGGGGCGTTCATCCGCCAGATAAGATACTTGTCTTAACCGTAAGATTGCATCGCCGCGTTTGACAGATAAATAATCCGCGATTTGTTCCGAAGCTAAAATAGATGTCACTGTCTGATTCGCTCGACCGATTTCGAATCCTTTTTCTTGCAGACTATGGTAAAAGGACTCCGTGATTTCCTCTTTACTGAAACCTTCAATCAATTTAGCGGGAATACTTGCTACTTCAAAACAGATAGGAATCTCATCTGCGTAACGAATCCGCTCCATTCGTAAAACCTGCTCACCCTTTTCCAAGCCTAACTTTTCTGCTTCGCTAGAACTCGCTCGCGAATGAAAGTAAGAAATCGTTTTGCTAGAAGGGATTTTCCCCAGCGATTCCATAATGTCCGTGAAACTTGTTGTCCCACTCATTTTTTCTTGAACCTTTTTGCTGGCTACATAGGTCCCTGAGCCGATTTTTCTTTCCAATATTCCTTCATCTGACAAAGTCTGGATTGCTTGACGCAATGTCATTCGACTCACACTAAACCTAGTGGATAGTTCTCGTTCAGAAGGCAAGCGAGCGCCGACCTTCCATACACCGTTTTCAATTTCATGTTTTAACTGATCGTGTATTTGAATATACACTGGCACTTGATTCGCCACTTCCCGTCACCTCGTTCAATTTTCTATTCTCATTATAACTGGTATATACCTAATGCACAACAATAATCCTTCTGACCTTTGCCTCACTGACCTTGTTTTTCAAAGGACTTAAAAGAATCTAGTGTCTGACTTTCTGATAAACGACGCTATCTATCCTTTCGTTGTTAAACCCTTCCTATTAAACCGCAAGGATAAACAACAAAAAAGAGCAGACCATTGTTGATTGGTCTACTCTTTCAGTTAACTTTTGATTTCTTCTTTTAATTGCTTATTCGCTGTCGCCATCATTAATCGAATACGATTTAACTGGTTAACAATGGAAACTCCAGGATCATAATCAATGGCAGCAATATTAGATTTTGGATATTGATGACGCAATTCTTTAATCACGCCTTTGCCCACAACATGGTTAGGCAAGCAGCCAAATGGTTGCATACAGACAATGTTATTGACACCTGTCTTCAATAGGTCAATCATTTCGCCCGTTAAGAACCAGCCTTCACCAGTATGATTACCAATCGAAAGAATCTTGCTCGCATCCTCGGCTAATTGATAAATCGAATGGATTCCCGTAAAACGTTCAGACGCACGTAACGCTTTATCCATCGGTTTTTCCACCACTTCGATCAATTTAATTGCCATTTCAGCTAAGTTTTTATTTTTCTTCGGCATCCCCATATTGTCGTATTTCCAAATTTGATTGTACAAGGAATAATTCATGAAGCCTATCAAGTCTGGCACGACTGCCTCAGCGCCCTCTGCTTCCAGTAAACGAACGATATCGTTATTGGCTGTTGGTGAATACTTCACTAAAATTTCACCGACGACACCAACCTTTGGCTTCACTTCATTTGAAATAGGTACCGTATCAAAATCTTTAATGATTTTTTTCATGTTACGGTTGAAAATTGTTAATGAGCCGTTTCGAACATTGCTTTCAACCTTCTTAAGCCATTCTTCATGCAGCGCATCAATCTGACCTTTTTTCAATTCATAGGGACGCGTTCTGTAAACAACACGTTCGAATAAATCTCCATATAGAATTGCTACGACGATTCGTTTCAACATAGGCAAGGTATATTTGAATCCAGGATTGCTTTCTACCCCCTTATTTCCGAGGGATACAGAAACAACCGGAACCTGTGGGAAGCCTGCATCGTTCAAAGCTTTCCTCAATAGTGGAATATAGTTTGTTGCACGACACCCGCCACCCGTTTGGCTCATCATGACACTCGTATTGTCTAAATCGTAGTTGCCGCTCTGCAATGCTTCCACTAATTGTCCAATCGAGATGATCGCTGGGTAACAAGAATCATTATTAACGAATTTCAGTCCTACATTGACAGCTTCTCTATCCATCGCCGGTAGACACACGACATTGTAGCCAGAAGCTTCCAAAGCAATATCAAACAACCCGGATTGATGAATCGGACTAAGCATTGGTAATAATAACGTGTGCTTTTTGCGCATTTCTTTTGTAAAGACGATTTTTTCAGGTTCTTCAAAGCGTTTTACTGGTTCAAAATGTGATTTTTCTCTTTCATTCACTGCAGCCTTCAGAGAGCGTAAACGAATTCTGATCGCACCTAAGTTAGAGCCTTCATCGATCTTCAAGACGGTGTAAATTTTACCGTATTGCTCCATGATCTCTTCTACTTGGTCCGTCGTCACCGCATCCAGTCCACATCCGAATGAATTTAATTGAACGAGTTCCAGGTTTTTTGATTTTGCAACGACACGTGCTGCTGCGTACAAACGAGAATGATAGACCCATTGATTGACGACTCGCAAATTACCAACATCGCTCAAATGAGACACGCTGTCTTCTGTAAGTACATGGAACCCTTCTTGGGTAATCACTTCGGCAATTCCGTGATTGATTTCAGGATCTAAATGATACGGACGTCCAGAAAGAACCACGCCGCGCTCCCCTTTTTGGTTGAGCATTAACAGTGTTTCTTCACCTTTTTTCCGAATATCGTCCTTGAAGGCTTCCAATTCTTCGTAGGCATGATGCAAGGCTTTGGTGATCTCCTCCTGAGAAATACCCAGATCTTGGAAACAGCGACCCAAAACAGCAGCCACAGAGGCTTCATTCGCTAAGTTTAAATAAGGATTTCGATAATCGACTTTGCCGTCGCGAATATCATCTACATTGTTGCGAATGACATCCGGATAACTTTGGACGATTGGGCAATTAAAATGATTGTCTGCTTCCTTCGATTCTTGTCGTTCAAAAACAACCCCCGGATAGAAAATCATCGGTACGCCGCTGTCGATCAATGCTTGAATATGTCCATGCGCGATCTTCGCTGGGTAACATGCAGTATCACTAGGAATTGTCTCCATCCCTTGTTCATACAATTCTTTGTTAGAACGCGGCGACAATTTCACACGGAACCCTAAATCGCTAAAGAACGTATGCCACAACGGATAATTTTCATACATGTTCAAGACACGTGGAATCCCAATTTCACCACGTACTGCTTCTTTTTTTCGTAATGGACGGTATTTGAATAAACGGCGATATTTATAGTCTACTAGATTCACTTTTTTATCTTCACGCTTGACTTTGATCCGCGCGCCACGTTCACAACGATTTCCTGTGATAAATTGTCTTCCGTCAGAGAACAATGTCACGGTCAGCATACAGTTGTTCTCGCATAGTCCGCAGTGAGTAAATTCTTTTTCAGCAGTAAAGCTGTCGATCTCTGCTAATGAAAGTGTCTCGGTACGTTCACCGACCTCATAATTTTCTAAAGCGATCAACGCTGCTCCGAAAGCGCCCATTAAGCCCGCAATGGATGGACGAACAACTTCACGTCCAGTTACCATTTCAAACGCTCTTAATACCGCTTCGTTATAAAAAGTTCCTCCCTGACAGACGATCTTTTCACCCAATTCCTCTGGACGACGTACTTTGATTACTTTGTAAATAGCATTCTTGATAACAGAATAAGAAAGTCCTGCAGAAATATCGCCAACAGAGGCACCTTCTTTTTGAACCTGTTTCACTTTTGAATTCATAAAAACGGTACAACGAGAGCCTAGATCTACAGGTGCTTTTGATTTTAAGGCGGCTTTCGCGAAATCTTCGACATTATAATTCAACGATTTCGCAAAGGTTTCAATAAACGAGCCGCAGCCAGATGAACAAGCTTCATTTAATTGGATCGAAGAAAGCGCGCCGTCTTTGATGGTCATTGCCTTCATATCCTGACCGCCAATATCTAAAATGAAATCGACTCCTGGCTGGAAATGATTAGCCGCTTTGTAATGAGCCATCGTTTCAACTTCACCGATATCCACTTTCAAAGCATTCTTGATCAATTGTTCACCATAGCCTGTTACCGCTGCTTTTCCAATAAAAACATTCTCTGGTAATTTCGTATATAGATCTTTCAAGACCGTCATCGTTGTTTCTAATGGTTGCCCTTGGTTATTACCATAAAAGGAATACATCATGTTGCCGTTGTCATCAATCAGGGCAACTTTCGTAGTAGTTGAACCAGCATCTATTCCTAAAAATGCCACTCCTTCATGCTCAGACAGACTTTTTTCTTTCGCTTGCGCCTGTCCATGACGCATCCGAAACTCAGCTAAGTCTGCTTCGTCTTTGAACAATGGCTCTAATGTATCAGACGGAGATAAATGCCCTTCCTCCGCTGTCGTCAACCGATGCAATAACGCTTCTAAAGATGTTGCCTCTGCTTCCTCCGAATAAAAGGCTGCACCCATCGCTACAAAAAGTTGTGGATTTTCAGGGAAGATCACATTTTCTGGCGCGATGTTCAATGTCTCGATGAAACGTTGGCGCAATTCAGACATAAAGAATAGCGGACCGCCAAGAAACGCAATATTACCTTTTATTTTCCGGCCTGCTGCTAATCCGGCAATGGTTTGATTAACTACCGCTTGAAAAATACTCGCCGCGATATCCTCTTTGGCTGCTCCTTCATTGATTAAAGGCTGCACATCTGTTTTCGCAAATACCCCGCAACGAGAAGCAATTGGATAGATTGTCTTATAATTTTTTGCTAATTCATTGACCCCGTTTGCATCCGTCTTCAGCAAAACTGCCATCTGATCGATAAACGCGCCCGTCCCTCCAGCACAGCTTCCGTTCATGCGCTGCTCCAATGCGCCTTCGAAAAAGGTGATCTTCGCGTCTTCTCCACCTAATTCAATCGCTACATCCGTTTCAGGAATAACTTCTTCAACAGTACGAGTACACGCGATGACTTCCTGTACAAAAGGAATCGCCAAAACATCTGCCAGCCCCATGCCGCCAGATCCGGTAATACTCATTGTCATTTCTTGATTGCCAATCACTGATTCTGCTTCACGCAACACACGCTCTGTGGCAGCTTTCACATCTGAAAAATGACGTTCGTACTTTGCAAACAGACTTTCATTTTGTTCATTCAAAATGACCAACTTGACGGTTGTAGAGCCAACATCAATCCCCGCTCGTAATGTCATAATTATTCCTACCTTCCATTTTTAACAACACATGTTGATTAACTTACAAAGTGTTTGTTATACTACTCACGTATATTCTAAAAAGATTTTGAATGTTATGCAATACTCAAAACCATTTCATTCGTGTGATAAGCAACAGTCCAGCTTTATTTGTTGGAAAAATGAAAGGAAATTCCTATGGCAAAAAAAATAGACCTCCGAGTTAAGCGAACAAACAAAATGATAATGGAAGCTTTTATTCATTTAGTAGAATTAAAAGGTTTCGATAATATTACTATTCAAGAGATTGCAGACGAAGCAATGATCAATCGTGCGACATTTTACGCTCATTTTAAAGACAAACAAGACCTGTACGATTTTATTTTTAAACAAGCCGTCGATGCTTTTGCATCTGTTCTAGATCCTGATCAAATTGTCCAAGGGAATCGATTGAAGGTTCGCAAAGTAGAAATGGTGTTAAAAAATATTTATGAACAGATTCAAGACAATCGAAAATTCTTTTTGACAATCATGGATGCTTCAGGCAATGAAATTCTGCGAAAAAAAATTGCAGAAATCTTGGATGTTAAGTATGCCCATATTTTTAATCGCTTAAAAATAACCGAAAACGATATTGAAGTTCCATTAGATTTTATCATTGAGTATATGACTTCGATTTTCGTCGGCACTTTGCATTGGTGGATCACCAGTGATACCACTATGAGCGCAGACAGTCTCTCTAAGTTAGTCGTCAAGCTTGTGGGAAATGGGCATTTAACCATCTTAGGTATTGAAATCGATCATTAAACTTAAAAAGAGGCATCCAGATAATAATTCTGGACGCCTCTTTTCGTTTTATTAATGGTTTTTCGCTTTCCATTTAATTGTATGGCGCGTTGGACGGGCCGTTCTTACGCGGGGTACTTGTCCTTTTTCTTTCGTTACTTCTAGCGAATTGTCTTTGATTGTACTATAAACCTTTGCCACAGTATCTGTAAGCATCTCTTTGATCTCTTCTACTTTATTCATCCTAATGAACCCCTTTCTACTAAAAAATATTCCTATCTCCCTTCTAAATGTAGCGTAAATGATAGAAGGCTTCAAGCAAGAGAACTTTTTTTCTTCGAGATTTCTAAAATATCGCAGTAAGAAATTTTTTTAATCATTTATTATTGTAGGAATGTCATCGATCTGCACTCGTAAAATATTCGAGATCCTTTTATCTGCTTTTGTTATTCAATCATTCGCTGTCAAAATAAATCTACAGGTTTCAATCTTAAAAAATTATTTGAATGAATTGTTGTTTTATCTTTCGATAAAACACAAAAAAACGAGCTGCCTATGCAACTCGTTGAACAACTGGGGTAGCTGGATTCGAACCAACGCATGAGGGAGTCAAAGTCCCTTGCCTTACCGCTTGGCTATACCCCAATGGTGGAGGAGAGTGGATTCGAACCACTGAACCCTAAGGAACGGATTTACAGTCCGTCGCGTTTAGCCACTTCGCTACTCCTCCAGCTAGGTTTTTATTATTTAAAAACCCGACTCAGTTATAATACCTAATCTTCAAAAAAAATGCAAGTATTTTTTTCAAAAATTATTCATGTAAATTCCAGTTACGGATCAAGGCTTCGACCCCATCGTCCAGAGTCTTAAAACTCCCTAGTAAATGCCCGTCATTGTAGGCTTGAAAATTTTTATTGTCGGGAATAATTTCACCGATTGTTTTTTTTCCTATTACTAATTGCGTAACTGTTTCTTTTTTTCCTTCAATCAAACGATCTTCTTCTTTGAGTTGAACTTGAATATCTTTGTTCTTTTTAGACATAGCTTTCCCTCCGTCTTTGACTAGTTTATCATACCACAAAAGAAAAGGACAACCGAGTGATCAGTTGTCCTTAAAATTACACTTGCGTCGTTGCTGCTCGTACGACTTCATAACCATTGTCAGTCAGAAGCTGTTTGATTTCTTCTACTTGTTTACTGGCTAATTGGATTTCTAAAATCGTTGCAGTTGATTGATGATCGACGATGACCGTCAAAATGCTAAAGTCATGATCTGCTAAGATTTTTGCTACTCTAGCAAGTACGCCTTTTTTATCCTCTAAAATCTTTAGCTGAATCCGCGTACCACCTTCATGATAACCCGTCAGTTTCAAAAAGGCATCGAAAATATCGTTATTGGTGATGATTCCAACCAATTGCTCTTTTTCTAATACGGGTAACACATTGATTTTATTTTGGCGCATTAAATAAATTGCGTCTTCCAGTTCTGCATTTGGAGAGATCGTCTTTACATCCTTGATCATTACATCTGCTACAACTGTTTTGTTCAATAAATAATTGACTTCGTGGACGCTCAAGCTTGTCGCTTTTGATGGCAACGCTTCTTGAATCGTCCCTTCTGTGACCAGGCCTGCTACCTGCCCGTTATCAATGACTGGTAAGCGATGAATATCATGCTTTTTCATCAAATCAACCGCATCGAAAATTTTAGTATCTGGTGTTACTGTCACCAGTTTTTCTGTCATAAAATCTTTTACACTCATGTTTTATCCCCCTAGATAAGCTTTCTTCACTTCTTCACTTTCTAGCAATTCTTGACCTGTTCCAGACAGTACGACTTTCCCAGTTTCTAACACATAGCCGCGATCAGCAATTGAAAGAGCCATTTTGGCATTTTGTTCAATTAACAAAACCGTAGTCCCTTGCTTTTGAATTTCTTGAATGATATTAAAAATCTCTTGGATGAAGATCGGTGCTAAGCCCATTGAAGGCTCATCTAGCAATAGCAAACGTGGTTTAGACATCAGCGCTCTTCCCATCGCCAGCATCTGCTGCTCTCCACCTGACAGGGTTGAGGCATCTTGACTCAAACGTTCCTTTAAAATCGGAAACTTTTCGTAGACGTGGTCGTAATCTTTTTGAAGGTCGCCGTCTTTTCGTAAGTACGCGCCCATCTCTAAGTTCTCTAAAACGGTTAATCCTGGAAATACGTGGCGCCCTTCAGGAACTTGAGAGATCCCCTGCGCAACGATCCTTCTTGGAGCTTTCTTTTGAATCGGTGTCCCTTCGAAAGTGATCGTTCCTTTAGACGGCTGATTCAATCCTGAGATCGTCCGTAAAATCGTCGTTTTGCCGGCACCGTTGGCTCCAATCAATGACACGATTTCTCCTTGATTCACTTCAAAGCTGACATCGCGTACCGCCTGAATCATGCCATAATGAACAGAAAGATTTTCAATTTTCAGCATTATAGCTCACCTCCAAGATACGCTTTAATGACTTCTGGGTTGTTTTTGATTTCATCAGGGTCACCCTCAGCTAAAATGCGTCCATATTCTAATACATAAATTCGTTCACACACATCCATAACTAAACTCATGTCATGCTCGATCAATAAAATAGTAATTTCGAATTCCTTTTGAATTTTTCGGATAAGCAACGTCAATGCTGCTGTTTCTTGAGGATTCATTCCGGCTGCCGGCTCATCTAAAAACAAGATTTTTGGTTTTGTCGCCAATGCTCGCACGATCTCTAATCGACGTTGTTCCCCATAAGGCAAGTTACGGGCTAGATTTTCAGCTTTATCTTGCAAATCAAAAATGGCTAATAATTTCAGTGCTTCTTCTTTTAGTCGTTCTTCCTTGTCATAAAAGGCTGGCAAACGAAGTACACTTGAGACAAAACTTTCTTTATTTTTACTATTCATCGCAATCAATACGTTGTCGAGAACCGTTAAATCTTTAAATAAGCGAATATTTTGAAAGGTTCGACTCAATCCTAAATCAGCGATCGCATAGGGCTTTTGTCCATTCAAACGATGGGTTTTCCCCTCTGCTTCTAATAGAACATCCCCTTCGCTGGGTTCATAGACGCCGGTGATCAAATTGAATAGTGTCGTTTTTCCAGCACCATTGGGGCCTATCAAACCGACTAATTGATTTTCTTCTAATGCGATATTGACATTGGAGACCGCCGCCAACCCGCCAAAGTTTTTCGTTAAATCTTTAATTTCCAACAGAGGCATTTTGGTCATCTCCCTTTTTAAACTTATCAATGATTTTTTTCACGGATAATTCTTTCGTACCTAACAATCCGCCCGGCTTAAAGATCATCAAGATGATTAAAGCCAACGCGTAAATGATCATTCGTAAAGTTCCGAAGTCTTGCAAATACATATTGATAATCCCTAAAAGAATCGCTGCGATAAAAGTACCCGTCACACTGCCGATCCCTCCTAATACAACTAAAATCAATATATCGACTGATTTTGTGAAGGCGAAATCTTTAGGTGCGATAGATTGCAAATAGCCTGCATATAATGAGCCTGCGATACTTGCTGTCATCGCTCCAAAAGCGAATGCCATAACTTTATATTTAGTCGTATTCACACCCATTGCTTCGGCAGCTATCTCATCTTCACGTATAGCCATTGTCGCACGACCCGCACCAGAGCGAATATAATTGACAATAAGAAGCGTAGTGATCGCCATGAATCCATAAACCATTTGCCAATCAACAAAAGGCTCGATCCCAAACAATCCTGAAGGGCCATTCGTGATATCTTTAAAATTGATCAATAGTATCCGAATGATTTCAGCAACACCTAATGTCGCGATCGCTAAATAGTCGCCACTTAATCGAAGGGTTGGAATCCCAACTGCTACAGCGACGATTCCAGCTAAAATGACACCCACCGCCATTCCTAAGAAAAATCCTCCGTAGGTCGGCATACTCATAGAAACGAGTGCTGCCCCATATGCGCCAATTGCCATAAATCCGGCATGACCTAAAGAGAACTGCCCGGAAAAGCCAATAATCAAATTCAAGCCAACTGCCAGAATGACGTTGATCCCAATTTGAACGAGAATATTATCTAAGAATAAATTGACCATACCAGCAGAGTAAGCCACGTACAGTGCTACGTAACCCAAGACGATCAAAGCTAGCCAAATCAAATTGTATGTTAAATTCTTTTTCATTTGATCCACCTACACTTTCTCTTTCACATGTTTGCCTAAAATACCGGCAGGACGAACTAATAAAATCAAAATCAACACCGCGTAAACCACCGCATCTTTAAAATCAGAGAATCCTAATGCCGTTGTCAGTGTTTCAATCAACCCAATCACAAAGCCGCCTATAGCTGCACCAGGAATGATCCCGATACCGCCTAACACTGCCGCGATAAAGGATTTCAGTCCGGGAATGTATCCCATCATTGGATCAATCGAGTTATAATAGAGACCGATCATCATCCCGCCTGCCGCAGCAAGGGCTGAACCCAAAGCAAAGGTAAAAGAAATTGTTCGATTGACATCAATTCCCATTAATTGGGCGGCGTCCGTATCCACACTTACTGCGCGCATCGCTTTTCCCATCTTGGTTCTTTGGACGATCAGATTCAATGCGATCATCAAAAATAGGGACAAGCCTAAAATCAATAATTGAATATTTGAGACCCGTAAGAAGCCTAAATTGTAGACCTGCAATTTAATTACTTGTGGGAATGGTCGTGTTGTTGAACTGAAAAAGTAAATCATCGTATTTTGCAATAAGTACGATACCCCAATTGCTGTAATTAGAGCCGCGATCCGTGTAGAATTTCTTAACGGTCGATAGGCTAAAAATTCAATCGCTACCCCTAATATCGCACTTCCCGCCATTGATAAAACAAGTGCTGGGAAAAAGCCCATATTGAATTGATTGATCAGAAAATAGCCGATAAATGAACCAATCATGTAGATTTCACCATGTGCGAAGTTAATCAATTTAATAATTCCATAAACCATCGTATAACCTAATGCCATCAGTGCGTAAACACTTCCCAGAAAAAGCCCATTGACGATTTGCTGTATAAATACTTCCATCTTTATCACATCACTTTTCTAAAAAATAAAGGCAAGACAAGCCTGCTTGTCTTGCCTTGCCTGCTTCCGATTTCTTATTGATTTACGGTTTCAGCAGAAGATTCTTTTCCATCTGTTAGTCCAAGTACAACTAATGGTTTCACAGGATTGTGGTCCTTATCCATGGAGATCTTACCAGTAACACCTTCAAAGTCTTTCAATCCAGCTAATCCTTTTTGAATCGCTTCTGGTGTCGCTTTGCCTTCATCTTCGATTGCTTGTTTGATCATGTAAACAGAATCATAAGCCAATGCGTTGAATGAAGATGGTTGTCTGCCATATTTTTCTTCAAAAGCTTTTACAAATGGTTCAACTTTATCTGTTGCTGGTGCTTTTGTTGAGAAATGACCTGTGTAATAGACGTTTTTAACGTTGCTGGCGCCTGCTGTCTCAACAAGCTTCTCATCACCAAAACCATCTGCACCGATGATTGGTTGTTCGATACCCATTTCACGCGCTTGCTTGATGATCAAGCCAGCCTCTGTGTAGTAGCCAGGAACATAGATAACGTTAAAGTCTTTGTCTTTGATCTTCGTCAGCATCGCTTGGAAATCTTTATCGTTCGCTGCAAAATTCTCTTCGGCTACGATTTTACCTTTATAAGTATCCTTAAAGGCTTTTGTCAATCCAATCGCGTAGTCGCTTGAGTTATCTCCCAAAATTACTGCTTTATCAGCTTTCAAATTGTCTTCTGCATATTTCGCTAAGATGACCCCTTGAGAACTATCTTGGAAACACGCACGATAGATATACTCTTGTACTTTTCCTTTTTGAACAGTAATGGCATCATCTGTTCCTGAAGGTGTGATCGCAGGTACTTTTGCTTTTGTTAAGTTCGGCAATGTTGCTTTTGTCGCGCCTGATGTTGCTGGTCCAACAATCGCTACAACTTCATCCTTTGTGGTCAAGTTGGCCGCTACTGAAGCTGCTTCATTATTGTCTGACTTATTGTCTTTAGAAACGTATTCGATTTTCTTTCCATCAATGCCGCCGTCTTTATTGATTTCTTCGACTGCTAATTTGACACCCTCATTTTCTGCTTCACCATAAGCAGCTACTGCTCCTGATAATTCGAAGTTCCCACCAATTTTGATCGTCTTCGCATCCTCACTGCTGCTGTTATCGTTAGCTTTAGGCGACCCGCATGCGCCAAATAAAAACAACCCTGCTGCCAATGCCGCTACTGTTCTTTTTTTCATCCTGTTACCCCCTAATAAAATAATGATAATTCGTTAAGATAATAAAGAATATATAGGAAAAAACTCTCACTGTCAATTAAATTTTCTGAATATTTTAATAATTCAGCAATTCGCAAACAATTTATAGCGCTTACAATACTATAACACACTTATTAGATAACTAAAAAAAGTCCTTCTAACTTTAGACCAGTTAGAAAGACTCCTATAAAATAACGCCTAGTATTAGTGATATAAACTCTTTTTCAATCAGATTTTTTCACTTGTTACTCTCGATTTTTGAGTTTCACTTTTTATTCATCCTTCAGAACACTCATTCATAATCAGCTTCTAAGTCTATTTATGAAAAAAGCATTGTTAAAACTTAGATTTTGTAAAGCTTCGCCCCTTTAAAAATGGTATCCTCTTAAATTTGCGGCATTCTCTTTACGATCCTTTTTATTCTCTCGCTTGTTTTCTTTGCATTGAATAATCCGGTTCTTCACGATCGATTGTGTTTTTCCGTAATGTGAAACGAATAGGTACATAATCCAGCCCAGCTTTAGCAAAAGGATGGCAGCGCAAGATTCGAGCCGTCCCCATCAAAACTCCTTTAGGCGCCCCATGAACTTGAATTGCCTTAATCATATAGCTAGAGCAAGAAGGATAATACCGACAAGAAGGCTGCTTCAGCGGAGATATGAACCGTTGATAGCCACGGACGAGTCCGATCAATCCTTTACCTATAAAACTCATATGTTCACCTCAACATTTCTGTTCCATACATGAATAGTTATTGTAAATCTTTCGCTGATAAACTGCAAAAAGTTGAATCAAAAAAGGATTGCACCCAGTATCGGAGCAACCCTCTTAGTTCAACTCTAACTTGTCATTGTTCACACGGTTAGTGAACAAATTCCAAAATATGCCGCCATACGCCAGGCATCAATACTTTAAAAGGGTTGCCGCCGCCCATTGCTCCGTAGCCGATCATACTGCCTACGACAAATAATAGGACCCCCGCAAGTAAAATAGCGACGATTCGAATCAAGCTACGTAAAATGTGTTCACCTGAACTCATACACCCACTCCTTAAGCTAAGACAGCTGTTGCGTTAGTCGGTTTCTTACTTTCATTATCTACCCGTTCAACATCTGCACCTAATAGTTGCAGTTTTGTATGGAATTGGTAATATCCACGATCCAAATATTTCAAGTTACGTACTCGGGTAATGCCATTTGCACGCAGACCAGCTAAAACAAGGGCTGCTGCTGCACGTAAATCTGTCGCATAAACTTCCGCACCTTGTAACTCTGTTCCACCTTTAATCAATGCTACATTATTGTCAATTTTGACCTGAGCATTCATACGTTGCATTTCTTCTAAATGTTGGAATCGATTTTCAAAAACAGTTTCCGTCGTGGTGCTGACACCATCAGCGACCAATTGGATCGCAGTCATTTGAGCCTGCATATCTGTTGGGAAGCCAGGGTGAGGCATCGTTTTAATATCTGTTGCTTTAAGCACTTTAGGACCAATCACACGCAATCCGTCGTTTTCTTCAGTAATCTTAACACCCATCTCGATCAATTTAGAGATCAAAGGGCGATTGTGTTCAGGAATTGCGCCATCGACCAATACATTGCCTTGAGTCATCGCAGCAGCAACCATGAATGTTCCAGCTTCAATACGATCTTGTACGATTGGGTGAGAGACCGCATGAAGATGATCTACCCCTTCAATACGCATTGTTTCTGTACCAGCACCGTGGATGCTCGCACCCATCTTATTCAAGAAGTTGGCAAGATCAACGATTTCAGGTTCGCGAGCAACGTTTTCGATCACAGTCGTTCCTTTTGCTTTTACAGCCGCCATCATAATATTTTGTGTTGCGCCTACACTTGGAAAGTCTAAATAGATCGTATCTCCAACTAGTTCATCAGCGATTGCTTCAATATAGCCATTTTTTTGGATGATTTTTGCACCTAGCGCTTGGAAACCTTTTAAATGCAAATCAATTGGGCGTTTACCAATCGCACATCCACCTGGCATCGCAACTTTCGCATGTCCATTTCGAGCCAATAACGGTCCCATCACAACGATCGATGCCCGCATTTTACTTACATATTCATAAGGTGCTTCCACATTTAATTGACGTGTTGCATCTACAGTAATTTCTTTTTTATCTTCGTTAAAAACGACGTCCGTATTCAAATAACGAATCACTTGATTCATGGTAAAAACATCAGATAAAATCGGAACATTACTTAATGTGGATGTTCCTTCCTCAGCTAATAAAGTCGCAGCTAAAATTGGCAGTACCGCATTTTTTGCTCCTTCAATATGTACTGTTCCATTTAATTGTTTGCCACCACGAACGATGATCTCTTCCATTGTATTCCCTCCAAAAAAGCTAATCGATTGCCTCATATATGTACCTTAACTAAATGTCAAAAATATATTTTTACATAAAAGAATGATTTCTAAAAAAAACGTACTACAAGCAAATCCCAGCGCAATAGCTAACATCAGAATTGCAAGACGAACCTGAGTTTCTTTAAATGATTTAAACAGATTCTCTATGCGCAAAGATCTTAATGACCAAAAAGCCAAATAAATAAAAGAAAAATGCGACACGATCCGAACGATTGCATCAATTCCAAATATTTGCATTATTCGTTTCCTTTCAAAAAAAATCAACAGTTGGATTATATCACAGATTTATATAAAGAAGAACACTTTGCTCACTCAAAGAGCTGTATAGAAACTTTTAAAAAACTTAATATTTGTTCTTCACAAAAAATCTATCTTCCTTATTCTAAAAAGGTCTTTTAAAAAAATTTCCCTATAAAAATTGCGCATTCTTTAGAGAATATCTTCTTCTCTGCGATAAAAAAATAAAAAGTCATTGTTTTCCCTATCTCTCAATATTCTAAAATTCGATAAAAAAATAAAATGTTTATAGAAAAAGGTTGAATCGATGGTATCGATTCAACCTTATAAAGGTCAGTGCATCAAAATGCTTCCTATGATGCCTCCATTTTTAACGATGTTTTGACACTTTAATTCGATTCATAGCACGATGCAAAGCAACTTCGGCACGACTTAATTGATCCGTGTCTTCCTTTTCACGCGCTTCTTGAATCCGCGCTTCCGCACGTTGTTTTGCTCTTTCAGCACGGGAAACGTCGATGTCGCGTTCACGTTCAGCCGTGTCCGCAATGATTGTGAGGACATTGTCCCGAACTTCCATGATCCCGCCGTTCACTGCAATCCAGTCTACATGTGTATCTGAATCTGTTCGACGAATACGAACTTCATCAATCGCAAGAGGCGCAATGATCGGTGCATGATTTGGTAAAATACCAATTTCACCAGCGACCGTTTTAGCAACGACGATGGTTGCGTTATGATCATAGACATTGCCATCTGGAGTAACAACGTTCACTTGAAGAACTTTGTCTTTTTCTTGTTCCATCGGGCACCTCTTTCTAGTAGCCTAAAGTTTTCGCTTTTTCGATGACGTCTTCGATTGTCCCTACACTACGGAATGCATCTTCAGGAAGATCATCGTATTTTCCTTCAAGGATTTCTTTAAAGCCTTCAACCGTTTTTTCAACAGGCACGTACGAACCTGGCTGACCGGTGAATTGTTCAGCTACGTTAAAGTTTTGTGACAAGAAGAATTGGATACGACGAGCACGAGATACGATTACTTTTTCTTGGTCAGACAATTCATCCATCCCTAAGATTGCGATGATATCTTGTAATTCTCGGTAACGCTGTAACACACGTTGAACTTCTGTTGCCACGCGATAATGTTCTTCTCCTACGATTTCAGGTGCCAAAGCACTTGAAGAGGAAGCCAATGGGTCAACGGCTGGGTAGATCCCTTGTTCCGTTAGCTTACGTTCCAAGTTGGTTGTTGCATCCAAATGGGCGAAAGCTGTTGCTGGCGCAGGGTCAGAGTAGTCATCGGCGGGTACATAAATGGCTTGGATCGAAGTGATCGAGCCTTTTTTCGTTGACGTGATGCGTTCTTGTAATTGTCCCATTTCAGTTGCCAATGTGGGTTGGTACCCAACGGCTGACGGCATACGACCTAGCAAGGCAGAAACTTCTGATCCCGCTTGAGTGAAACGGAAGATGTTGTCGATAAACAGCAACACATCTTGTCCTTCTTCGTCACGGAAGTATTCAGCCAATGTCAAACCAGTCAAGGCAACACGCATACGTGCACCTGGCGGCTCATTCATTTGTCCGAACACCATGGCTGTTTTCTCAATAACGCCAGAGTCCTTCATTTCATAATAAAGGTCGTTTCCTTCACGAGTACGTTCGCCAACACCGGTAAATACAGAAATCCCACCATGTTCTTGAGCGATATTATGAATAAGTTCTTGAATCAAGACGGTTTTACCAACACCGGCACCACCGAATAATCCAACTTTACCACCTTTTAAGTAAGGGGCTAATAAGTCGATAACTTTGATCCCAGTTTCTAAAATTTCATTACTTGTACTAAGTTCTTCGAAGGTCGGTGCTTTCTTATGGATACCGCTTCTCTCTGCATCCTCTGGGAAAGGTGCCTCTTTATCAATTGTTTCCCCTAGAACGTTAAATACACGCCCCAGAGTCTCTTTACCTACGGGAACAGAGATAGATTTGCCAGTATCGACAACTTCCATTCCGCGTTGTAAACCATCAGTAGCTTCCATAGCGATTGTGCGGATAACACCATCACCAAGTTCCAAAGCAGCTTCAAGAACAACTTTTGTTTTATCATTTTTATAAACGATCAACGCATTGTTGATGTCTGGTAAGGATTGATCTAAAGAAAATTCCACGTCGACAACGGGACCAATAACTTGAACAATCTTGCCTGAACTCATGTTTTTTCCTCCAATCTCGAAATTATTCTAATGCGGAAGCCCCGCCGACAATTTCAGTAATCTCTTGGGTGATCGCCGCTTGACGAGCCCTATTGTATGAAATCGTTAAATCATCAATGATCGAACCCGCGTTATCTGTCGCAGTCTTCATTGCCGTCATCCCAGCAGCATGCTCCGCTGTTTTGGCATCAACGATGGCTCCGTAAATCAAACTTTCAGCATATTGCGGAAGTAATTGATCAAGAATTGCTTCTTTTGAAGGTTCGAATAGATATTCTTCACGATACGTCTGTGCTTCAGTTGGGTCTAAATCAGAAATAGGCAGCATTTTTTCTACCCGAAACTGGCTAGACAATGAATTGACGTGATGGTTATAGCATACGTACAATTCATCGAAGACTTGGTTTTCATACATACTGGTCGTCATGGAAACGATCTTTCGCACTTCTTCAAAGCTTGGTTGATCCGATAAATTGCGTAATTCATAGGCCAATTTAACACCACGAGCTTTGAAAAAGTCCGCTCCGGTTCCACCAATGGCTAACAAAACATATTCATCGGCAGAATCATGATCATCTTCAAGCATCGTCATGGTCTGTTTCAAGATTGAGCTGTTATACCCTCCGACCAAACCACCATCAGAAGTAATCACAATATAGCCCGTTTTTTTAACCGGACGATTCAACAACATACTGTGGTAGTTGATTCCGCCTAATTCACGACCAGAATTGGCCAACTCGGTTAATTCACTTGCTGTTAAGTGCGTTAATACTTCACGTACTTTTGAAGCATAGAGTTGAAATTTTGCTGAGTAGGCTTCTGATTTCGTCAATTTAGATGCTGATACCATTTGCATAGCGTTGGTGATTTGACTAGTTTTCTTTGTCGATGCAATCCGTGTTTTGATTTCATTTAAGGATGCCATGATTTTTTCTCACCTCGATTATGCTTTTTCTTGGTTAGCTGAAGAAGCGTCAAAAATATCTTTGAACTCTTGGATCGCTCCATCTAGTTTCTCTGTATCTGGCAGATCCTTCGTATCACGAATTGTCGCAAATAAATCAGAGTGATTTGTTTCCAGATATTCAAATAATTGTGCTTCAAAATCTAAAATACTATTGACTGGAATACTATCAAGCACGCCATGAGTCAAGGCATAAAGGATCACTACTTGTTTTTCAACAGGAAGCGGATCATGAAGTTTTTGTTTCAGTACTTCAACTGTTCGACGTCCACGATTTAGTTTTGCTTGCGTCGCTGCATCTAAATCAGAACCGAATTGAGTGAAGGCTTCTAATTCACGATAGCTGGCAAGGTCCAAACGAAGAGTCCCAGCAACTTTTTTCATTGCTTTGATTTGTGCGGAACCACCTACACGAGATACAGATAAACCAGCATCTACGGCTGGACGAATACCTGCGTAGAACAAATCATTTTCTAAGAAAATTTGTCCATCAGTGATCGAGATGACGTTGGTTGGAATATATGCCGAAATATCTCCAGCTTGTGTTTCTACAAATGGCAAGGCAGTCAATGAACCGCCGCCTAATTCATCAGAAAGTTTCGCTGCACGTTCTAATAGACGTGAGTGCAAGTAAAAGACATCCCCTGGGTAAGCTTCACGACCTGGCGGACGACGTAATAGTAATGACAGTTCACGATAGGCAACGGCTTGTTTTGATAGATCATCAAAGACTACCAATACGTGTTTGCCATTATACATAAACTCTTCACCCATAGCTGTTCCAGCGTAAGGCGCAATAAATAATAGCGGTGCAGGTTGAGAGGCGCCCGCTGTTACGACGATTGTATAATCCATAGCACCGTATTTACGCAATGTTTCTACTTGTGAACGTACCGTGGATTCTTTTTGTCCAATAGCCACATAAATACAAATCATATCTTGACCCTTTTGATTAATGATCGTATCAATAGCAATGGATGTCTTACCAGTCTTACGGTCACCGATAACTAATTCCCGTTGGCCGCGACCGATTGGAACTAATGCATCAATGGCCTTCAAACCTGTTTGCATAGGTTCTGACACAGATTTACGTTGCATAACGCCCGGAGCCATTGCTTCGACTGGACGTGTTTTACTTGTTTCAATAGGTCCCATACCATCAATTGGTTGACCTAAGGGGTTAACGACGCGTCCGATCATGTTATCCCCAACAGGGACTTCCATGATTTTACCGGTACGTTTTACTTTGTCTCCTTCACGAATGGACTCAAATTCACCTAGAACAATAATACCGACATCGTTGCTTTCTAAGTTTTGTGCCATTCCATAAGAGCCGTTAGAAAACTCTAATAGTTCTCCGCTCATTGCGTTTTCTAATCCGTGGGCACGAGCGATTCCGTCCCCGACATATGTGACTGTTCCGATTTCCTCAACAGACAACTTATTATCATAATTTTGAATCTGTTCTTTGATTAAAGCACTGATTTCTTCTGCTTTGATGGCCATTCATTTCACCTCTTCTTCTCTACTTTTTACTAAGTGCTGCTCGTAGACCATTTAATTGGCTGGCGAGGCTGCCGTCGATCACTTGATGATCGGCTTCAACAATGACACCGCCGAGAATTGATTCATCAACAAACGGGGTTAACGTGGCCTTCTGGTAGCCAAAAACATCAGCGACTTTCGCTTCAAGCTCTTGTTTCTTATCTTCAGAGAGCGGAACAGCTGTTGTGACTGTTCCGTGTGCGATTTTATTTAATTCATCGTAACGACGTTCAAATTCATCAATCATGAATGGAAGATCGTCGCTGCGATTGTATTCAAAAACAACTAATAGAAAATTTTTGACGATCCCATCAAAGCCGCCAGTAAAAGCATCCATAATTGCTTTTTTCTCGGCGCCTTCTAAGCGAACATCCGTTAAAATATTTCCTAGATCAGGAATTTCTTTACAGATTGCTCGGACAGTCAGCAGCTCTTGATAAACAGCGTCCACAGCTTTATCTTCGATCGCCAGTTCAAATAAAGCCTTACCGTACCGTTTACCAACAGTGTATTTATCAAGCTTCATGTTTCGTGTTACCCAACTTGTCCATATAGTTGTTGATCAAATCTTGATGAGCTTCTTGTGACAGCTCTTTACTCAAGATTTTTTCTGCGATTTGTAGAGAAAGTGTTGCCACATCATCTTTAACAGAAGTCAACGCATTTTCACGTTCGTCTTTGATTTCCGATTGCGCGCGATCTTTCAGACGCGTGACTTCTTCTTTTGTATCCTTAATGATGTTTTGGCGGCTTAATTCGCCACTCTCTTTCGCATTTTTAATAATATCTGCCGCATCACTACGGGAACTTGCCAACTGAGTTTCACGTTCTTTTTCCAGCTCAGTTGCTTTAATCCGAGAGTTTTCGGCAGAATCTAGATCATTGGCGATCTTGTCTTCGCGTTTTTTAAGGATGTCTTGAACGGCACCCCATGCGAAATGTTTTAATAGCGCCATTAGAATCACGAATGATAGCGTAACGACGATTAAATTACCGAGTGTTGTATTGACAGCCTCAGCAATAACTAGATTCAGCATACTCGGTCTTCCTTTCTGTTCTTCTCCATTACAGAATCCTCAACTGGGATCTGCGCTCATCTCTATGATGAGACTCAACAAAAAAGCGTCGATTATTATTGGAAAACCATCAACATAGCTAATACGACACCCAGAATTGGCACAGCTTCGATCAAACCAACACCGATGAACATTGTAGAACGAATTTGACCTGACATTTCTGGTTGACGCGCCATTGATTCAATTGCCTTTGAGATTACTTGTCCGTTACCATAACCAGCCCCAATTGCGGCTCCCATGATTGCGATTCCTGCACCGATAAAGTTCATAATAATTTTCCTCCTAAAAGTGTGTGTGTGTGTTATTATTCTACCTCGATTTTATGACTGATATAAACCATAGATAGAGTGGTGAAAACAAATGCTTGGATACTACCAATAAATAGTGAGAATGCGATCCAAATCATTTCAAGTGGAATAGCGAACGGCAATGTCCACCATCCGGCGCTTGTGACCATACTTGCAATGAGTGAAAGCAATACTTCACCGGCAAAAACGTTCCCGTAAAGACGTAGCCCTAACGTGATAACATTTGTAAATTCTTCCATCAACTTAATAGGAAATAATCCTGTCGGTGTAAAGAAAGAATTTTTCACGTAACCACCAAACCCGAGTTTTTCTGTACCCAGATAATTTGCTAGGACCAATACGAGTAATGCCAATCCCATCGTTACAAAGGGGTTTGCAGTTGGACTCTTCCAAAACGTCACATTGTCTCCAGTGACGATCTTCGTGACGAGTCCGATTTGGTTTGCTACAAAAATAAATAAGAACAACGTAAATGAGAACAAACTAAAATTTCTGACTTCTTTACGAGGCATGTTGTCACCAACAATGTTCGTTGTAAAATCAATGACCCACTCAATTGCGTTTTGCTTTCCTTTGGGTTTCAATGATAGGTTGCGTGTAAATGCATAGACAAGGAAAAAGACAATTACGCATGTCACAATGATCATTGTCGTTACCGTACCATCAAACCATATGGGACCAATATGGAAAAACCAAGATTTTTCATCCAATCCAGTTCACCTCTCTTCCCAGCGACTCGCGTCAGCTAGTGCCTGCTTAGCGCTGCTCCTCAAAATACTATCGTATGTTACCACCAGAGAAAGAAAATTTCAAAGAATTTTCCTAAAAATTTCCGAATAAGTCGAGGTTAATTTCTCTCACGTTATTTTATTCCTCTTTTTCCTTCTCCAATAGCTGATTTAGCCCACAAAAAGGCTAGTATAGATTGTACCTAATCGTATCAAAATCCATTGTGAAGTAAAGAAATTCTCCCTAAATATGCGAAAAAGAATATTTTGCTAGCGCGAATAGTTTTTCAACGTTCGACTGATTTGACGATCCACGTCTTTACGCTTCAAACTTTCTCGTTTATCATATTGATGTTTTCCCTTGGCAACACCAATCAGAACCTTAGCGTAGCCATCTTTCAAGTACACTTTTAAGGGGACTAGTGTGATACCTGTCGTCTTAAGTTCGCCAGCTAAACGAGCGATTTGTTTTTTATGCATGAGCAGCTTGCGAGTTCGCAAAGGGTCGTGGTTAAAAATATTCCCCTGTTCATATGGACTAATATGAACATTGTATAAGAAAGCTTCACCATTTCGAATGCGCGCAAAGCCATCTTTTAAATTGATTCGGCTATTGCGAATGGCTTTTATTTCAGTTCCTTGCAGAACGATCCCTGCCTCGATCGTATCAATAATCGTATAATCGTGGCGTGCTTTTTTATTTTGTGCGACTAATTTCCCATCACCTTTTGGCATGTTATCCCTTCTTTCTGCCCGGTTTTTTCTTTTTGGCTACAGATTTGTAAAATGTTTTTTTTCCTTTTTTCTTTTTCTTGCCTTTTTCGTTGTTTTTATTCTCAACATTTTTACTATAGTGCTTTTCGCTAGTTTTATGATTGTTGCGGCCGCCGGTTGGCTTGCGTCGCTTATCACGACGGTTGTTGCTAGGAACCTCCAAAGAAGGAATCTCTTCTGCTTCTAAAAGTTCAAAATCGATCTCTCGTGTTTCTGGATCAGACTTCGTCACCTTTATTCGAACTTTTTGACCGATTTTAAAGGTTTGACGTGTACGCTCACCGACTAACGCCAATTGGTTTTCAATAAAATGAAAATAATCCTGTTTCAATTCGTTTAGATGGATCATTCCCTCTACCGTATTTGGAAGCTCAATGAAGATACCAAATTTGGTGACTGAACTGATAAGTCCATCAAATTCTTCTCCAACTTTTTCTGCCATATATTCGGCTTTTTTCATGCTGTCGACTTCTCGTTCAGCGTCCACTGCACGTCGTTCCATCTTCGAACTATGATTAGCGATGTCTGGTAGTTTTTCTGCCCATTTTTCTTGAGTTGTTTCACTTTGATCTTGGCTGTACGTCCGAATCAAGCGATGGACGATCAAATCGGGGTAACGTCGGATCGGTGACGTGAAATGCGTGTAGTATTCCGCTGCCAATCCGTAATGCCCATAATTATCCTCGGAGTAACGTGCTTGCTGCATACTACGCAACAACATCGTATTAATAACTGCTGCTTCCGGTTTATCTCCTACGTCATGGATTACTTGTTGAAGATCCTTCGGAGTGATCGTATTTTTTGTTCCTTTGACTAAAATACCCAGTGCTGCTGCAAAATCAAAGAAACGCTGCATTTTTTCTTCTTTTGGTTGTTCATGAATTCGATAGATGAATGGTACCTTCAATCGATTGAAATGCTCAGCAACGGTTTCATTCGCCGCCAACATGAACGATTCAATCAAGCGTTCGCCAACACCTCGATCTCGCAATTCAATATCCAGCGGGCGTCCTTCAGGATCAACAAGAATTTTAGCTTCTCTGTCCTCAAAGTTAATTGCCCCGCGGCGACTACGACGTTCTTCAAGAATTAGATGCAGTTCTTTCATCAAATGAAACATCGGAACTAGGTCACGGTAGCGTTCAGTCGTTTCTGCATCGTCTTCTTCTAAGATTTCATTTACCGCTGAATACGTCATTCGTTCGGTCGTTTGGATCACACTTTGAAAAATCTCATGATGAACAATCGTCCCACTTGGATCAATCTCCATCTCACAGCTCATAGTCAAGCGTGGTACTTGAGGATTCAAGGAGCAAATACCATTTGATAAACGTTGCGGGATCATGGGAATTACTCGGTCCGTCAAGTAGACACTCGTTCCACGTTCGAACGCTTCTTTATCCAAGATGCTGTCTTCCGTCACATAGTAAGAAACATCCGCGATGTGTACCCCTAAAAAGTAATTTCCATTATCTAGTTTACGGACCGTCACAGCGTCATCCAAATCTTTTGCATCCGCTCCATCAATGGTCACGATCTGTTGATCCCGTAAATCACGGCGGCCTACTAAATCAGATGCAGCGATTTTATCAGGGACTTCTTCAGAAGCTGATTGAACCTCTTCTGGAAATTGGGTTGGGATTCCTTGAGCAATCACGATCGATAATATATCCATGCCTGGATCATTTTTATGACCAATTACCTTTGTGATCATCCCCTCAAGACTTGTTGCATATCCCTTCTCAGGATAATGAGTGATCTCAACGATCACGACACTGCCATCCACTGGTTGAATGCCTTCCGCCGCAATAAAAACCTTAAATTGCGCACTTTTTTTATCCTTCGGTGTTACATAACCGAATAAATCAGATTCCGCAATTTCATCCACATCAAAAGCTGTAAACTCACCAACAAGTTGCTGAATCTTCCGTTCTTTAATAGAAACAACACGGCCTTCCGCGCCACGATCTGAAAACAGATCCGCCGTTTTTTGGATGTCGATCATGACAATGTCACCATCCATCGCAAAATTAGTCGCTTCTTTCGGGATAAAAATATCCGGTTCCTCTGGATCAATCGTCACGAAACCAAAGCCTCGTTCATTGCGACGAAAAATCCCTTCCACTTCGATTGGCTGAAAAGGCAACTTGATGTGCCCTTTTTTGTTAAATTCTAGTGCTTTCTCTCTTTCAAGCTGCGCCACTGTTTGGACTAATCGTTTATAATCCTCGCTTTTACGCATATCTAAAACTTCTGCTAATTCTTCCATTGAAAGACTTTTTTTATTGGCTGCCTTCAAGCCAGCTAGTATTTCTGATTTAATTGTTTTTCTCTCCATTATCTTCTCTCCAACCAAGACTGGCTAAAAAATTTACCACGTCTTGTTCTAATTGTCTTCTTTCTGGGCCCACGGTGACCACGTGACTGCTCTCAGGATACCAATTCAAGCTGAATGATGTCTGACGCAATTGGCTTGCTGTTTGAAATACCCCTTCCGCTTCAATCATTTCATCTTGTCCTGCCTGTGCCATAAAGAAAGGCCGAGTGATTGCAGCTAAGTTTTCATAAGCAATTAACGCTTGATCTTCAATGGCCTTTAACTGATCTTCTACCAATGGGCGATAACTGTCAATTTTCTCTCTTGTCGCTTCCTTGCCTGATCGATCCAATACTTGCTTCGCATATAATAGAAAATTTTCAGTCACATTCGTTTTAACTGGGGCAATCGGGGAGCAAAAAAAGCCGCCGCCAAGAAAGTTTTCTGGCATCTTACTTAATAAGCGAGTCGCGAAAATCCCTCCCATTGAAAGTCCAAAAACAGCGATTTCCTGATATCCTTTTGACTTCAAGTACGCTACCCCGTTTTGAGTGTCTTCCCACCATTGTTCGGCAGACTTCTCAAGAATATCTAATGGGTCCATAGTTCCGTGTCCACTATATAAGGGTGCATAAACTGTATAATTCCATTTTTCCAAATAACGTGCCATCATACGCACGTCATTTGGACTGCCAGAATACGCGTGCAACAGTAGGACCGCTCGTTTTCCATTCGGCAAAAACAACGACTTTGGCGGTTGAATCATCTTTTTTCACTCTCCACTCATTCAATTTCATACGCAGACACCTCACTATCCGTATTAGGTCCTTTCGCCAGAAAATAATCCGTTGACCCTTGATTGTAAGTGCCGTCTGCCTTTCTCTCTTACCTTAAAGTGTACTTGATTTAATACAAATACAAAATAAAAAAGACCTCTCACGCGAGAGGCCGGTTTTATTTGCTTGATAAAAACATTAATACGAAGAGCAAAACCATCCAGATCACACCTAGAATCGCTGTTGATCGTTGCATCACAGCTTCAAAGCCGCGCGCTTTTTGCTTTCCGAATAATTGATCTGCACCGCCAGTAAAAGCACTCGCAGCACTATTTTGTTTGCTAGGTTGCATCATAATCGTAATAACGATGATTACTGATAAAACTAAGATAACACCCAAAATAAAATTATACAAAAGATGACCCTCCTTATTTCCAAACTACCTCGATTTTACTTTAGCACAATTGAGGTCATTTGACTAGGGACGTGAGATACTTATTTTCTTAAAACATCTGCATATTCTGGTTTTTCATCAAACTCTTTTTTTGCGAATGGGCATAATGGGATGATTTTTTTATCATCTTTACGTGCTTTTTCAACACCGGCAGCAACTAATTTTTCTGCCAAGCCTTGTCCGCGATATGTTGGATCGACAAATGTATGATCAATGATCATAATTTCTGGACCAGCATTTGACCATGTCATTTCTCCTGCCTCTTCATTTTGATCGTTCAATAAGACAAAGCGTTCTTTTTCTTCTTTGATTTCCATAATGATTCGATTCTCCTTACTCTACTTTATTTGTTTCCCTTACTTCTTCACAACATATTTCAAGGCGCCGCTTGGACAAGTATCCACGACATAACTAGCATTTTCAACACTGCCATTGTCTGGAATAATCCAGGGTCTGCGTCCCACCTCAAAAATTTCTGGATTGCCTCTTACACAGTTCCCAATGTGCGCGCAAATATCCTTGTTATAATAAATATCAATGCCTTCACCATGATATTTGCGATAGCCCTTGGCCAACAAGTCTTCCTCATTGACCGGCTCATGATCAAATTTACTTCCGTCCATTTTTTATCACTTCCTTTAAGTAAGATTATAATGGGAATTAAGAAAAATTTATACTAACTCGTCTTATTAAACTAAAAGTTCAATCAATGTCTGCATCGCATGATACGCATCCGTTTGATCAGGAAAGGCTAAAATAAAGTGCCGTCCTCCAACCGTTTCAACGATCAGTTCGAATATTCCCTCGTGCTGACGAATAGAAAATGGCTTCAAACTATCCGTTGTATAATAAATATTTCGCGGCTCTTTTGTTAAATCGTCTTCTTCCAGTACATACAATCCACGACTAGAAAAAATCAGGAAATGGGCTTTATGATCTTCGTAAATAGCTAATTGATTTAGACCTTCATCAGGAAACAACGCCCGCAGCTGTGCCTGCAACAGTAAGAAGCTAGTCTCCTTCATGAACAGCTCCTCTTACTTGGAATGGCGGTATCTCGTTGTTCAAGTATTTTTCTCCTAATTCGTAATAATGCTCCGCATTTTTGCGGTTGCTACTGATTTCTTCCGGTGTCAATTGACGAATCACACGTGCTGGCGATCCAAATGCTAGCGAGTTCGGCGGAATCACTGTTCCTTCTGTTACTAATGACCCCGCACCGATCAGACTATTTTCGCCAATTTCTGCATGATTCAAAATCGTTGACCCCATCCCGATCAACGCCCCGCTATGGATCGTACACCCGTGAATAATACACGCGTGTCCAATTGTGACATATTCTCCGATCGAAGTAGGAGCATCATGATCCACATGTACAATCGTTCCATCCTGCACATTGCTCATTTCTCCAATAGCGATCGTGTTGCTATCTCCTCTTAAAACGCTTTGAAACCAAATCGTTGCGCCCTTTTCTATGGTTACATCGCCATAAACATCCGCGCTGGATGCGATAAAATAAGCCATTCCTTTTCCTCCAATTCTCTTTCTGCTATCCTTGATCCTTCTCTTATCTAAACTTTTGTTGTCCAAATAAGTATAGCATTTATCCATTGACTCTTCCTTACCTAAGCAATGTATGAATAAAAGTAAAAAGCCAGATTCTTCTGCATTCTCATCGTTGATGGAAGCAGAAGCACCTGGCTCTCTAGTTCTCTATTGAAATATTCTAGTATCTTTTAAATGAGCCTTCCTTTTATTCCGCTTCTTCCATGAACTGGCTATTGTATAGCTGTTCATAGAATCCCCCTTGGGCCAGAAGTTCATTGTGGGTACCATGCTCAATGATTTGACCATCCTTCATAACTAAAATATGGTCTGCATCACGAATCGTTGATAACCGATGGGCAATTACAAAACTCGTGCGCCCTTGCATGACACGATCCATTGCTTTTTGGATCAATCCTTCTAAACGAGTATCCACCGAGCTTGTTGCTTCATCCAGAATAAGGATCTTAGGATCAGAGATAACTGCTCTAGCAATGGTCAATAATTGTTTTTGTCCAAGAGAGACATTGTCTCCCTCTGAATTGATTTCCATATCATACCCATCAGGCATCGTTCGAATAAAATGATCCACATTTGCTGTTTTAGCCGCATCAACTACTTCATAATCCGTAGCCTCTAAGCGTCCAAAGCGAATATTGTCTCCGATCGTTCCTTCGTATAACCAAGCATCTTGCAATACCATACCAAATAAGGAACGAACATCCGAACGATTCATTTCTTGTGTGTTTACACCATCAATCAAGATGCGTCCACTGTTGATATCGTAAAACCGCATCAGCAAATTGATCAACGTCGTCTTACCTGCACCTGTCGGACCAACGATAGCGACTGTTTCCCCTGCTTTGACCTCGAAGCTTAAATCCTCGATCAACGGCTTCTTCGGATCGTAACTGAATCTTACATGATCAAAAACAACATTTCCTTGTACCGGTTCTGGTAAAGGCAGATCCTGCTCGTTTAATTCTTCCTCTGGTTCATCTAATATTTCAAAAACTCGTTTAGCTGAAGCCGATGCACTTTGGATCATTGAAGACAGTTGGGTGATTTCCCCCATCGGCTGACTAACTTGCCAAATGTATTGAATAAAGGCTTGGAGCTGCCCTACTAAAATCACACCGTGAATAACATTCCAACTTCCCAAAATAGCCATCGCGATGTACGTTGCATAAGCGGTCAACTGAACCAACGGCTGCATCAAGCTTGAAACAAAGGCCGCGCGGAAACCATAGCGTCGAAGTTCATGATTGACTTCGCTAAAGCCAGCCAAGGTTTCTTTTTCACGTCCATACAATTTTAAAACGCTAAAGCCAGTCATATTTTCCTGTACATAGCCGTTCAATTCACCCAATGAATTTTGCATTCCTTGGAAATCCTTCTGTGACACTTGAACGATTTTTCGAGAAACAACAATGGATAACGGAATCATGATCAATGATAAGACCGCCATCATGGGATTGATGTAAAACATCATTGCAACTGCTAACAAAATACCTAAGACAGCATTGATAGATTTGATGATGGCTTGTTGCATCGCATTACTCACTGCATCCACGTCGTTCGTTACACGTGAGAGAATGTTTCCTTGTTGGTTTCGATCAAAATAGGAAACTGGCAACCGATTAATCTTGGCTTCAATATCTTCACGCAAATCACGCATTGCAGATTGTACAACGTTTGCCATCAGCCAGCCTGTTCCTAATTGCGTACAACTATAGGCAATCCCCACAATCACGATGACGACTAACCATTTAAAGACATAGTCAAAGTTTACAGCCTCGCCCTGCATGATGTTTTTACTAACTTCAGTTGTAGGCAGACCTGTCAAATAAGGCATCCAGGTCCCTAGAATCAAGGTTCCAATAGCCAGTATCAAGACCAAAATAAATGATTTTTTGTAAGGATTAATATAGTGCATCAACCGCTTTAAAGAAGAAGTGTATTTTCTCATGCTAATTCCTCCTTCGTTAATTGAGAAGCAGCAATATCATAATAAATTGGACAACTATCTAATAACTCACGATGAGTACCTATTCCTACAACATCGCCTTCGTTTAACACAACGATCTTATCCGCGTGCATAATCGTACCTACACGTTGCGCAACTATTAATACCGCGCATTCTGTCGTTTCCTTTTTCAATCGAGCACGCAGTTTTGCATCGGTTTGATAATCCAACGCTGAGAAGCTATCATCAAAAATATAAATCTCCGGTTTGCGGATCACCGCGCGGGCAATCGCTAAACGCTGCTTCTGACCACCAGAGAAATTATTTCCACCCTCTGATAATTCTTCTTGGTAGCCATCAGGTTTCTGAGCGATGAACTCTGAGGCTTGCGCAATCTCTGCGGCCTGTTCCATCTCGGCTTGTGTCGCATCTTCTTTCCCGTAACGAAGATTATCCGCGATCGTTCCAGTAAATAATTGTGCTTTTTGCGGGATATAACCAATCTTGTTACGTAGATCCTTCAATTGATACTCTCTTACATCCATTCCATCGACTAACACTTGTCCTTCTGTCACATCGTAAAATCGGGGGATCAATTGAATCAAGGTTGATTTCCCAGATCCAGTACTCCCGATAAAAGCAACTGTCTCACCTGGCTTGGCTGTAAAGCTGACATTTCGAATCACCGGACTTTCTGCATGTCCCGGATATGCAAATGTCACATCACGAAACTCCAAAGAGCTTTTTTCTGTTGGTTCCGCTGTTTTTTCAGGATTGTCTTTGATTAATGGGTCCATATCAAAGGCTTCTTGAATACGCAATGCGGATACATTGGCCCGCGGATACATCATGAAGACTGTCGCAAACAGCATGAAAGAAAACAGCGCATGGAAAATGTACTCGATAAAAGCGATCAACGTTCCGACTTCTAAAGCACCCTGGTTGATCTGAACGGTCCCGTTCCAAATAATCAGAACCATGACAATATTAAATAGAAAGAAAAATCCAGGCTGTGCTACTGCCATTAAATGAAATAGACTCTTCGAACTATTCGTGTAGGCATCATTGACGAATTTGAAACGCATTTCTTCAAATTTTTCATTCACAAAAGCGCGTATTACCCGTAAGCCAGAAAGATTCTCACGTAAAATTCCGTTAATATTATCTAAATTATTCTGCTGTTTTGTAGATAAGGGCTCTGAATACTTCGCAATTAAAATAACTGCTAATAACAAGATAGGCAGCGCCAACAAAACATAAATACCCAAACCAGGACTCGTCCGCATGATCAAATACAAGCTCATTCCGAACATCATTGGAGTCATGAAGCCGGTCGTCAGGATGTTTTGCATGAAGAGCATAATCTGATACGCGTCATTTGTTGTTCTAGTAATTAACGAAGGAACACCAATCTGCTCATATTCCGAATGGGAGAAGGTCTGAACTTTCTCAAAAAGGTCGTCCCGAATATCAGCCACCATTCTAGATGTAATCTGAGAACTGAAGTAACGTAATGAAATACTCATGATGATCCCGATCACTGTTATCACAATCATCACGATCCCCATCTTACGTACATAGTCAAAATCGTTATTTCCAATTCCTTTATCAATCATCATGGCTAATATCGTCGGCAACCCCAACTCGATCAAAATAAATCCAAAAACACTGATGAAATCTAACAATAATAGCTTTTTGTAGCGCAAGGTATACCGCAACATCAACTTCATTTTTATTCGCCTCTCTCTATAACGTAATGACTCCAATATAGCATAAAAATATTGCTTCTGCCTGCTCAGTAATGCGTTCTTTTTATTTTTATTTTTAAACTTTCTGAAAATTTCTTAGGATTCGTCATTTCAATTCTTAGTTTCTATACTTCTTATATATTCTGTGATAAACTACAAGTAATTGTTGTAAGAACAACCCAAAGAACGGTGAAATTGTTTTTTCAAGCAAGAAGCAAAGACGAGGCTTCTTCTCAACACTTTAGTTCTAGCTAAATTGCTGAGCATAAAAAAATAGGTGGCAACCGCCCCTCATTTTGTCGTGGAAAAAATTGCTATAATGCAAATAAAGGAGATAGATTCATGATTTACAAAGTTTATTATCAAGAAACCAAAGAACGCAACCCAAAACGCGAGCAAACACAATCATTGTATGTGGAAGCGGACAATGAAGAAATGGTACACAATTTATTACGTGATAACACCCCATATAACGTTGAATACATCCAACTTTTAGAAGGCAATCATTTAGAGTATGAAAAAGAAAATGCCGACTTCAAGTTAACGGAGTTCTAATCTATGAAACTCTCGCTAAAAAACAACGAAACTGGTGTCTTTGCCATTGGTGGATTGGGCGAAATCGGAAAAAATATGTATGGGGTTCAATTTCAAGATGAGATCATCATTATAGATGCCGGGATAAAATTTCCTGAAGACGATCTATTAGGAATTGATTATGTCATTCCCGATTTTAGTTACGTTGTCCAAAACATCAATAAGGTTAAAGCATTAGTGATCACCCACGGACATGAAGATCATATCGGTGGTGTTCCCTATCTATTAAAACAAGCAAATATTCCGATCTACGCGGGGGCTCTTGCTCTGGCTCTGATCAAAAACAAATTGGATGAGCATGGATTATTGCGTGACGCAGAATTGCACGAAATCGATGAAGATTCAGTCATTCGTTTCCGCAAAACATCTGTGAGCTTTTTCCGAACGACGCATAGTATTCCAGATCCCCTAGGTGTGGTCGTTAAAACACCTTCTGGGAATATCGTGGAAACTGGTGACTTCAAATTTGACTTCACACCTGTCGGCCAACCAGCCAACTTGCATCGCATGGCTAAGCTCGGTGAGGAAGGCGTGTTGTGTCTTTTATCTGACAGTACCAATGCTGAGGTTCCTACATTTACAAAATCTGAGCAAACTATCGGGCAGTCCATCTTGCGTATTATGGAAAAAATCGAAGGTCGGATCATTTTCGCTACCTTCGCTTCTAATATTTCTCGTTTGCAACAAGCCGCTACTGCTGCTGTTGCTACAGGTAGAAAGATCGCCGTCTTCGGTCGAAGCATGGAGAACGCGATCGTCAATGGACAAAAATTAGGCTATATCACTGTTCCTGATGGTACATTTGTTGATGCTCATGAAATTAATAATTTGCCTGCTAACGAATTAATGATTTTATGCACGGGTTCTCAAGGGGAACCTATGGCAGCTTTGTCTCGTATCGCGAACGGTACACACCGTCAAATCCAGATCCAACCGGACGATACCGTCATTTTCTCAAGTTCACCTATCCCTGGGAATACGACAAGTGTGAATCATTTGATCAACCTGCTTTCTGAAGCGGGTGCAGAGGTGATTCATGGGAAAGTCAATAACATCCACACTTCTGGTCATGGTAGTCAACAAGAACAAAAATTGATGCTTCGCTTAATGAAGCCGAAATATTTTGTTCCGATCCACGGCGAATTCAGAATGTTGAAGATCCATACAGGATTAGCTCAAGATACAGGTGTTCCTGAAGAAAATTGTTTCATTATGGAAAATGGCGATATGTTGGCCTTGACTGCGGATAGCGCTAGACGCGCTGGTCATTTTAATGCCAGTGATGTGTACGTGGATGGCAGCGGGATCGGAGATATCGGTAATGTCGTTCTGCGAGATCGCCGTATTCTTTCTGAAGAAGGCTTGGTTCTTGCTGTCGCAACAGTTGATATTGCTAAGAAGGAAATCTTAGCTGGTCCAGATATTTTATCTCGAGGATTTGTGTACATGCGTGAATCCGGCGAGATGATCAATGAAGGGCAACGAATTTTATTCCACGCATTGCGGGAAGCTTTAAACGAAGCAGGATGCACTGAAGCAAAACTGAAAAATGCGATGGTCGCAGCACTGCAACCATTCTTATTTGATCAAACAGAACGTCACCCAATGATTTTACCAATGATTATGACGCCTGATAATTAATTAAACATCTATCTGATTTTCAGATAGATGTTTTTTTAATTTTAGGTCTTTTCAACGAATATTCAAATAACTGGCGCTTTTTTTGCAAAAAAAAATATTATTTTTCTGAAAACACCAAAAAACCAATTGACAAATAACTCTTTTATTTGCACAATGAAGACTAGTTAGAAAGATACAATAACTGCATTTAGTTATTTTATAGTTTCTTGAAATCAGAATAAAGGAAGATTAATTATGGTTAGAACACAACGCATAAAAAGAAGTCACATCATTGATGGTGCGTATCAGTTGATTCTCAATGAAGGCTTCAATAAATTCCATGCCCGTAACATTGCCCAACACATCTCTTGCTCGACTCAACCGATCTATCGCGAGTTTGCTAACTTAGCTGAGCTGAAGTCGGTTTTGACCAATCGTATATTGGTCAAATATACAGATTTTCTAGAAGATCAGGAACCAAAATCTTTGCAAGCATTATCTGCAGCTATCACCAACTATGCTACTGACTATCCAGAGGAATTTTATCGTTTCTTCTTACAAGACTCCGATACGATCCAACTAGTCAAGCAAGCGACCAAAGATATCTTTGCCACGATCAAGCTAGAAAAAAGCAATCCCCTCTTTTTTGAATTTTTCTGGCAATACTGTATTGGAAAGTCCGCGCTTGCGACTAATAATTCCAATCATACAGATGGCTTGGAAGAAGACCGCTTTTTCCAATTTTAAATGGAGAGCTGATCTTTTTTTTCTTAGCATACAAAAAAAGCCTTAGAGAACATTCTCTAAGGCTTTGTTGTATTATTGCTTATTCACGTTAGCTGCTTGAGGTCCGCGATCGCTTTCTTCAACATCGAAAGTTACTGCTTGTCCTTCTTCTAATGTTTTGAAGCCGTCGCCTTGGATAGCTGAGAAATGTACGAATACATCGCTGCCATCTTCACGAGTGATGAAGCCAAAACCTTTTTCTGCGTTAAACCATTTTACTGTTCCGTTTTCCATGAATAAAATTCCTCCTCGTGCCTAAGCACTTATTGATTGTAACATTGCTGCACTACGAAAAGGAAACATCTGTATACCAGCTCGCAACTCAAACAAAGCTACATTAATAGTTTAACATTCTACTTATTCTTAGCGCAAGGGTTTTCAATCGCTACTTTAAGTACTTTTCTTCACGTAAACTGAAATATTTGGTTTCTCCAACAATAATATGATCCAAAAGCTCGATTCCCATCATTTCACCACACTCTTGCACGCGTTTTGTAAAGTCCAAATCATTGGATGACGGTGTTGGATTTCCTGATGGGTGATTATGGCCTAAAACAACGCGTGCCGCACTGATACGCACCGCTTCCCGAAATATTTCTCGTGGATGCGCGATGGATTGATTCAGTGATCCGATAAAAATAGTTTTCTGTAAAATAATTTCATTTTTTGTATTTAAAAAGAAGGCGACCAAATGCTCTTGTTGATAGTCCTTTAATTCCGTGATCAAAAGCTGACCTAAAGAAAGACTTGATTGGACCCTTCCCATCTTCGGCTGCAACGCACGATTGATTCGATAGCCAAATTCCATCATGGCTTTTAATTCAATGGCTCGTGTCTCGCCGATTCCTTTAAATTTCTGCAGCTCATGCAACGTGGTGTGCTTTAAATTATAAAGGTCCGGGTATTCCCGCAAGATCGTTCCGGCTAATTCCATCACATTTTGCTGACGCGAACCGTTTCGCAAAATGATTGCCAACAGCTCCTGATCCGACAAATGCTTTTCGCCTTCCCGCAACAAACGCTCACGTGGCCATGAACTCTCAGGCAATTCTTGCAACAACAAACTTTTTTCCATAAAAAAACTCCTTTACGCACTTTTCAATAAGGTACGCAAAGGAGCCTGTGTTAAGCTTCTAAAAAGTTGATGACGTCATGCAGTGTTGGTAAAACGGCTGCTGTTTTTTCTTCGAGTTCCGCAGTTGGAGGAATAATATCTGGAACCATGACCACAGGGACACCTGCCCCTTCGGCAGCTAAGATGCCGTTTTTAGAATCCTCCAAAACCAATCCTTCTTCTCGAGCGATCCCTAAACGATCCACCGCGATCTCAAAAATCTCAGGATCAGGTTTCGCATACTTTACATCATCAGCAGAAACAATGTCCGAAAACTTGTCTCGAATGCCTGCATGCTCTAATAGAATTTCAATGACAGGACGTACGTTGCTCGATGCAAGAACACGAGGAATGTTCTTTTCTTCTAAATAAGTCAACAACTCGTGAACTCCCGGCTTCAAATCAACTTCCCCTGTCTTGAACCGATCGTGGGCCATTCCCCAACTTTCGTCAATGAATTTTTGGACCGTTTCTTTTCCGTGATCTGCATACATCTCGTGCAAGGCTTCCCACACTTCTTCATCAGAGATCCCGATAAAACGGTTATACACATCCTTCGTGAAGGGCAGGTCGTACTTTTCAGCTACCACCAAGTTTGCTTCACAATAAATTGATTCTGTATCAAACAATAAGCCATCCATGTCGAAAATGATTCCCTTAACTTTTTTCATTCTTACCTCCTAAGTTTAATAATAATTGACGCACTTCAGAAACGAAGTACAGTGATCCAGTAATTAATAATAGATCGTCAGCTCCCATATCTTCTAGCAATTCGCCTAAGCCAAATTGCCAGAGTGAGACAACGTCAAAACGGCTGTCTGATTTATCGAAGCGGCTAAGATCCAACGCCTTTGGGTACTCAAACGTCGTTAAATAAATATGTGCATTAGGAATTTCTGAAAGCAGCGACAACATTTGATCCACATCCTTTGTCTCCAATGCAGAGAACAGAATTCGGATAGTGTATCCTCGAAATTCTCGCTTCATATTTTCTGCCAGTCGTTTGATGGCATGGCCATTATGCGCGCCATCCATCACGATCAAGGGTTCGTCACTGATTTTTTCCATACGAGCAGGCCATTGCGCGTTTGCCAATCCTTTTTGTATCGTTCTTTCTTCAAAAGGCAAACCTTGCCCTTCACAATACAGATGATACAACATGATCGCCACCCCCGCATTTTCAACTTGATGACGGCCCAACAGCGGAACTTTCAACGACGTTAGCTTTCCTGCTGAATCTGTAAAACTAAACAACTCGCCCCAGTTCGGATCAGGTCGCAAATAATCTACCTGATATTCTTCCCCGTAACGATAGATCTTTGCTGTTTCAGCGACCGCTTTTTCCACGATTTCAATCAAAGGCCCTTTTGTGATGTTTCCAGTAACGACAGGGATATTTTTTTTGATGATCCCTGCCTTTTGCTGAGCAATCTCATTTAAGGTATCTCCCAAAATCTCCATATGATCATAACCAATCGTCGTAATCGCAGTCAAAATAGGCGATACGACATTCGTGGAATCTAACAAACCGCCCAACCCAACTTCAACGATCGCGACATCTACTGCTTCCTCTGCAAAGTAATCCAGCATGATCGCAGTTAAAATCTCGAATTCCGTGATTCCACCAATAGCCGGCTGGTCATCCAGGTCAGCAACAATAGGCTGGTATTTTTCTACATAATGAATCAGAGCAGAATCAGGAATCGGCTGCGCGTCGATCGCGATTCGTTCGTTGAACTCTTCAATATAAGGGGAGGTAAAACTCCCGACCGTCACACCTGCCTCTATGAAGATACTGCGTAAATAGGCAACTGTAGAACCTTTCCCGTTCGTCCCAGCGATATGAATGACAGGAACTTTTTTTTCTGGGTTCTCTACTTTATCTAGTAAGGCTTGGATACGGTCTAAACCTGGACGTGATCCAAATTTTTTTCGACTGTGAATCCAAGCAATCGCTTCATCTATCGTCAAATTACTCGCCTCATTTTTATCTTTTTTTACATGCTTCTAGTATAGCAAAGATTTTCAAAGAAAGATTGCCAAGCGCTGGTGAATTTTTTTTAAAGACTCCTTTCATAGCTGACTTCCTCAATTTCCACTTCAGGTGAATAAAAAAATGAGTACAGCTTTGATTTAGCCGTACTCATTTTTTATTTTCCTTTTTAAGAAATCGTTCGTAAGCTTTCGATCCGATCTTGAACCGCTGCTTGTTTTTCCAAATAATCTTTTTCTTTTTCACGTTCCTCTGCAACGACACTTTCAGGAGCATTTGCCACAAAGCGTTCATTGGCTAATTTTCCTTGCACGCGTTTCACTTCGCCGTTCCATTTGGCTAATTCTTTTTCTAAGCGTTTGATTTCTTCTTCAATATTGATCAATCCAGCTAATGGAAGATAAATCTCAGCGCCCGTCAAGACTGCGGACATCGCTAAATCCGGTGCGGTAATGTCGCTTGAGATCACCAATTCCTCTGGATTACAGAAACGTTCGATATAGCTCGTATTTTCAATCAAGAATTCATCCACTTTTGCATCACTGGTTTTGATCAGCAAAGTGATCGGCTTAGAAAGTGGTGTATTTACTTCAGCACGAATATTCCGAACAGAGCGAATCAATTCTTTCAGAACTTCCATTCCTTTTGCTGCAGTTTCGTCATTGTTTTCAGGGTGAACCACTGGATACTCCGCAACAACTAAGGACTCCCCAGTATGAGGGATTTTCGCCCAAATTTCTTCTGTCACGAACGGCATGATTGGGTGTAACAGACGCAATGTTTGATCCAAAACATATACTAAGATACTCTTGGTTGTTTGTTTGGCTTCTTCATCTTCCCCGTAAAGAATTTCTTTACTCATCTCGATATACCAGTCACAGAAGTCATCCCACATGAAGTTGTACAATTGACGACCCGCTTCACCGAATTCAAATTGGTCAAATAAGCTCGTTACTTTTTCGATGGTCTCATTTAAACGCGTCAAGATCCAACGGTCCGCAACGGTTTTTTCACCAGAGAAATCAATGTCTGCCGGTGTGAAGCCTTCAACATTCATAATCACAAAACGAGACGCATTCCAGATCTTGTTGATGAAGTTCCATGCAGCGTCCATCTTTTCATAGCTGAAACGTACATCTTGACCCGGCGCTGAGCCAGTAGATAGGAACCAGCGTAAAGCATCGGCACCATATTTTTCAATGACATCCATAGGATCAATCCCGTTGCCTAGGGACTTGCTCATTTTGCGTCCTTGTTCGTCACGAATCAATCCGTGAATCAACACATTTTTGAATGGGCGTTCGTCCGTGAATTCCAAGCTTTGGAAAATCATTCGACTCACCCAGAAGAAAATAATGTCGTAGCCTGTCACTAATGTGCTCGTTGGGAAGTAGCGTTTATACTCTTCGCTCTCCTCATCCGGCCAGCCCATCGTAGAAAACGGCCACAAGGCAGAACTGAACCAAGTGTCCAGTACATCTGGATCTTGTTCCCAATTTTCGCTGTCGGAAGGAGCTTCCATCCCAACGTACATTTCACCCGTTTCTTTATGATACCAAGCTGGAATCCGATGTCCCCACCATAATTGACGAGAGATTACCCAATCATGAACGTTTTCCATCCAAGTCATGAAGGTATTGTTGAAGCGCGGCGGGAAGAATTCCACCGCATTCTCCGTGCTTTGATTTTTGACTGCCTGATCAGACAACGGCCCCATCTTTACAAACCATTGTGTAGATAGACGTGGTTCAACAACAACGCCTGTACGCTCAGAATGACCGACACTGTGAACCATTTTTTCAACCTTAATCAAACGACCGATTTCTTTTAGATCAGCCACGATCATTTTACGCGCTTCAAAACGATCCATGCCTGCATATTTACCGGCAAGCTCATTCATGCTGCCATCTGGATTCATAACATTTACCCGTGGCAAGTCATGACGATTACCAACCTCAAAGTCATTTGGGTCATGGGCCGGTGTGATTTTCACAGCTCCCGTTCCAAATTCCCGATCCACATAACTGTCGGCGATAATTGGAATTTCCTTGTTTAATAGTGGTAAAATCGCTTTTTTACCAATCAATGCTTGGTAGCGCTCATCTTCTGGATGAACCGCGATCGCTGTATCACCTAGCATCGTTTCAGGACGAGTCGTTGCGATTTCTAATACGCCGCTGCCATCTGCTAACGGATAAGAAACATGGTAAAAGGCTCCTTCCACGTCCTTGTGGATCACTTCAATATCCGACAAGGCTGTTTTTGCCTGCGGGTCCCAATTGATGATGTATTCGCCACGGTAGATCAAGTCTTTTTCATATAAAGAAACAAAGACTTTTCGAACAGCATCAGACAAGCCGTCATCTAAAGTAAAGCGTTCGCGACCATAATCAAGGGACAAGCCTAATTTCGCCCATTGCTCCCGAATGTGCCCTGCGTATTCCTCTTTCCATTCCCAAACTTGATCAACGAATTTTTCACGACCAAGATCATAACGAGAGATGCCTTGCTCTCTTAATTTTTCTTCTACTTTTGCTTGAGTAGCGATCCCTGCATGGTCCATTCCAGGAAGCCACAAGGTGTCAAAGCCTTGCATCCGTTTTTGTCGGATGATCATATCTTGTAGTGTTGTATCCCAAGCGTGGCCCAAGTGTAATTTTCCAGTTACATTGGGTGGCGGAATAACGATCGAATACGGTTTCGCCTGCTTATCTTCTGATGGCTTGAACAAGTCTTGATCTAGCCATTTTTGATAACGGCCCGCTTCAACCTCTTGAGGATTGAATTTTGTTGGTAAATTTTCAGTCATAGATGTTCCTCCTAAATAATCATTGTTTTGTGGATGATGGATGTTAGTCAGCCAAGAAAGAATCCTTATTCCTATTGAAAAAAGCAAAACTAACAAAAAAAGCCTAGAACACAAGTGTGTTCTAGGACGTAAATTACGCGGTACCACCTAAATTGCAGAATATTCATCTGCCGCTCAAACATGTATAACGGTCATGTGCCGTGCGCTCTTACTTGCTTCAGATCGCAAAACTCCCAAGCTACCTTCCATGAGCCAAAGTGAAAATGTTTCAGCCGAGCATCTTCTCTCTTAACCTTCGTTTCTCATGTACTCCTCTTGATCATCGTAGCATCATTCTACAATGAAGTAGGATTCTTGTAAAGCCCTACTGTCCATCAAAATAAATCAACGTCTGCAATTCCGATGTCAAATCAATGTAATGGACATGAACATTGTCAGGGACGTTTAATGGGTCCGGTGCAAAATTCAAAATGGCGGTAATTCCGTTGTCCACCAATTGATCAATCGCTTTTTGTGCATTTTGGCTAGGCACCGTCGAGATGGCAACGGTGATTTTTTCTTTTGCCAGCACCTCGTCCATTTCTTCAATTGAAAAAACAGGATACCCGCAAATCTCTTTTCCAATTTTTTCAGGATCATTGTCAAAGGCACAGACGATCGTCAAATTCTCATTCCGTCGAAAATTATTGTTCAGCAAGGCTTGGCCCAAATTACCACAGCCGATCAAGGCGATCCGCTTCTCTTCTTTGGTCTCCAGCATATCACTGAAAACTTTGATCAAGTCGCTGACATTGTAGCCATAGCCGCTGCGGCCCAGTTCACCAAAATGGGAAAAGTCGCGGCGAATCGTCGCTGAACCGACTTGGATCATTTTACTCAGTTCAGAAGATTTGACACGGGTAACACCATTTTTTTCCAATCCTTTCAAATAACGCAAATACAAAGATAATCTTTTTGTTGTAGCTTTTGATAATTGTGGTTTTTGAATGATCCGCTCCATGATCGCACTCCTTTTTCGTATGGATGACTGTACTGGTCCTCACTGTTTGTTAAATACTTCACATATAGAATTCTAACATGTCCGAATAGTAATAACAATCTTTTGACAAAAAAAGAGCAAGAAAGTGGCTTTCTTGCTCAACGTACTATAAAAAGTCTGCGAATTCTTTTGCTTTTTCTGTTTTTTCAGGCGTGATTTCTTCGATCTTTATTCCAGCCAAGCAACGCGCCATCAACCCTTCAATATCAAACCGCTCTTCCAATTCCAAAACCTTATCCAATTTTGGACGCGTCTTTGGTTGCGGCGGCGCGAAAATCGTACAGCAATCCTCAAAAGGCTGGATGGCAATTTGGAAGGTATCGATCTTTTCTGCTAGCTCGATGATCTCCGTTTTATCCATCGTAACAACCGGACGGATGATTGGTGTAGCCGTCACCTCGTTGATCGCTACCATACTATGCAACGTTTGTGAGGCTACTTGTCCCAAAGACTCCCCGTTAACAATCACTAACCCATGACGCATCTCACGAATGGCGTCTGTTACGCGCAGCATCATCCGGCGTGTCAGAGTCATCCAATAGCCTTGCGGACTATGCTGTTTGATTTCTTCTTGAATCTCTGTGAAGGGCACTTCAATAAACTGAATACAACCAACGTAAGGTGTCAATTTTTCTGTAAGATCCTTCGCTTTTTGCAACGCTTGTTCGCTGGTATATGGCGGGCTCGCAAAATGAACCGCCTCAATTTCGACGCCGCGCTTCATAGCTAAATACCCAGCAACAGGAGAATCGATCCCGCCAGACAGCATCAACATTCCTCGGCCGCTCGTTCCAACGGGCAAGCCACCCGCACCTTTGATCGTTTCGTAGGAAAGATAGGCACTGTCACGACGTATTTCAACACGTAAATTGATATCAGGATGCTTCATCTGTGCGCGAATCTCTGGACAGACGTCCATGACTGCATCCCCTAGGTATTGTTGGATCTCGTGACTGTCCAACTCAAAATTGTGGTCGCTGCGTTTTGCCGTAATTTTAAATGTTTCTTTTCCGGTATAAATTTCTTGCATGATTTGTTGTGTCATTTGCTTCAAAGCATCCAGGTTTTTGTCTACTTGAATGCTTGGTGAAAAAGTTTGAATCCCGAAAACTTTTTCTAATCTTGGTAACACCAAATGGCTATCTTCCCCATTTAGCAAGATATGCATCCGGTCTCTGTCAGCATGAATCTTTAAGTTAGGAAACTCTGCCAATGCCCCCCGAACATTTTGCGCTAAGCGCATAATAAAGCTGCGGCGATTTTTACCTTTCGTTGATAACTCGCCGTAGCGCACCATAATCTCAGTATATTGCACGATCATTCTCCTTCATTTATAAAAGCATATCCGTTAATTGATTTTTGAAAATTTTTCATAGAGATGATTGAATACCACCATGAATTGTTCCGCTTCTGCCATCGTATTCGCTTCATCCAAGCTTACACGAACCGCCGTTGTCGCCGTATCATGGGGAACATTCATCGCATGCAAGGTCGAACTGTCGACTTTTTTCCGACTAGAGCAAGCACTTGTTGTGGATACAAAAATTTGCTTCTCCTCAAGGGCATGCACAAGAACTTCCCCGCGAATCCCCTTGATTCCAAAGGTCAAAATATGAGGCGCAAAATGTTCGTTTCCCGAAAAAACCGTTACTTTCTCATAACTTGAGAGTGCTTCTTTTAAATACTGGCGAATGAGCGCAGTGTGATCCGGTCTCTCTGCCTTTTTCTCAAGATGTAATCGCAAGGCTCGACTCATAGCTACGATCGCGGGAAGATTCTCCGTGGTTGCTCGTTGTCCACTCTCTTGTCCGCCACCATTTAAGAGCGGTGCTAATTTTCGTCCTGATTTCCAGTAAATAAATCCAACACCTCGAGGTCCGTGAAATTTATGTGCCGAAAAAGTAGCAAAATCGACCCGAGGCGTGAACCATTTATTTTCGTCCACTTTTCCGATTGCTTGGACCGCATCTACGTGAAAATGGATGGTGGGATACTTTTCTAATACTTCACTGATGGCTTCGATCGGTTGAATAGCACCAATCTCGTTGTTGACACCCATAACGGAAACTAGGATTGTTTCTGGACGGATCAATGCAGCAAGCTTGTCTACTTGCACAAACCCCTTCTCATCAACAGGTGCAATACTCACCTCGAAGCCGAGCTCTTTTAATTGCCCTGCTGTGCGGCTAACTGCTGGATGCTCCACACTAGAGATAATTAGGTGATTGCCATACTCTTTTTTTGCAATTGCTGTTCCTTTAAGTACCCAATTGTCGCCTTCTGTGCCACCGCTTGTAAAGAAAATCTCCTTTGCCTCCACGTGCAGCAGTTCAGCGATTTGATTGCGTGCCTGTTGCAGTAATCGTGTCGCCTGCGTTCCTAAATCATGGAGACTCGACGGATTGCCCATGATACGTTGACTGGTCTTAACATATGTATCAAGTGCCAACGGATAAATGGCCGTCGTTGCACTATTATCAAAATAAATCATTTTCTGACCTTCCTTCAAAAATTCTTTCCTATTATAGCGAGAATGTTGCGAGTCTTCAAGTGTTCCTTGAAAACACGAGTATTTTCCTAAGCATTTAGTGATTCTTCCTCTCATTTTACCTACAAGTTTTCCAACTATTTAAGCGCAAAAAAAAGCTGAGCAAACGCTCAGCTTAAACTAAATCTCGGTTATTGAAATAGAAATCTTCAATTCGTTTAAAAGCACCTGGCTCAACACGTTCAAGGGCTGTTCCGATCTCATCAAGAGCATCTTGATAACGGTACTCTTTATTGAACAATTCCAAACTATTATCGATCGCATTCTTGATTTCAGGGTGCGTATGGCGATAACGGTTTGCGTATTGCATCATTTGTTCAGTCAATGCTGCAGCATCAACTAGATCATAGGTTTTTTGGTCTAATAGTTCCATGTCTTCATCACAAAGACTAACCAATTTATTGATGTCTTGCATATTGATGCGAATTTTATTTAACGCTTTGCTCAACTCTTCAACACGATCTGTTGCAACAAAGAAGAATTCTAGATAATCTCCAGGCAGACCTGGTAAACGTTGTTGTTCAACATACCGTTTTAGATTGCGCAGACGGAATTCGTATTTCTCGATTTTCTCAGAGGCTTCTTTCTCGCCTTTTCTTAAATCGTGCAAATCGTCATCGATTTCAACTTGTTTTGTCTCAATGTCGTCTAATACTTTAAACGCATCTTTGTAGAATACTTGAACCTCTGAATAAGACAATTCATGCTTATCAATTTGTGGTTCCATGTTGCGGTAGCGACGTTCCAATTCTTCGATCTCCGTTTGGAACCCGCGTGCACGACCTAATTCATTGTTGTTCAACGCGTAGCTTTGAGACGTATGATCCAACTCCACCATTAATTGATGATTGTTGCGAGAAGCATGCCCAATGTATTCCCCGATCGTCTTACGATTCGTCAAAACATATTTTTTCGCTTCAAATTCTTTTTCCAGCAACGCGTACAGGTCATCGATCAACTCAGCCGTTTCTTTGTTGGCTGTCTCTACAGTCCCCAACTCGATTTTTTCCAAATCTTCCAACGAACGTTCCACGTGTTTCTTCACTTTGTCCAAACGTTCTTCGAAATCGTCTTCTGGTAAAACGAAGTGATCAAGCATCATTTTGTTGTACGTCTTTTCTAACTCATCAATCTGACTTGGGAATGTTTTATCTAAATCTTCATAAATTGCAGGAACTTTCTGCATCGTCTCTTGCACTTCATAGGTGTGCTTTTCAGCATCGTCTAACACTTCGCGGGCCTCAATTGGATCGCCCGATGTATTTAACGTAACGAACTGTGTAAATTCGATTTCAACATTTTTGACCTGTTTTTGAATTTCTGGTAACGCAGGACCAAAGCTGTCTTTCTTTTCCTTTAAATCTTTCTTCAGCTCTTCGAAGACATCTAACGCTTGCTGTACAGCTAACGAATTCCGTTCTTCTGTTTCACGTAATTCCTTTAACCCAGTACGAATGCTTTCTACTTCTTCTTCCATATCAGTCATCGTACGTTCTGCGCTTTCGATCGCTGATTTGCCCTTCATGAAGCGGAACGTTTCATTTTGACTCTCAACTTCAAAGATTTGACTTTCAAGTTCAGCAAAAGATTTTGTCGAAACATCCGTCCACTTTTGGTTCCATTCACGGAAAGTATTCTGACTTTGACCAACCAAGTGCATTTTCTTTACTTCGTCGACTTCCTCTACAACAGGAAGATCGAATAACGCTTCTTTCCTTTTATCAAGTTCTTTTAAGCGTTCTTGATTTTTTTTCTTCATCAGATAACCAATCAAGTATAAAACGGCAGCCAATATGACTAAGCCGATAACGATCCCTATGATTACATTACTTCCCATGTATGATTTTCCTTTCAACTATCAAGATTCAGTTTATTTAATGGTTCATTATTTTTCTGTTTTTTGGCGAAAACATCTAACGTAGATTATAACACAAAAGACATTTCTCTTCACTAGCTAGTTTTGAATTCATTCAAAAATGTTTATCGCACAGTCACTCCTCATACTAGCATTTTTTAATTACTGCTTCAATTCCTATAAATTTAAGATTGTTGTAATTTTATAAAGTTTTCTGCTCATGAAAGCGTCGAATCCCCTTGAAATTGTTGAACTTTTCAGATAATATTAAAGCCACATTAAAATAAGAGGTGATTAAAGTGAAAGTGATTAAATTTGGCGGAAGCTCTGTAGCTTCAGCTGAACAGCTAAAAAAAGTCTTAACAATCGTTTCTGACGACACTCGTCGTCGTTTCGTTGTGGTTTCTGCTCCAGGAAAGCGAACCAATAAAGACAAAAAGGTCACCGACTTATTGATTCAGTTTTACAATGCTGTAGCCTATAAACAAGAAACAGATGAATTGATCCGTGAAATCGTTGCTCGCTATACAGAAATAGCCTCCGAGTTTCACGTTGATGAGGATATTGAACACCGTTTCACTCACGAATTGCAACAACTGCAAGAAAATTATGATGAAGCAGATCCTTATGCCTTGGATAGCTTTTTAGCTAGTGGAGAAAATCTGAATGCACAATTAATCGCAGCGTGTTTCCGCAAAAGTGGTATGAAGGCGCGCTACATTAATCCAAAGGAACTAGGTATTACAGTTTCTGATGAACCACAAAATGCCCGAATCTTGGAGGAGTCTTACGAAAAGATTTATGAGTGGCGGGAAACGGAAGAAATTTTGATCATTCCCGGCTTTTTTGGGTATACACGTGATGGGCATCTATGTACTTTTTCTCGAGGCGGTTCGGATATCACCGGATCGATCGTTGCTGCCGGTTTGAAGGCTGATTTATATGAAAACTTTACCGATGTTGACGGTATCTTTGCAGCAAGTCCAAAATATATCCATGCACCCGAATTGATTCAATGTGCGACGTATCGGGAGATTCGCGAACTCACTTACGCTGGATTTACAGTCTTTCATGATGAGGCCTTAATGCCAGCTTTTAAAGCGCAAATCCCCGTGATCATAAAAAATACGAATAATCCGGAATGCCAAGGAACTTTGATTAAAAAAGACTTCGAGAACGAGAGTCGCAATGAGGTCGTTGGTGTAGCCAGTGACGGCGGCTTTTGCGGGATTACGGTGGGTAAATATTTATTGAATAGAGAAGTCGGGATCGTTCGGCGGATATTGCAAATTCTTGAAGATCTGCATATTGGTTTTGAACACATGCCCTCTGGTATTGACGACATCTCCATTATTTTGCGCGAGCGTCAATTGACACGCGACATCGAAGCAGAATTAATGAAACAAATAGAAGAAAAAATCAAACCCGATCAGTTGTCCATCGAGCATGGCCTTTCAGTAGTCGCCCTTGTTGGTGAAGGAATGCGCGAACGGCCGGGGATTACCTCAGACAGCACCGCAGCACTGGCTCGAAAAAATGTCAATCTGCGAATGATCTCTCAGGGCGCCGATGAACGCAGCATCATCTTTACTATCCGCAGTGAGCACGAACGCCTCGCTGTTCGATCTCTGTACTACACGTTCTTTGATTAGAAGTATAAAAAAGGAAAAGCCGTTAACTTTCGGCTTTTCCTTTTTGTCTATCTAATTCTTTTTTGATCAAAGGCTCGGGGGCATAGTTTTCCTGCCAATCCTCCGGTTTCATCACTTTATTTGTTACTGGATGGTAACGCGGCTTTCCATCAGGAAAGAGTTTCCCCATATTGGCACGATGAACAATTTCAAAAATCGGCTGAGGGTCTACTCCGATCAATGCGAATGATCCATACGTAAAATACAATAGATCTGTTAAGGCGTCGACTTCCGAAATCAATGCATCTTCCACTGGTTCTGCTTTTGCTAGAACCTTTTCTTTTGCTTGATCGACACTTTCATGAAGTTTTTTTACTAAGTCTTCAAACTCTGCTTCATTTCCTTCAGCGACACCATATAAAAACTCAACGATTTCTTCCGCCTTAAAACCTGCCCGAAAACTTCCCCGATCTTTTGTAAATGCTCTTGGGGCCTCCGGCGGTGCGGGGGCAAAAGTCTGGTGGAACTCTCTTGCCATTTGATATGGTTCTTTCATATATAAAAACTCCCTATTCCAATTAACTATATAATTAAGAGAAATGATTTCCCTAAATAATTTCAAAATGTTTCAATGCTTGATAAATGCCGTCTTTTTCATTTGTAGCAGTAACATAGTCCGCTTGCTCTTTCACTTCAGACAATCCATTGCCCATTGCGACTCCGATCCCAACCTTTCGAATCATCTCAATGTCGTTATAATGATCTCCAAACGCCATCACTTCGTCTAGGTTGATGCCCGCAGCTTTAGTAAATTCTAGAATCCCCTGATATTTTGAGCCATCCTTGGGTACAATATCAACAGAATAGGGATTGGATCGCTGAAAAGAACAATCTGGCAATAACTCTTTCAATCGAGAAGCCTCATTTTCTGCACTGAACAGAACACATTGATAGATCGGTTCTTGCAAGATCGTCAATTTTTTATAACGACCCTTTTCTCGATTGGGACTAAACGATTGCAGCAGCCTTCGCGTCGATCGTACTGGAAACCACTTTGGCATCCAGCCAGCAATTCGTTTCAAGAACGATTTTTGCGACCACTTCATCAAATGACTGCCGTCCACTCGCCGACGTCCACCGAATATGATCTGACGGTGCTCCCTATCAGCGAATGCAACGATACGTTGCAATGTCTCGGGTGAAAATGGACGAAGATAAATTTCTTTTTCTTTTGTATAGACCACTTGACCATTGTAGGTAACAAAAACATCCAATGGCAAATAATCGATTCTTTCTTTGATTTTTACTGGCCCTCTTCCTGTTGCGACTCCGCAAAATATCCCTTGCTCTTGGGCTAATCGGATTGCTTCACGTGTGGTATCCAGTACTTTTGAATCACTTGTGATTAATGTTCCGTCAATATCAAAAAAAATGGCTTTTATCATGGCACTCCCTCGTTTAGAATAAATCGATTTGGCTCGGATTCAGTCCCTCATACTCCAAGTTGAGAATCTTTTTTATGTGCATCGCATTGTCCGCCGCGTCACCGCCGGAATTGTTATTAAAAATAACGCCAACTTCCTTCGTATCCTGGGCGACTTGCTGGATTTTCTCACCTAATGATTCCAGTTCAGCCTGATTGTAACGGTACAATGTGCGTTTTTTGCGCCAATCCCCCGTGCGATCATTCCAATAGGCTTGGTTCCTTCCATGGAATCGGAACAAGCTGAAGGTGTTGTTTGTCACTGTCGTATCTAATGGTACTGTATCTGGCAATTGCGGCTCATCCACCATCACCAGGCTAAAATTTAGTGATTGCATGAGCTGATGCGTCTTTTCGATAAACTCTTTGGCATACCAGCTGTAGTCTCTCAGCTCGATTGCGACTGGTAAATTTGGAAAGAGCTCCCGCAGCGTTTCTAAGTAGGCAACACTTTCTTTCGTACACTTAAATTGTGCCGGAAATTGCGCTAAAAAGCAAAATAACTTTTTACTTTCGATCATCGGTTGCAGGGTTTCTAAAAAATGCTCCTGCATTGCGGCCATAGAAGGATAACTATCCTGCCATTTACTTTGTCCTGTGAATCCTGAATACAGTTTCACCACAAAACGAAACTCTTCAGGAACTTGAGATAACCAATTTTCGACAGACTTTTTCGTGGCAATGCCGTAATAGTTCGTGTCTAACTCGACCAATGGCAAGTAGCCGGCGTATTCATACAAGGACGAGTTCTTTTTTCCAGTCAAACTAATGTGTTCATTAAAAGAAGTTAATCCAATTCGAATCATACAATCCTAGCCTCCTTCTGTTTCATAGTATACAATAAGCTTAGCAAAAAATTAGCAACAATGCGCTAATAATGAATGGAGTAATCATAATGAAACGGATTTTGATTTTGCACACAGGCGGAACGATCTCAATGAGCCAAGATGCGGATGGCGCTGTTCGTCCAGATAAAAAAAATCCTTTGTTAGCAGCCGGCCAGGAATTACGTTTGCCTGCTGATATTGAATTAATTGTAGAAGATTTCTCGAACTTGCCTTCTCCTCACATCACTGTTGAGACGATGTTTGAATTGAAAGAACGCATCAAAGCAGCCAAAGAGGAAGGACTCGATAGTGTCGTTATCACTCACGGAACAGACACGTTAGAGGAAACAGCCTATTTTCTAGAAATGACGATTGGCGACCGGATGCCGATCATTTTAACAGGTGCCATGCGCTCGATCAACGAGCTGGGAAGTGACGGTCTTTATAATTTCGAGTGCGCCATACGAGTAGCTGCTTCAGAGAACGCTATTGGGAAAGGTGTGCTGGTAGTCATGAACGACGAGGTCCACAGTGCGCGTTATGTTACGAAGACCCATACGACGAATGTCGCGACCTTCAGAACACCTACCTTAGGCCCGATCGGATTAGTCACAAAATCAAAAATTCTTTTCAAGCAAGAATTGCCCGCGACCACACGCTATGACATTGAGAGCTTCGATGCCATGATTCCTATTATTAAAGTCTTTGCCGGGATGCAGGGGGATTTCTTTGAACTATTAGATCAAGGAATTACTGTTGACGGCATCGTTGTGGAGGCTTTAGGGGCTGGAAATTTGCCGCCGCAAACATTACCGCCTTTTTATCATTTATTGGAAAAAGGACTGCCCATCGTTTTAGTTTCGCGCTGCTTCAATGGCATCGCCGAACCTGTTTATGACTATCATGGCGGCGGTGTGGAATTGGCACAGCATGGTGTGATCTTCTGTAATGGGATCAACAGCCAAAAAGCTAGATTAAAACTACTCATTGCTTTGAACGCGAATCTTTCAAAAAAAGAACTGAAGCGTTTTTTAGAAGAATAACAAAAAAAGAAGCGGGATCGAAAAATCGATTCAGCTTCTTTTTTGCCATAGAATATTTGCTTCACACGCGAGTTGATCGCCCAAACGGATCTCGTGGCGCGTTTTTACTTCTTCTCCATCAACTATTTCATAATAGCTTTCGATGTCATTGCCGTATAAGACTTCTTTATCGAATTTGACATTCACATAGCTGGCTTCGTGTTGTGTCATAAAATCATATCCAAGAACATCGATCAGCCAATTGAAGTACATGGCATTATTCACGTGATGATTGCTGTCAAGATCGTAATAGCGAACATGGTACAGCTGCTTCTGGTTTCCTTCGACCTTTTCGATTTTTGGCCAGCGATGAATCTTTTTGATTGGTGTAGACTCAAAAGGAGCCATCAATTCTGCATCCACACTGCTCATCTTTCGATTCTCAATGTCCATCAACACAAATGACATGTTGATTTTTACGATTTCTTCTCCTGCTTCGTCATATACGTAGTAGCTCCGATAACAGAAAAATCGATTGAATTCTGTCGGAACTGTCGTTATGTTGATGTGCTCGCCAACTTGAGGCAATCGATCAATCGTTACCTCCGTTTGTGTGATCACCCATGTGATGCCTAAAGTATTGATGTACTCTGTTCCTCGCTGCAACTCATCGCTTTGATCGGACGAGGCTTTTATTGCTACACTTAACAACGCTGGAAATGTCATATTTTGATTGATATCGCACTCGTAATAGGCGACTTCATGATTGATGGTGTATCTTTTTCCCAATTACTTTCCTCCTAAAGCTAAAACACGATCTACCGCATTCCCATAACTCTCACCAAAAATATTCAGATGAACGAGTAGATAGTACAGTTGATAAACCGCAAGTCGATCTTGCCAACCTGCACGCATCGGTGAAATTTCCTGATAGCTGTCAATAAACTCCTGGCGAAACCCGCCAAAAAGCTGTGACATGGCTAGATCCATTTCTCGATGACCATAAGATACTGCTGGATCGACAAAGACGGGCTGCCCGTGAATGTCAAAAAAGGTATTGCCGCTCCAGAAATCTCCATGCAGCAGAGTTGGTTCAAAAGACATTGTACCCCATTTTTGATAGACCCACTCTTTAAATAACTGATAATTTTTTTCCCTCTGCGTAGTCCAATGATTTCGCTCGTTCGCTATTTTGATTTGAACCTCTAACCGATTCGCGAAATAAAAGGACCACCAATCTTTTGATTTTGTATTGATCTGAGGCAGAAGCCCCATAAAATTATTTCTTTTATACCCAAAATTGAGGGCCTTCATCCCATGAAGTTTGCTTAATTCAAGGGCCAGATCCTTTTGATCTCCCTCGCCAGGCTCGATCCATTCCATTAAAAGAAAGGCCGCGTCCTCATAACTTCCGTGTTGATAGGTCTCAGGTACGCGCACCGCATTCCCCAGTTCCTTCAATCCGTCGACCTCTGCTTGAAAAAAATCAGCTGTCATTTGTGGATGGTATTTCAAAAAATAATCCTGATCGCCGTCTGTGACGCGGTAGGCTTGATTGATATCTCCGCCGCCAATGGGTACAGCTTTTGAATGCAGGTTTAAATAATTTAGCAATGCCTCCATTTTATCCACTCCTCACAGTAAATAGATTTTTTTCAAATCGTTGATCTCTTGTGTTGATACGCCGATACCGTCATGAATAAATGCTGCTACCGTTCCATACTGCTCCTTGATTTTTTCAAAGCTGGTTTGCAAATAAATTTCTTTCGCTGACATCATATCTTCGATGCCATGCAAAGCTTCCGCAGGTACACCAGCAAGTTCAGCCTTCTCGTACATCTCCTGTACGACTATTTTTAAATAACGATTTGTGGCTAGATAATCTGTCATGATCGTTTCATTATCCACCCCAAAGCTGCTTAATAACAGTGCCGCCGCAAATCCAGTGCGGTCCTTTCCTGCTGTACAATGGAACAGCAGTCCTTTTTCCGCTTCACTATTGTCCAAGGCCAGATCAAAGAATTTACGGTATTGCCCTCGAACATGTGCATCTGTTACAAAATGCGTATACACCTCGATCATTTGTTGGCGCGCATTTTCGCCATTTTGCATTCGATGCATCATTTTTTTCGGCGAAGCAGAGGCCGTTTCTGTTTCTTCAATTGGAAAAATGGGAAGAAAAATATTTTCCGCTTCTGGTATGGCTTGATCCGGCTGTGTCTCGCGTTCTTCTAACGAACGAAAATCAATGACCTTTTTGATCCCATACGCGTTTAAATAATTTTTATCCTGATCATCCAGATGATTGATGCTTGCTGAACGAATCAATTTCCGATACGCTATTTTTTGCCCATCTTTTGTTTCATAGCCGCCCAACTCACGCATATTTTCTGCATGACGAACCGATAGACGTTTAGACATACAACCACTCTCCTCATTAGGTGTGCTCATTCATTACTCTCATTCATTACTATAGTAGAACGAACATCCTTTTTGCTAAAAGTATAGCACAGTGAAAAAGAAAACGCTTTTCATAGTAAGAACAAACTCGTTGAAGCCCGTCGTATTCCTCGGGTCCTCTTGTATAGAAAAATAAAATCGAAAAAGACCTGAAACAAGAATGATTGTTTCAGGTCCTCTTTCGTTACGCCAAAGCGCCCATTGGGTCCCATGGTGCGAGAACAGTTGGTTCTGCTTCAAAAGCAGCGAGCTGTTCAGGTGTTAAGAATTCTTTGCGGACAACGATTTGATAAGTATACTCATCCATCCAGTCATCGCTCATTACAAAGAAGCCATTATCCCCGACTTTTTCACCCCAGCTGTTTTCAACTTTCCATTTTTTAGATTGATCATTAATGATATCCACACCCGTCAAGACCATGGCATGCGTCATCATGCTTTCCCCGTAATCCAATCGTTCCGCTTTGGTCATGGTCAAATCGACATCAAACAAATCCTCTACATCATATGCGTCCAATGCCATGATGCCGCTGTCCCGAGTGGAGGACTGTCCGACATCACAACCAAACCAGACAGACTCGCCTTGTTCCAATTGTTTTACGGCTAATGCTTTAAAATCAGCCATTTCCAGATTCAAATACTTCACTTCTTTGCCATCGACGACATTTCCCAACATATCCACGGTATAGGATTTCATGAAGGGTTTGTCATCAGTTGGCGCATTGATGATACTTACATAGTCCTCTAAGTTCAGATCAATGTATTTTTCATAAAAGCTTTTAGGAGTTAAGTCCTGATCTAGATGATAATTTTTTTCTTCATCGCGGTATTCAAAATCGAAAGCAGCAGGCGGTGTTCCCAGTGAGATCGACAAAAGATTATAGACTTCTTGCAGCATCGCTTCTCGATTTGCTTGAATCTCTTCTTCAGTTGCTTTTTCGACTACCATTTGACGCAACAGTACGGCATGTTTACGCAATAATTTATTTAAATAATTATTTAAGTCCCGAGAATTTGAGCTATTGCTGCTTTCAGGCATCACAGCTTTTGGCACGACTCCGTATTTTTGGAAGAGTGACACGATCATGTCCCATTGTCCACCATCTTGTTGAGGCGTCTGTAATAAAAAGGCGACTTCGCGACTGGTCACATCCTGTTGCGCAGTATTCAATATATTCTCATAGAAATAATTGGCTTTTTCATATTTATCCCAAAAGAATGTGTAATTTTGCGAAAGTTCAAAGTCTTTCAACTGATATGTCGTCAATAATTTGTGACGGAAGGTATTTAGCGCCGCAAACATCCAGCAACGTCCAGATTGTTTTTGATTGGCGACTTTCCCGGTCGCAAGATCAATGGAAAAGATCGGGGTGTTCTCTACATGTGCTTGCACGTTTTCCGCAGAGGCCCGAATCCCATTTTTTACTACACCTCGTTGTAATGCGATCTGTTTAGAATTCTTTTCAAAAGCCTTACGAAAAGCTTGAGTTCGTTCGTTCGTAATTTTTGTCATAAAAAAACGCCTCCTTGCCTCTCATTTTACGCTTAATGAGGCAAAGAGACAATTAGTTTACAAACTCGGCTGTAAAACCTGCTTTCCTTTTTCGATCCATTGACCGACTCGCTTGCTTGATAGCAGGACTGTCACAAGCATACTGAAGATGAATAATACGAGGATCGCCATCGTGTTGGCCTCAATAGTCAGATCCATTGCCCGCAAGCCCTTTACTAAAAAGCCATGGAGCAAATAAACGGTCAGGGTGTTTTTTCCCCATGTAGAGAAAAAATGACGGTTCTTCGGGACTACTAATAAAAAGGCGAGAATACCCACGAGTCCAGCCGCAAAAAAGAGCAGCCGCTGCGGTCCACCAAGAATGGGGTGATTCAAATAATCTTCATAGGGTTTAGACCCGAACACCCAATATTTGTTGATCAAATCATTCCCTTTTATGAATAAAAACAATCCTCCGAACAATAAAACAGCGATCCATTTTTTAGGGTAGGTCTTCAGTTTCTCGATCCAAGACTTAGGAAGTGCATAGCCTGCCATAAAGTACGGGAAAAAAGTCAATGTTCGTTGAAGTGCCAAATAGCGGTCAAAAATCGGAAAATACCCGACCAGCAACGCTACGACTACACTGGCAAGTAAAATGCGCTTCACTGAGAAATAATTTGTCAAATGAAGCAGAACATTCCAACAGAATAGGCTCAATAGAAACCATAATGACCACTGAGGAATCCCCAAATCGAAACTAAAGGAATCCTGTAGACCGATCAGCGTATAATATCCTGAATACAGCAGTTGAAAAAATAGATACGGCACTAATAATTTTTTTACTAAATTCATAATCGGTTTCGGTCCACTTTTCGTAAAATAGCCTGATATCAAAATAAACGCCGGCATATGGAACGTGAAAATGAAATAGTACAAATCATTGTACAAAGGATGATCATCTGCAAGTGGTTGAAGAAGATGACCAAATACCACTAAGATCATCAAGAAAAGTTTTGCGTTGTCAAAATAGGCATCGCGTTTTTCCATCATATCCCTCCTTCCTCCAGTATAACGAGAATTTTTTTCAGGTTCAAAAGGATTGAACGAGTTTTAAAAAAAGGTCATCTTTTTCTCAATCTTTCCCTCATATTTAACGACTTTATTCATATAAAATTCACTTTTTAGGTGTAAAAAAATAGAGACGATCAAATGATCGTCTCTTAAGACTCCGGCAGTAGGACTCGAACCTACGACATCATGATTAACAGTCATGCGCTACTACCAACTGAGCTATGCCGGAAGAATACTTTTTTATAATAGCAATTTTTGAAGTATCGTGCAATCCTAAATTTTAAAAAAACGCCTCGTATGATACGGACCTTTAAAAAAATAATTTTTCCCATAAAACGGATCTAGGAGAATTTTTATGCCCCGTCGACTGCATCGAAAAAAAAGAAGAAAAACATCTATAAAATTTGGTTTGCTGTTCCTCCTCGCACTCATTCTTGTAGGGAGCGGAATCTACGTTGAACAAGTTCGTACAGAGCAGGCAGCCTCAGAAAAAAAGGCGGCGAACGCCCCTGAGACTCTGCCGAAAACTTCAACGACTTTTACCAATCAGCAGTCCATTGAACCTAAAAATACTTTATCCGCAAGTATCGAACAATCCTTAGTAGAAAAAGACTTTAGCGGGACTGTTCTAGTCTTTCACCATGGGCAAGTCATTTTGAATAAAGCCTATGGATGGAAAAACCAATCAAAACGAATCCGGAACACGATCAATACCCAATACTGTATTGGTTCGGTTCAAAAAGGCCAAACCGCCTATTTGATCATGCAGGCTATCAAAGCGGGAAAAATCACTATGGATGAAAAACTCAGCGCCTTTTTCCCCGAAATACCCAATAGTGACAACATCTCTATTAAAGACATGTTGAATATGAGTTCCGGTCTGCGCATCGATGAAAAGAAGATCAATGCATTGAATACAACGGATACTAAAGAAATTCTAAATGCCACGGTCCAACAAACAACTGTTGCCCCTACTGCAAGTTACTCCTATCAACCGGTGAATTATGTGCTGCTCGCCGGTGTTTTAGAAAAGGTTTATCAAAGCGACTATGATCACTTATTTGAGAAATTATTGAAGGAACCGATGGGACTTGGTGAGACCAGTTTTTACTCTGCCTCTAACACGTCTCAGGCGCTCTCTTATTCTCAAAATGTTGGGAATCCTATCTATGCACCAACAACGGCTTCCTCCTATGCCGATGAATTAGGAACAGGAAATGTCTTTATGACTTCTAGTGATCTCTATCATTATTTCCGCAACCTTTTCGATCCGCACTTTTTGACGACTGAGGAACGCACAGACCTGTTGTACACGTATCCCGGTGAAAAATATGCGAGCGGATTGTACGACATGAAGACGTATTACCATGCTCGGGGGGTAAAAGCTCGCTTTGAAGCAGTCGCTAACTTTTCTAAAGATGGCCAAAACGGAATTATCCTACTTTCAAATGTATGGAATCAGCCAAAAGGCTATAATGATTTCGCGGGTCAATTATATAAAAGAATCGCCGCCTCTGCTTAGGTGGCGATTCTTTTAAAATAATTCAGGTTATCCTTTTCAAAGGTTCTTTTTCTGACTAGGTAGTTGACAAACGACTGTTACTTCGCTATCCTATATCTTGTGTTAAATAACTATGCCGCCTTAGCTCAGCTGGTAGAGCGTTTCCATGGTAAGGAAGAGGTCGTCGGTTCAAGCCCGACAGGTGGCTCTTTTAGAAACCTTGAATATTCAAGGTTTCTTTTTTTGCAGCTCATTCTTTCGGATTAGGGAACATTTGGATAAAAAAATCGTAACGAAGCAAGAGCCAGAGGAAAATTCCTCTGGCTCTTGTATTCGTTACTCGTCTTCGTCATCGTCGCTGTTGATTCGTTCATTCACATGACAAATATTGCTTGTGGCAGCTTCGACTAATGCGAGTTCTGTTCCAATCAATTCACTATTGATAAAGTCGATTACCATCGGCATGTTCATTCCTGCGTATAGGTCAATCGCTTGGCCTTCTAAAATCATTCGCGAAACGACGTTGCAGGGGGTTCCTCCCATGAGGTCTGCTAAAACGATGAACTCATCCAATTCAGCGATCACTGCTTCAAATTTGGTTCGGAAATCTTCTGCTGATTCTGAAGGCAGCAGCCCGACAGTGTGGATACTTTTCTGTGGTCCCATGATCATTTCCGTACTCTTTTTTAATTCTTCACAAAACAATCCATGGCTGATTAAAACTAGCTCTTTGCTCATACATACTCTCCTTGTTCAGTTATCATTACTTGGAAATTACTCCTAATGCAGATAAAGCGACACACACGACTAATACGATAAAGATCGCTTTCGTAGACGTCATGTTCTTTTTACCCAGCATCCAATACACACCGCCGACGATTCCTGCGGGTAGTAAGCGCGGCAAGATCATATCCAAGTTGTTTTGCATATTCAAGGTAACGTCACCAATACTTGGTGCCCAAGAGAATTTTACATTGATCATTGTAGCAACCAAGGCACCGACCATGAATACCCCTAGCAACGTAGCAGCATCCGTTAATGCCGTCAAGCGATGCTGCATCGTTGTCACTAAAGAGATTCCTTCTCGGTAAGCAAATTCTAGCTGTTTCCAGCGGAAGATCATCACGGCGATTTGTGCAACGATCCAGATGAATATCCCAGTTGGGTTTCCATTGATCGCCATATTTGCAGCCAAGGCCCCGAAGATCGTAGGGATCAAAGCAGCGAAGATTGAATCTCCAATGGCAGCAAATGGCCCCATCAACCCGGCCTTCAACCCTGAAACTGTCTGCTTCCCGCCGATTCCCTCTTTTTCCTCAATCGCTAGATCGATCCCAGTAATGATCGTATTGAAGAAGTTGGACGTGTTAAAAAACTGTGTATGGGTTTTCATTACTTCTTTTAATTCAGGTGTATCATCGCCATAAATTTTCCGTAATTGCGGTAAGATCGTATACAAATATCCTGAGCCCTGCATCCGTTCATAGTTCCAACCTAATTGGAATGTGAACAAGCTTCTGCGATTGATCTGTTTAAAATCTTCCTTCGTCAACTTGTAATTAGATTTCGTCATCTTCGATCTCTCCTTCATCTGAATCATTGGAAGCATCCTCTTTTTTCTGTGCTGGCGCATTCGGGATCATTTGCCCATTTTTATAGCTGATCGCTGCTAAAGCAAACCCGATCAAAGCTACTGCTAACATTGGCAATGAATTGAAGACGCCCTCAAAGTTTTTCACGACACTCGCTACGCCGGTACCCAATACTTGCATATTCGTAAATACAGTCCCCAACAAAGCGGTCAAAGTGAAGCCTAGAATCAAATAAGGAAAATGTTTTTTCACTGGCAAGTAGCGAAGTAAAATAGCAAACCCGACAGCCGGTAACACCGCCCCAGCGACAGATAATCCATCACCCAGCCACTTCAGATCGCCATTTAAAACAGCCACTACTTTTTCGACAAGTCCGCCACCAAAAGCCAACGCTAGGAAAACTGGGATCATCCGAGAGAAAGACCACGGGATCGCACCCATTAGGAAATTCCGTTCAATGCCCTTGTAATTCATATCTTCCACCAATTTGTCGATTCGATGGGCAAAATACGTATTCGCAAAACGCGCCAAGATGTCCAACTGAATCATCAAGCTGGCAACGGGAACAGCGATTGCCGCAATCGCCTGCTCTGGATTCATCCCTAACGCAACTGAGAAAGCCGTTGCCAAGATCGTTCCAGAGTTGGCATCGATTTTAGAAGCTCCGCCAAAAGTTCCTACTCCAAGTACGGTCAACTGCATACTACCGCCAATAATAAGTCCAGCTTTCAAGTCCCCCATCACTAACCCGGCGAACAATCCAGCAAAAACAGGTGCACTTAATGAAGAATAAATCTGTAATTCATCCAAAATTTGATACCCTGCATATAATGTTAATAATAAGATCTGCCACCATAAGATATCCATCATTCTTCCTCCTATTTCGCTAAAAGACTCATAAAGTCTTCTGCTTTGTCACTTGGGACCATTTGTGCGATCAAGCGTACACCTTTGGCATTCAACTGGTTGAATACGTCCACGTCTTGATCCACCACATTGATTGATTTCGTGATCGAACGCGTTTCTTCCGTTTGAGACATATTCCCCACATTGATCTCTTCGATCGGTACGCCCAGCTCTACTAATTTCAATAAACGATCGGGTTTACGCGCGATGATCAATAGACGTTGGGAATCATACTTACCTGCCAAAATATTAGTTGCTGCCTTTTCAATTGGTAACACGCTCAGACGAACGCCGGCTGGTGTAGCTAATTTCAACCCGCTTTTTTCAATGTCGTTTTGTGCGACCTCATCGTCAACCACCATGATGCGCGAAATATTTAATTTCGTCGTCCATAAATTCGCTACCTGTCCGTGAATCAAGCGTCCGTCAATTCGTACTCCGATAATGCTCATACTTATCCCTCTTTCGTGTCTTTATTTCATGTCTTTATTTCATGTCTTTATATAGTGGTTCTTTTACTAAACGTATCTCTGGTTCATAGGTGCCTTCTGTTTCAAAGATAACGATCTCATTCATTCCTTCTTTTAAAAATCCTTTAGGGATGTACAGCGACACTGTCGGCCCAACTTCCCAGAAGCGCCCGATATTCACTTGATTCACGAAAACGACCCCTTTGCCGAATTTCTCTAAATCAATGAACGTGTCTTCTAGTTCATCCAACTCGAAGGTGTACCTGTAAAAACTTGGTTGACTGGGTTGCCATTCTCTCGAATAATCGACCGCTTCACAAGAATCCAGCGGCAGACTATAGTGCGTCCAACCGGTTAAAAAGTGCAGATCTGCCATTACACCAGTGCGAATGCCTTTTTTCTGAGTATCCGCGAAGAGTTTGTGTCCATAATTGACTCGGCCCATATTCTCAATCAAGAGATCCAATTGATTGTTTTCCTGAGCCATAGAAACTTGAATGTCTTCCCCGATCTCCGTTTGATATTGCGTCGCCTTCCATTCTCCATTTAAAAACAATTGACTGCGGTCACGTCCATCAATCACTCTCAAGCGTTCTTCTTCTGCATCTTTCTCGATCATCGTTCGATAAAGCAGGTAGCCTGTGTTTTGTCCCAATTGCTCCATTGTTTGGGGATAGGTTGCTTGAACAGGTTCGCTGATCGTATCCAGTGTCGCAAAGAGGCTGACCTTGTTCGCTAATGGAATAGGTTTTTTTTCGATCGTTTGCTTGATCAAGGGTTTCAATTGCTGAATCTCTGGATAGTTTTCATGGATCATTTTTTGCAACGCGTAGTATTTTTCTGTTGGATTTCCCTGTTCGTTAAGCGGAGCTTCGTAATCATAAGAAGTGATTTGCGGGAGATCGATCACACCGCGGGCGGAGCATCCATTCATGAAGCCAAAGTTCGTTCCTCCATGGAAAATGTACAGGTTGATACTGCCTTGGGCCAGAACCTCTCTCACTGCCTCAGCCAATTCCTGCGGGTCCCGTTGAATGATCGGCTCGTTCCAGCGATTGAACCAGCCATCCCAAAATTCCATACACATCAACGGCCATTTCTTCTCATGTTCTTCGAAAAAGCGCTGCATCGAAGCGAAATTTTCTTTTGCCTTGGAACCAAAATTTCCAGTCACGAGAATGCCTTCTTCGATCATGCTGCCTGCTCTCAAGGTCGCTCGCCACGGCCCATCGGATGTGAAGAAAGGCGCTGTGATCCCTCGTTCGATCATCAACTCTTTGATTGAACGTAAATACGCTTTTTCTTCCCCGTAAGATCCATACTCATTTTCGATTTGGATCATCAAAACATTCCCGCCATTTGACAGCTGATGAGGAACGATCTTGCTCATCAATACGTCGTAATACTCCGCCACATGAGCCAAGTAAGCGGGTTCATTTGTTCGAAGGCGAATGGGTTCGTTTAGCAGCCATGCTGGAAATCCGCCAAATTCCCATTCTGCACAAATATAGGGAGAGGGTCGAACGATCGCGTACAGCCCTAACTCTTGAGCAATCGTTAAAAATCGCTCCAAGTCTAGAATTCCATCAAATCGAAAGGCGCCTTTTTTAGGTTCGTGCATATTCCACGGTACATAGGTCTCTACCGTATTGAAGCCCAGAGCCTTCAAGTTATAAAGTGAATGGTACCAATCTGAAGGCTCTACCCGGAAATAATGGATCGCTCCAGATAAAATCTTGAAAGGCTTGCCATCAAGCAAAAAATCTTCTGTAATTTCAAATGTCGTCAAAAACTCACCCCTCAATGAAAGCGTTTTTATTATATTAATATATTAAATTATTTTAAATCCAAAGTCAAATAGTTTCTAATCCTACACGATATGTTAAAATCAACCCATAAAGGGAAATGAAAAGAGTTTAATGAAATGTTTAGTCCCTATTCATTTTTTGGAGGAATCGTATGGCAATCCCAAAATATCAAATCATAAAAGATGAGCTTAAGCAGCAAATTATTTCTGGAAAATTTGAAAATGGCGACAAATTTTATACGGAAGCCGAGTTGGCAGACATGTTCAAAGTCAGTTCGATCACCGTCATCCGTGCGTTGAACGATTTAGTTAAGGACGGATTCATTATTCGTCATCAAGGTCGCGGCTCTTTCGTCTCACGAGCACGGAAGGGAAAATTAGTAGAATTTTCCGATATCGAGCTATTCCCTATCTGCAATGATCACGTCGAGGTCTTATCGATCCAACGTGGGAATGACCCTCGGTTTTTGAGTAAGCTGGAGCTGCCGGATAAGGCCTACTATTACTGTATCGAACGTCTTCGCAATACCGAGGATGTCCCATATATCTATCAGCGGACCTATCTGCCGGAGCAATATGTGAACTCGAATTTTCCAGATTTAAGCTACTACAATTCGATCTATCAACGATTTAAGCTAGATTACAACATCCATATGAATGAAGAAGATTTTACAGAAACAAATGAAATCAAATTCCCCACGCCTCTTGCGGAAGCGGAAAAACTGCACATTTCGACCAATGAACCGACCGTCCTGCAAATCCGAGTAACAAAACGGAAAGACACGCAACAGGTTCTAGAGTATGTCGAGTCCTATAAAAAATGGAATTTCTACAAGATTGAACTTGTTTCTAAAAATCTTTGATCCGTAAGATCGAGCTAGCGCTCGATCTTTTTTACGTTGATGTTGTTAAAATGAGCGGCGACATTGGCTGGGTCCACGTGCCCAGTCTGCTTTTCCTGAGCATTCGCTATGCCAGCGGCCATACTTAGCTTCAACAGGTCTTCGGAGGTCTTTCCTTGGGACAAGCCATAGGCAAAGCCCGCAATGGTGGCATCCCCAGACCCTACAGGATTGACCACTTTTATTTCAGGGATCGTGACGCGGTAATACGCCTCTTGATGCTTTGCGATTGCTCCTGCCTTTCCTAAAGAAACGACGATCCACTCGATGCCTTCAAACAATGGCTGTGAAAGGGCGTTTTGGAGTGTCTCCATTTCTGACAAGGAAAACCGTTGTCCCAGCAAAGCCTCTAATTCTTCCAGATTTGGTTTGATCAGGAATGGTTTTGCTGTGCCTTCCAGTACACTGATCAGACTTTCGCCAGAGGTATCCAGCAGGACGTGTGCCTTTTCAGTATGGGCAGCTTGAACCAGTTTTTGGTAAAAATCAGTCGGCAACCCCTTCGCCAGACTACCGGAGATGGTCACGATATCCGCTTGCTGAAGCAGTGCGGTGATTGTTTCTAAAAAGGTGGTCTGTTCTTCGCTTGAGACGGTCGGTCCTGATTCTAAGATTTCTGTCTGATTACCCTCATGTAAAATCGCAATGGAATCGCGACTTTCCTCTTTGATCGAAGTGAAGGCTTGCTTGATGCCGGCTTTGTTGAGTTCTTCGGAAATATAGGCGCCGTGAAACCCGCCCAGCACACCTGTAGCTACCACATCGCCGCCTAGATCATGGATGACACGCGTCACGTTCAGTCCTTTTCCGCCAGCGGTTTTAGTTACTTGATCCGTACGGTTTACTGTATCGATCGCCAAAGACGATAAAGGATAGGAAATGTCGATCGAGGGATTCATCGTTACCGTTACTATCACGAGACTTCCTCCTATTTCACGAATGCTTCTTCGGCAAGCTGCACTTTGTCATGCCAAGAGCTGGCAGTCTGAGCGAGGACCGTGTTCAGGCTTTCGATATTTTCTCTGCCTTCGGTCTCTAACCATTCCCGCGCTGCTGACTCCCCAGCTTCGATGAAAGGCTTGACCCCATTTTTCCAAGTCGCACGTCCGCAAAGTACCCCGTTGAAGGTCGATCCCGCTTCTTTAGCGAAGACTAAAGTCTGCTGGAACAATTCGGTTGATACGCCCGCACTTAAGAAAATAAATGGCAAGTCTGTTGCTTGGCTTTGTTCAAGGAAGTAGTTTGCGGCTTCTTCCTTAGAATAGGCAGTCTCGCCTGTTCCATAGCCTTCAACGTAGTTCATATTGACAGGCACTTCGACTTTCAATACATCTACCTTGTATTGCGGCTTTGAAAATTCCTTCATCATCTCATTGACTTTATGAGGCTTGATTTTTGCATAAGCCAGTGATCCGGCATCTTCATTTTGTGCGTCATAAGAGACCAATTCTAAGTAAAAAGGTATGTCTTCTTGCGCGCACTCACTGCCTAAGCGTTCAATGAACCGGTGCTTTTGCTGGTTGATGGCTGCGTCTTCATCAATGTCATAGTAAAGCAAGAATTTTATCGCATCGGCCCCTTGCTCTTTCAGCCGTAAAACCGACCAATCCGACAATAAATCCGGCAAACGGCCGGGTGTTTCTGCGTCGTATCCTGTTTTTTCATAGGCCAGCAGCAAGCCGGCATCTTTATAGCGAGCCTTTGCAGCGGGCAATCCGTATTCAGGATCTAGAAGGATCGAGGACGCATACGGAGTCAGTTCACTGGAAACCAACGCCTTAAACGCTTCAATGTGTGCATCTGTTGGTTCTACGTCTAATGCCTTGATCATTTTCTTTAAAGCGCCTCGTTGGTCGATCGCCAACGCGCTGATTACGCCCTCTTTTGTTGATAAGCGGTCCATTGCCGCCTTTTTTCCTTTGGTCAGTGTAAGCATCGTTTTCCTCCCCGTTCTTCTCTACTTGTATTCATGGATCGTAACGCCTTTTACCACACGATTCACAGTTCCTGTAGGCGATGGTGTATCCGGTTTGTTTGCTACTTTGACAGAGGTCAATAGTGCGACCGTCTGGGCCACCATGATATAGCCTAACGCTAGGTAACCATCCGGCAAGCGTTCTGCCGCAGAAGCAAACTCAAATTTGTCACCTGAGAAATTCCGCTCTCCAGGCTGCGTGATGGCTAATACACTGATAGCGATTTCATCTCCGTGTACTTCCTCTAAGACATCCAAGTCATAGTCGCGTGTATAGGGATCATTATTCACAAATCCGAACATCAGCGTCTTTTCATTGATGAAGGATTTTGGTCCATGACGAAAGCCCATGGAAGAATCAAAAACAGTCGCGATTTTCCCAGCCGTCAATTCTAGTATTTTCAACTGCGCTTCGCGGGTCAAACCAGCGAGACTTCCAGAACCAACGTAAACGATTCGATCGAACTCGAGTCCTACAAGGGTCGCGAGCTCCTCTTCACGAGCGATCACTTCGCTCCCCATGCGGCTCAAGGCTTGGACATACGTTTGCTTCTCGGATAATGCGGTTTGGTCAAAGGTCAGCAAGGCGCCAAGGGTCATACAAGAAAAGCTGCCTGTCATGGCGAAGCCGTCATCATTTGAGCGTTCAGGCATCAAGAATAAGAAGCTGTTCTCTGCTTCTTCGCTGAGCTGAGCCAGCTTTCCTTCTTCGGCACAGGTGATCGCTAAATGATGGATCGTATCGACCACTTGATCAGCGATTTCAACAGCCGCCAAGCTTTCAGGACTGTTCCCGCTTCTGGCAAAGGACACAAGCAACGTCGGCTCTTCTTTGATCAAATATTCCAACGGCTCTGCCACGATATCGGTGGTGCCGATGCTTTCAAAGCTGAAGTGTTGGACATTGCCATGTTTCCGCAGGTATGGAACCACGGTGTCACCGACATATTGGGAAGTCCCTGCACCAGTGAAGATCACTCGTGTTCGTTTCCCTTGAGCGTTTGCTTTTACTGCGGCAAGAAATTCTTCTAACGCGGCTTGCGCCTCCTGATAGAGGTGAAGGGTCTCCTCCCAAAGCTCTGGCTGCTGGCGAATCTCACGTGTCGTGATCTCAGCACCCATCTGTTCCAATTTGTCTTTTTCTACTGTAAACATCGATTCATTCTCTCCTAACTCTTTCGAATATGGCGGATCTGATAATGGAATTGATCCGCACGGGCAACACTCAGTGTGAATTCAATACGTTCATTTTTCATATTGTAGGTCTGTCGGGCTAAATGCAGGACAGGTGCGCCTACAGGGATCATCAATTGTTTTGCATCCTCCTTTGAAGCAAGACTGGCGTACAATTCTTCATCCGCCAGACGGACCGTCTGATCAAAATCTTCTGAAAAAAGATCGTACAAAGGCTTGCTGCGCAAAAGTGAATCGTCTAATGCTAAAAAGAATTTGACTGGTAAATAGGTATCTTCGATCATTAACGGCTCACGGTCTGCGATTCGTAAACGACTCAACTTAAAAACGGCCTCTCCTAAGGAAAGATTGAGATGCTGCGCAATGAACTTATCTGCTTCGATCTTTTCAAAGGATAAGATTCTCGTCTCAGGATTTCTCCCTAAGCTTTTCATCTGTTCCGTAAAGCTGTAGGCGCCCGCTAAGTCGGCTGCGTCTTTTCTGATGTCAGAAACAAAGGTCCCTTTTCCATGACGTCGATAAATAAATCCGGTGCGTTCTAGCTCTTGCAGAGCCAAACGGACCGTCGTCCGACTGACACCGTAGTGTGCTGTCAATTCTCGTTCTGAAGGCAGCTTGTCATGAGGGATCATGCTGGCCTCCATCCGCTCTTTTAATAGATCTACGAGTTGATAGTACAAAGCTTTGTTTTTAAAAGAATTTTCCATGGGATTCTCCTCTTCGCAACTGGTTATAACCACAAACCAATAGTAAGGTGGTTTTTTTAGGTCTGTCAACAATAATAATCGATTTATCATTCGTAAAATTAAAAACCCCTTTATACCAACGATTAGCAGGGTACCTATTTTTAGGAATCAATCAATAGAAGCGGCTTCTTTTTTCTGCTCATAGAAATTATGCGAGAAAATCTAATACCAGTTGGTTCGAAATGAAGCCCAAAACAAAAAGCCGCTGAACCAACGGCTTTTTGTTTTGACTCGATTTAATTGATGCTTACCTGCTTATTCTTCTGCTTCTAATGGGAAATCAATTTTATACGTATGAGTCGTTTCGTGGTTGTTATCTGTTTTTGCACGGAATGTCACATCCACAGCTTTGATTTCCCTGATTTTTTCTTCGTCTTTGATCTTGAAGTGAATGAAGCCATCTTTGTGGGCATCTGTCGTTGAGAATTCGTCATCGAAAATATCCATAAAGAAATCGGCGCTGACTTTTTTGCCATCTGCTAATTCAACTTCCGCTTTATCAGGCATGATGTATTTGTCCGAGGTATCTTCAATGTCTAATTTATACTTCAAGGAGAGCAAGGTTTTATAGGTATCTCCTTTTTCATCTTTAAAGTCTTTGACCGTGACTATTTTCGCATGGTCGACATCGAAGGTGATCTTGTCCCAATCTGAATTGCTGAACTGTGTATCATAGGACACGATATCCTTTACCTTTGGATCGATCCCTTCTGTTACGACTTGTTTGAAGTAGCCGTCATCTTTTAACGTCTCTTCCCCGACGACTGCCTCGTCGCCTGAAGAATCAGTGTAGACTTCCTCTGAGCCGGAACCGCCGACGATCGTGCCGCTTTCTTCTGTTCGCCCGCAGGCTCCTAATAATACGATCATTCCTAAAGTTGCTGCTGCTAATCCTAATTGTTTCGTTGCTTTCATGTTAATCATTCTCCTCTATTCATTTTTTTTAAATGATATTTTTTTGTGGTTACGTGCTTTTTTAATTGGCTGCTTGTTCGTTCTCAGCGCCTTTGATTTTTGTGACATAGATAATGACACCTAGTATGAATACGGCCAACATCACTAATAGAACTTTTAAGTTAAAATTCGTCAATAAATACATTGAGATGACCAAGGCCAAAATAGGAACGACATAGCCGCCCTTTAGGCTGAAGCCATTATTTGGAAATTGTTTCGTCTTCTTGAATTTGATGACCGCTAGAATCGATGGTACATATTGGATAAATGATGCTAACACGATGCAGGATACTAAGAAGATATAGCTGCATTGTGTTGCAAAAATACTGATCACGGATGTTACGATCACTGCCACATAAGGGGCACCGTATTTATTTTTCTTTCCAATAGAACTTGGCAATAAATGGTGCTCTTCTGCTAATGACGCAGCCAGTGCCGGTGTGCTGAAGGATACAGCGAAGGCGACACCAAAGATCGACAGGATCATCCCTAAGATGATGATGGCATAGGCCCAATGACCGACACCGATCTTCATTGCTTCTGCAATCGGGACATCGTACTTCACGATCGTTGTCCCTAAGATTCCGATAGCGATCGTTTGAACGAGTGTGTACAAGACGGTGACACTCGCCATCACATAAATCAATGCTTTAGGAATATTTTTTTCGGGATTGTTCATTTGCGCTGCTGCAACAGGTATAAATGAAAACCCGCTGAACATATAAAAAACAACACTAAATGCGGACCCGAAATGACCGACAAAGCTTTTCGTATTTGTAACTGTGCTTGGTACGATCGGTGTGAAGTTTGTTTTATGCATGAAAAATGCTCCTAAAACTATGAAGAATAGAACAATAAAAATTTTGAAGACGGATGAGATCCCGTTGATGAATTTGACGAGCGACGTACCAAATAAATTAATGATCGCCAGTATCGTGATCAACGTGACCGGAAACAAAATTTTTACGATCCCATTATCCAATTGCGGAAAGAGATTTTTCAGTGTTCTAAGCAAGGCTACAGATTCCGCGGACAAGGTCAAACAACCTAAGAACCATGAAAACAAGCCGATTTGAAAGCCGGTAAATTTACCGAATGCATTATACGAGTAAAGCCATGCTGCCCCTGAGCCAGAAAATCGGCTGGATAGATCGGCATAACATAAGGCGATCATGCTGACTGTCATTGCCGCACACAGGATGACTAAGACACTCATCACGCCCACTCGTTGGTATATCTCTTGCGGCAAAAGAAATGCTCCTGAGCCAACGATCGCATTGATTCCTAGAAAGTAGATCGATAGAAAAGACAATTTGCTTTTGCTCGTGGCCGCCGCTGTGCCGCTGCTCTTTGCGAGCGGACTATTTGTTGTCGCCATTTTAAATCCTCCAATCTATAAGAACGAGCGCTTTGTGTTTTACAATTTCTAAAGCGCTCATTCTGGCGTTAACTTTTTGTTTCCTTTTGGCTGGAGGGCATTTTCCAGCTTTCTTTCCTGTTTCGATAAATGAACAAAGGAACCATGAAGAAGATGCCCGTAAAGATCACTACAAATACTAGATTCAGCAAGCTATTGTTCATAAACGTGATAACAAGCGCAAAAACAATGGTTGCTAGAAGTAAAAAGGACACCATGTAAGCCAAATGATTGCCTTTTTTCCCGACACGGAAAGGATGGTCTTGATTTTTATCCTGTCGTCTCATGCTGATATAGCCAATCGTCATCAAGCTGTAGGCCAGACAATACAAGACGGTCCCGCTGTTGGTGATGATGATAAAGACTGTATTGATCCCGGGGATCACAGCGTAGGCGACCGACAATAGTGAGATCGCTGCTGCTTGCACGATCAATAGCGACGGGCACGCATTGAATTTATTGGTTTTCCAAAATTTCAATTTAGGTGGAAAATCACCATTCAGCGCACTTTGTGTCATGGTTTTAGAGGCACTGACGAACCAAGTAGACATATTCGTCAACACACTGATGATCGACATTAAACAGAACAATTGGACGAGAATGTAAGGCAAGCCTAGACGTTCCGCAAAAATTTGCAACGGTTGGACCGTGTTGTTCAACTGGATATCTCCCTTAGGAATCACATTTGCCACAAAGAAGGCGTTACACAATGAGAGAATCGCTAAAAGGACCAGTGCAATGATGACGCCTTTTGCGTATTGACCCGACGGTTTTCTTAACCGCGTAATAAATACAGAGGACATCTCGATCCCTAAAAAGATAAATATAACTCCGCTGAAGTACATTCCTGAGCCGCTAGTCAGCGACTTAGGTACTAACTTAGACGGTTCAAAGCTACCTAAGATACTGTCGGCATTAAAGCCGAATTTGATGAATGTGTACAATCCGAGCCCGAATAGCATGACCACTGGGATGTAAAAACCAAGCCATATGCCGAATTTCCCATTGATTTTTGCCATATCGAATTTTAGATTCAATAGCGTCATGGTCCAAACCAAGACCAAAATGACGCCCAAGGTATAGATCGGGTTTTCGACCAATTCTTTCTTCCCGATCAGCAGAGCAACGGTTGGCGCAAAGCCTGTACCCACCACCAGCATCGCGGGAATCATCGACATCCAGATCAGCCAGGAGGTGACAAAGCCCCATTTAGGACCGAGCGTATTTTTGACCCAAAGCTCTGGGCCCCCTCTTCCAGGGAAGGTCGTTCCAAATTCGCCTGAAATCAGTGCGATAGGAAGGGCAAAGCCGATCGTGGCGATCGCCATGTATAAAAACATATTCCAGCCGGTCGCCGTCAAGGTAGAATAATAAGGCCCCGCGACCAAGGCAAAGGTCAGCCCGATAAACGTCGTCAAAGTAATTTTAGAGAGTGTCTTTTTTCCAGTAGTGCCATCAGAAACGGTCGCATTGGGTGCTGTGGTTCCCTTTTGAATGGCCCCATGATTGTGTTCCATTGCTGTTCAACTCCTTTCTGTCCATTTTAAATGTCCTTCGTAATGTCATAGGTCAATGCCGATAAGCCCAAGCCTTGCTCCACCAACGCACCAATATGATCCAACGCAAGCTGGTTCATTTTTTTCGCATGCTTCTCATTGCACGCAGTCAAAAAGTCTTTGCGTTCCTCGCCAGTATAGTTCTCTGCTTCTTGATCGCTGGCTAAAATCAACTGATGCGCCAGTTCTTTCGCACTCGTTAAATAGCCAAAGTTCAAGAAGGCAAGTTTGTCATAGTCTCTCTCAACTAAAACAGCGAGCAAACGTGCGCGCCAGTAGGCTTGATTGCTGTCAAAGGTCAGACTCGTCTCATTGTAAAGAGATGAGGTATCCTTACTGTTGGCATAAAAAGGAACATAGGGATTAAATGCTGTAGGTCCGCTGTTCAACCAAAACAATGCGGCGAACTCAGGGTCTACATTGTTTCGAATTTCCAGGATATGAGATTCAGCGGTACGATTCATCGAAATAGGTCGGAAAGCGTGTGCCGCCTGCTCGTCGCCTTTACTGAATGGGTCATAGATCGTTTCATCGAAGTGAGAGCTTAGAACACGACCGACATCATCCACTGTTAATCGATGAGCCGGTTCGAATGTAAATGGCATATCATCGGCTGTCGGACTGGCATTCTCTTTGCCTAAAATTTTCTGTCCATACCATACTCTGGCGGTATTGTACTTGCGATCCTGCAAATTGCTCGTCCCAAAGATCTGTCTGAAATTGAAGGTGTCGTCTTCAGGGTTCAGCGCGTGGGTCTCTACGAAGGTGCGAATGTTTGCTGAATGCATGAAATTCGCCTCGTCTTCAAAATCTACCGTTTCAATGATCGATTGGTTCGCGATGACTGCGCAATGGTCATCAGGGATACGTTGTGCGACCCAATGATGCCCGCAAGGAATCTCCATATACCAGATGTCGTCCTTGTCGCTGAAGATGATCCCGTTTCCTTCGTGGGAACCGTGCTTTTCGATGAGTTTCCCGACGTATTCAACGCCTTCTCTTGCGGAAGTGATATAAGGGAGCACCATCGTTAACAGTGCATCTTCTCCTAAGCCTTCCTCTGTAAATGGATCGGCAGCCAATACGAAGGGATTGCCGAAAATACTTTCTGTCGAGCTCATGGCAACATTCAATGAATTGATTCCTGCCTCGCCAAAAATGCCTAGCGTTTCTTGTTCAACAAATGGGATCATTTGATAGCCCAACGCCTGCTCAGGATACGCTTCAGAAAAATGAGTGATCACAGAGTGGAAGGTTCCGCTAGTAACCGCATTTTCCTCTACTTGAACAAACTTCACTGGCTGGATCGGTGCCTCGGTATCGCAATTTCTCGCGATCATTGTTGATCCTGTACGTGATGCTTTTTTTCCTACTAAAACTGTCGTACACATGTGTTTTCCTTCTTTCCTTTATTGAGTATCTTTTTTAGCCCTTTAGGCTGTTCATAAACGAAAACGGCAACGCTCATAATAACTGGCTCCCTCGGTATTCATTTGTCTATCGATTGTTTATCAGTTATTTTAACCTCTCTGTTTTCGTCTATTTATAAGGATGATTTTACAGTTAATCACGTGCCTTGCTTTTTGGATCGTGTCGTTTTATGCGTCATTTTTTTGAATAGCTTCCCTCCACAAAGAAAAAATAGGACGCTTCTTCTCTATGAAAGAAGCGTCCTATTTTGGTCAGTGACAGTTATCTGTTTGCTGGTCTCAAGCCGATCACTTGTTTTTATCCCGCAAAATTCTAGGGGAATAAAACGACTTTAAACAAAAAAAAGCACCAGAATTTTTTTCTGATGCTTGTTCCTGTTCTATTAGAAAACGACGACAGGGGTTCCTGTCTCCAAAATCGGATAAAGTTCATCCATTTTAGCTGGCGGCGTGTTGATACACCCGTGAGACCCTCGGTATAGCCAGAGATCTCCGCCATACGCATACTGCCAATCAGAATCATGAATGCCTACGCCTGTCCGGTCGATCGGCATCCAATAGCGTACAGGACTGGCGTACTTGGAGCCGTCCTCATTCAAGCCCCGCAGGACTTGATCCGTTGATTTGCTCGTCACATAATTTACCCCAGGCGGTGTTGGTGTGGATGGCTTCCCGCTGACAATATCTGTTTCTAGCTGGACCTTGCCCTCTTTGTAATACCACATATATTGGTTTTGCAGATCGACTTCTACATACGTATTGCCGATGCCGGCTTGGACTGTTGGTGCATCGCCAGTCACGATCGGCGTGCGATCAAAATTTTTCCCTTTTAAAATCTCCCCGCTCAAGGCTTGGACCTCCGCAGGAATGTCGATAGACCAGCCATAGATTCCCATAGGTACAGAGACCTCACCTCGTTTTGTACTAGTGAAGGGTGTCGGATTCTCCTGGGTATTATAGTCTGCGTTTAGCTTGGTCACAAAACGCGTGACCTTTTCTTGATCGATCTGCACTTCTCCATTCTCGTTCGTGGTCAGCCAGCTGCTGAGTTCCTCATTAGAAAGGGCGATGGACTTACCATTGATCCTGTAAGACGCTTTCATTTTAGTAAACTGATTTAATTTTTCCTGTTGCTTCTTTAACGTGCCGTCCTTTTTTGTCATGATCGGCCGAGCATAATACTTTTCCGCATCTACTGACGACTGGCCTTCTTCCAAGCCGCGTTTTACAGCATTCTGCACAGCATCAATGTCAAAAGTGTTCCCTTGTTCTTCTGGAACGATTTTAAATGCCCCATTCTGCCACTCGATCCTAGCATTTTTCGTCGGAATCCGCGTCACATTTTTTTCTAGAAGCGTCATTCTCAACGCCTCCACTAATTGTTCCACCTGCCCACGGTCAAAGGTGTTCGGCAGCTGGTACTGATGCTTTGCAAATCCGCTCAGGCCCCATGCAAATGGACTTTGCTCCTGTTTCAGCCGTTTGAGCGCCTCTCGATGATCTTTAGACCACCCATAATCGCTGCGCTTAAGTTCCCTCCACAAATGCTTGTCTAAACGAATCGCGAAAGGGGCCTCTGTCAGCTCTTTCGTGATTTTTTCATTCGCCTGCTCCACAGTCAGTCCGCCAACATCGATCGCGTTTACTTTTGTCTTAGGCAGCAACCGTTCCGCGTAATACACACTCTTGTAGGAGTAAAAACTGACCACTCCCAATAAAAGCAACAAACCAATAATGATGAGTTTCCTTGTTCCAATCGCAAAAAATACTTCCCCAACCCTTTTCAAAAACGCTCCCCCACTTTTCCATCATCATTCTTTTCCCCTATACCCTGAAGGCCAAAAAGAATTCATTTTATCTCCCAATATTCTACCAAAGAATTAACCCATATTGCTTAAAAAATTGAGCTTTTTTTGTTAAAAATAGAGAAATTACAAGAACACCCCCTTATTCACCGAACTATTTCACTAATATTCGTCTAGATTTATAGGGAAAGTAATTTTTTCATAACAAAAAAGCATTTGCTCTGACGCAAATGCTTCTCTACTCTCATTGCTTATTCTGGGTCAAAGCTTACATGGAACAACCGGTCATCCATTTGGCGATCTGGCTGTTGGATCGCCATTCGAATCTTGTCCGCATAAGCATTTCCTAATTCTTTATAAGGCTGACGGACACTCCTTATTTTTGGCCGAACGATCTGCGTCACTTCTCCGCCATCGAAGCCTACCACCGTAATTTCCTGATCCAACATTCTGCCACTATCAAACACGGCTTGGTAACACCCAATCGCTAACATATCATCGCAGCAGAAGATCGCACTCACCTCTGTCTCCCTCAGCAATTCAGTAGCGCCTTTATACCCGCCTTCGATCGTCAAAGGCATCTGTTTGATGTGTGTTTCTTCTATTATAAGCTGATGATCCTGCAGCGCCTGTCTATATGCGTCAAATCGTTCCGCTAAATGATAGTGCTCTGCATCATCCATCAGAAGGCCGATCCTGCGATGCCCATCTCCGATCAGCCACTCGAGGGCCCGATAGACTCCTGAAAATTCATCGATCTTCACTGTCCCGTAATAGCCTTCATTGAGTCCCCTATCCGCAAAAACAACTGGGATCTCCTGGTAGCGACCTTTGTGGATTCGTTGATCCTGATCGTATAGATTGGGCGTAAAGAGAATAATTCCCTCCACAGCGATCTTCGCCAACTGCTCCAGCAGCACCTGTTCCTTCTCGAACTCATGATCCGATTCGCAAATGATCAAATAGTACCCTTGCTCTTCCAAGTGTCGTTTGATCTCTCTGACGATCGCCGAAGCAAATTGTTCTGAAAAATCAGGAACGATCACACCGATCGTCTTTGATTTTTTTGCAATGATATTTGAAGCAAAATAATTTGGCGAATAGTTTTGCTCTTCGATCACCGTTAAGACCCGCTGTTTGGTTGCTTCGCTGAAGCGTCCCCCCTTCTGATTAAGGATCTGAGAGACCGTCGTCACGGAGACACCCGCCAGACGGGCAATTTCTTTTATCGTAATGGCCATGTTTCACCTCGTTTTGTCTATCATTTACCTTTTCTTAAGAAATAATCCGTCGTTTTTCCGAGATTTTCGCTCCTACAATCGTCTGATTCTTTACAACGGAGTGTCAACATTGCAACTTTTATCAGCGCTTACATCTATCCCCCCTGAAAAACACCTCGCAAATCCCTTGTCCCTCATAGGGATTCAGACATTCTTAATAGAGATTAAGTATTTCAAAAGGCCCCTTTTTTCCATGTTTTGTTACATTTCTACATTTCCTTGTAACCTCTTGTCACTGGTTTATAACCCACGACATGAAGAAGGATGGTAAAGTAAGTCTCGTAGTCGAAATGACTGATGACATTAAAAACTTTTTTGGAGGAATTTACATAATGAAATTTGGAAAAACTCTTGTACTTACAACTTTACTAACAGCCGGTGCAGTATTTGCACTAGGAACAAACGATGCACATGCAGCTGAAAATTACACTGTTCAATCAGGTGATACGTTATCAAAAATCTCAATCAAATTTGCAGGCGATAACAGCTTGGTTCATTCAATTGCTAGTGAAAACAACATCTCTAACGTTGATATGATCTTTGAAGGACAAAACTTGACGATCGACACAGATGCAAAAGGCAATACTACTGTTGCTCCTGTTCAAGAACAAGCAGCTCCTGCACCTGCACAACAAGCACCTGTTCAAGAAGCGCCAGCACAACCGGCTGCTGCTCCTGTACAACAAGCACAACAACCAGCGGCTCCTGCTGCAGAAGCTTCAGCTCCAGCAAGTACAAGCTCAGCAAAAGAATGGATCGCACAACGCGAATCTAGCGGTTCTTACACTGCAACAAACGGTCAATACATTGGACGTTACCAATTATCTGCTTCATACTTAAATGGTGACTACTCTGCTGCAAACCAAGAACGTGTTGCGGATCAATATGTCACTTCTCGCTATGGTTCATGGGAAGGCGCACAAGCATTCTGGCAAGCAAACGGCTGGTACTAAGTCGAATAATTGATCAAAAAATCCCTCGCTTGAGGGATTTTTTTTGTTTTCAACGTCCTTTTTCTGTAGAAGTTGCTTAAAACAATCTTTGAAGGGCGAGAGGAATCTCCAACGCCTTCTCTACAAGAAGATCCGCCCCTGCTTCCGCTAATTCCTGCCGATCCCCGAAGCCATACAGCACACCGATGCTCTTCAACTGATTGTCCTTGGCACCTAAAATATCAAATTTCCGATCCCCGACCATCACCGCCGTATCTCCTTCTAATTGCTCTAATGCGTACGTGATCACGTCAGCTTTTTTTGAACGGTCTCCCGCCAGGTCTGCACCAAAAATTCCAGTAAAATACTTCGTCAATCCCGTGTTCTCGATCACCTGTTCAGCAAAAAATTCAGGCTTTGACGTCGCGATCGCTAAAGAATAGTCCTCTGACAAATCCGTCAGCAGCTTTTCCACACCAGGATACACCGTTAATTGTTTGATTCCCTGATCAGCGTAATACTCACGGTAGCTTTCAACAGCTTCTTGCGCTTCAGCTTCTGAAATGTCGTAAAGCGCCTTCAATGAATCGGCCAAAGGAGGACCAATAAAGCTGCGCAGTGTCTCCGTGTCAGAAATAGCCAAGCCCTTTTTCTCCAACATGTAGCGAATGCTGTTCAAAATGCCTTCACTTGAATCGGTCAACGTGCCATCTAAATCAAATAATACAATTTTTTTCATCGTCTACCTCCTGTTTCTATCCTACTGATTCCTTGGAAAATTATCAAGTCGAGGCATTATTCTTGCTAAAAAATCAGCTTTCCAATAAACTTACTTTTAGTAAGAGTTTAGGAGGAATAAATTATGGATACACAAATTCGCGGATTACACCACGTAACAGCAATGACTTCCAGCGCCGAAAAAAATTATCGCTTTTTTACAGATATTTTAGGCTTGCGCATGATTAAAAAAACAGTCAATCAAGACGACATCGAAACCTATCACCTTTATTTTACAGATGATTCTGGTGCGCCCGGGACGGATATGACCTTCTTTGATTTCCCACAAATTCCAAAGGGAAGCAAAGGGACGAATAGTATTTCACGGACTGGTTTCCGTGTGCCGACCGACGCTTCATTGACATTCTGGGCTCAACGCTTCTCAGAAAAAGAAGTTGCTCATGGCGAGATCAAAGAACGCTTTGGAAAGAAATATTTAGAATTCCAAGACTACGACGATCAATGGTTCCAATTAGTATCAGACGAAAAAAATAACGGCGTTGCCGGCGGGACACCTTGGAAGAATTCAAATGTTCCTGCTGAACACGCGATCTTCGGCTTAGGCCCAACCATTGTTACCGTGGCAAAATTCGAACACTTAAAACTGGTTTTAGAAAACCTATTAGGCTTTAAAGAAACTGCTGCTGAAGAAAGTCTGCATCAATTTGAAGTTGGTGAAGGCGGAAATGGTGCGACGATCCTTGTAGATGATCAGCCAGATATGATCCCAGCACAGGAAGGCTATGGGAATGTCCATCACTTGGCCTTGCGTGTTGCTGATGATGACGCGCTTCGTGACTGGATCGAAAAGATCAATGCCCTAGAATTTCCAAATTCAGGATTCGTTGACCGCTTCTACTTCCAATCAGAATACTTCCTGGCAGCACCAAATGTCTTATTTGAACTAGCTACCGATGGCCCTGGTTTCTTGCAAGATGAGACCTACGATCACGCAGGTGAAATCTTGTCATTGCCTCCTCATTTACAATCAAAACGAGAAGAAATCGAAGAGTATGTTCGCCCCTTCGATACTTCTGACGCAAATAAGAAACGAAAATAAGGAGCGCGCTATGTACTTCTACTCTGCAAAGGATCTAACGACAAAACAAAATTATAAGTTTCTGACAGGCAGCGTTATTCCGCGACCGATCGCTTGGATCACTACGATCGATGACACAACGAATGTCGTGAATGCCGCTCCCTTCAGCTATTTCAATGTTGTGGCGAAGGATCTACCGTTAGTCAGTCTTTCTATCAATCGTAAAGAACATCAGATGAAGGACACTGCACGAAATCTCCTTCAACAAAAAGAAGGCGTGATCCATATGGTGAACGACTCGGTTCTATCCGAAATGAACCACTCCTCAGCTTCTCTGCCTGCTGAGGAAAGTGAATTAGCCGAGAGCGGACTTACACTTGTAGACAGCAAAGAAGTCGCTGTACCAGCGATCCAGGAAGCTCCTATCCGCTTTGAAGTTCGGCTTCATCAATATGTTCCTGTAAGCGACCATGAAGGAACCGTGATCAGTGATTTGTTCATTCTGGAAGTTTTGAACTATTCGTTTGAAGAAGCTGTTTTTGATGCGGAAAAAGAGTATATCGACCCGATCTCCCTTGATCCAGCAGCACGTCTGGCTGGCACTACTTACAGCCATATCGCTAATACGATTGATTTAGAAAGACCAAATTAAATAAGGAGTGGGCCATTTAGGCTCACTCCTTATTTTTGCGTAAATCAATGATTTGGACATTTCCATCAATCATACCACTAGGGCTTTTCAGTTTGATCAAAGACATCCGTGGATCAAAAACCAAGGACATGTCGTCTTCCAAGTACAATTTTGAATGTTCTTTGATTGGAATTTCCCCAATTGGGCTTTCAACGTTCACTGTATAGTCTGAGTAATCTTGGTCTTTGTCTAAGATCAATAAGCGGAAGCTGATGTTCAATGCGCAGCTTCCCATCTTGGAGTACATCCCTACACCATCATCTAAGTCCAAAAGGATTCGACTGTCTTTGTATTTCCCTAGTCGCTCTACCAATTCATCTGAAATTTTCATATACATAGTTATCCTCACCTCACCTTGAGGATAGCACTATTCCCTTAATCCATTAAACAATTTGCTCAAACATAAAAAAAGACAACCTATAAAAGGCTGTCTTCGAAAACTCCGGCAGTAGGACTCGAACCTACGACATCATGATTAA